>JBDRFF010000001.1:0-14471 GCA_043819095.1 Candidatus Omnitrophota bacterium
CGCCTGATGGGTACGGCAGCAGCTGTGACAATGGCTATAAAAAACGGTGCTCACATTGTACGCGTTCACGATGTTAGGAAAATTAAAGAGGTTGTTAAATTAGCGGATTCGATTATGAATCCCAACTGAAGAGAGGCATTATGTCTGTAGAAGTCTTAAAAAACATTTGGTTATTTTTAAAGCCAGTGATTGAGATTGGTATCCTTTGGTTTATTCTTTACCGGATTCTTATTTTCTTTCAAGGGACAAGGGCCTTTCAGGTCTTAAAAGGCATTATCTTTTTAGTAGTAGCTTTTTTTGTATTCCAAAAATTCGGCCTCGATACTTTGGATTGGTTACTCACGAAATTTTTTGCGATTTCAATTATCGCGGTGCTTATCATTTTTCAACCGGAGTTAAGACAGGGCCTTGCAAAATTAGGACAGCAACATTTTTTTGCAGTTTTCTTAAAAGAAGAAGAAATCGAGGCAATAATTTCTGAGGTTGCCTCGGCAGTGGATATACTTTCGAGAAAAAAGATCGGCGCTATAATTGCCTTCGAGCGGGCAAGCAGGCTTAAGACATACGCAGAAAGCGGCATCGCAGTTGACAGTAAGATTTCATCCGAGATGATTCAGACAATTTTTGCGCATAACTCTCCGATTCATGACGGCGGAATAATTATTCAAGGTGAACGAATTGTTTCAGCGGTTTGTCTTTTTCCTTTGTCGGAAAATCCAAATATTAGTAAAACAATCGGAACGAGGCATCGGGCAGCGGCCGGTCTGGCAGAACAGACGGATGCCGTTGTTGTCGTTGTTTCCGAGGAAACGGGTGAGATATCTTTTGCCGTCAACGGCAAACTTTCCAAGATTGAAGACAGGACGGTTTTAGTAAAGCATTTAAGGAATAATCTTTTAAGACAGGTTAAAACGAAGAAATGAAAATCAAGCAGTGGTTTACTTATAATATCGCGCTAAAAGTCATTGCTCTGGTTTTGGCGGTAATCACCTGGTTTTATGTCAACGGAGAATTGACCACAGGGAATTTTTAATTGATTAAAAATGCCAAAACTGGGAGTTAATATTGATCATGTTGCGACATTAAGGCAGGCCCGGGGTGGTATCGAGCCTGAGCCAATAAAAGCCGCAACAATTTGCGAAAAGGTAGGCGTTGACAGTATCGTGTTGCATCTTCGGGAAGATAGACGGCATATACAAGATAAAGATCTCATAACCTTAAGAAAGACAGTTAAAACTAGACTGAATTTAGAAATGTCTGTTAACAGAGAAATCGTTGATATCGCATGTTCTGTTGTCCCTGATCAAGTGACTTTGGTTCCGGAAAAAAGACAGGAGCTTACTACCGAGGGCGGATTGGATGTTGTCGGGAATTCAGAAAACATAAAAAGCGCAATCGATTCGCTTAAAAAAAAGAATATAGATGTAAGTTTATTTATAGATCCAGAAGAAAAACAGATCAAGTCTTCGAAAGAAATCGGTTGCGATTTTATTGAGTTGCATACAGGCCGTTACGCAGATAGCAGGACTGATCTAGAACGGGATAAACATCTAAAAGAGATCATAGATTCAACAGAATATGCATTGAAGATAGGTTTAGGAGTGAATGCCGGACACGGCCTTAACTATCAGAATGTTGGCGATGTAGCAAGAATCCCGGGAATTGAGGAGTTAAATATCGGGCATTCGATTATTTCTTATGCAGTCTTTGTAGGCTTAGAAGAAGCAGTAAAGCAGATGTTAAGATTGGTCAGGAATTGAAATGATTATTGGTTCAGGAGTGGACATAATCGAGGTTGAACGAGTAAGGAAGGCAATAAAGAAGTGGGGCGATTCTTTCTTAAGACGGGTTTTTACTGACGAGGAATTATCTTACGCAAAAAATCGGCGTTTTCCCTACGAGCATCTTGCTGCGCGTTTTGCAGCCAAAGAGGCAGTATTAAAGGCATTCAGCAATCAAAAGATGGATTTTAAGGATATTAAAATATTAAATAATGGTGACGGAAAGCCGATCTGTGAACTAAAAGATAAACGCGACAATATCCAAATTTTACTTTCAATCTCACACACAAAAGATTATGCGGTTGCCAACGCAATTATTACGAAGAAAAGCTAATTCTCATAAACGAGATTTCGGCCATATATTGATACTTGCAGGTTCTCGAGGGATGATCGGGGCAGCAGTTCTCTGTGCTAAGGCAGCTTTGCGTTCAGGTGCAGGTTTAGTAACGGTAGGGCTGCCAAAAGAGCTAATCTCGGTTATTCCTAAAAGTATTTTTGAGGCGATGACAAAACCTTTGTCTCAAACTAATCAAGGGTCCCTAAGTTTAAAAGCTTATTCTCAGATTAGAGGTTTTTTATCCAGAGTTGATGTTTTAGTTTTAGGTCCAGGACTTTCTCAAAATATTTCTACGCAAAAATTGGTAAGAAAATTAATTTTTGAAAATCAAGATTTGCCGATGGTTATCGACGCCGACGGAATAAACGCTTTGGTTGGACATCTAAAGAAGTTTCAAGGGATGAGAATTCTAACTCCTCATCCAGGCGAGATGGCTGGACTGCTAAATTTAACCACTCAAGCAGTACAAAGAAAAAGAAAAGAAGTTTCTTTGAGTTTTGTCAAAAGGTATAATTCTCTTCTTGTATTAAAAGGCCATAAGACTATAGTTGTCGATCCTGAAAGCAGAGTTTATATAAATAATACCGGTAATCCTGGTATGGCTACAGCTGGAAGCGGAGATGTATTGACTGGAATTATCGGTTCTTTATTGGGTCAAGGTTTAATGCCTTTTGAAGCGGCAAAATTCGCTGTTTATATTCATGGCCTGGCAGCAGATTTAGCTGTAAAAGAAAAAACGCAATTAGGATTAATTGCTTCGGATATAATTGATTATATCCCTGAAGCAATAAAAAAATGTGCTTAAGAATTTGCTGGCGTAGCTCAGTTGGTAGAGCAGCTGATTTGTAATCAGCGGGTCGGGGGTTCAAATCCTCTCGCCAGCTCTTAAAGATTAGTAGTGGCGCGTGAATAAAACACGGGTCGTGGGTTTGCTTCGACTTTGCTCAGCATGGTTCGAACACATTCGACTACGCTCATTGTTCGTCCTGAGTGCAGTCGAAGGACGAAGTATGGTGAGAGAAGTCGAATCACGATTTACTCCGCCAGCTTTTGAGAAATTAGGGCAGGTACCCAAGTGGCTAAAGGGGACAGACTGTAAATCTGTTGCACTTCGTGCTTCGGCGGTTCAAATCCGTCCCTGCCCATTTAAATTTAAAAAATTATGTTTGAAAAAGTCAAAGCAGAAGAATTTTTAAAACCTGTTTATATTGAGGCGTTTGATTTAGACGATGCCTGGTTCCAGACTTTGTCTGCGATTCTAGACAAGGGTCATGTTTATACCATTGATAGAGGCAGCTATCAGGGACAGAAGCGCTTAGAATTTGATTTTGTGACTGTACGGGTTAAAAAACCCGGCCATCAGATAATACCCCTAATTCCGGAAGGAATGTCTATTCCGCCGCCTACTGATATGGAATACGTAAATAAATATCTGAGTTATTTATTGACAGGTTGTAAGACAGAAACAGAAGATTATACTTATGGCGAGAGATTAGTCGAGCCCAAGGCGCGAGTAAAGGAACAGCGCGAAGGCAAAGAAATGATAAAAGAAATACCTTTAGACTGTAATCAGATTGAAGAAGTAATCAAAATATATAAAACTCAAGGCTATGGTACGAATCAGGCTGTGATGGAAATTGGTATGCCCTCAGATATACAATTAGCTGATCCTCCCTGCTTGAGGCTTATAGATACGCGCATAAGATACGGAAAATTACATTTTATTTTGTATTTTCGTTCTTGGGACCTTTGGGGTGGTTTTCCTTCGAATCTAGGAGGCTTGCAACTCGTAAAACAATATATGGCTGATGAAATCGGAGTTGCCGACGGAGAAATTGTCGCGGTAAGCAAAGGGCTGCATCTTTACGATTATAGTTGGGAACTTGCTAAGATGAGAACAGGCAAGCTCGATAGAGAAATTAAATGATGCGGGCGTAGTTCATTGGTAGAACAATGGCCTTCCAAGCCATATAGGTGGGTTCGATTCCCTTCGCTCGCTCCAATAAAATCTGTCGGGATCCCGACGCTGGTTATTAAGAGAGGGCGTCGGGGCAAGCTATAAATTCGGGTTTCCGTCCCGACGTATCGTCGGGACGAGACCCCGCCAATCGCCTTTGGCGATTGGCGGGCAATTCCCGTCTCCCGCTCCATCTAGAAAGGAATATTATGAAAAACGAATTAAAAGGAAAAATTGTTTTTTCTTCTGGTAAATACGGTGATTATGATATTTGGTGTTTGGATTTAAACTCTAGAACAATTAAACAATTAACTGTTGGTAGCTATTTTAATGATGCACCAAAATGGTCACCGGATGGAAAAACACTTGCTTTTATTTCAGATAGAAGCGGAATGCGAGAAATTTGGTTAATGGAAGAAGACGGAAAGAACCAGAGACAGCTAACTAATACAGGAAAATGGCATAGTGCCCCATGTTGGTCTCCCGATGGAAAGAAAATAGCTGTTACCTCAGCATATTCTGGTAACATGGATCTATGGATTATAGATATAGATAATCCTGAAAAAAAGGAACAGCTAACAAGTTACGAAGGAGTTGACTTTAAACCATCTTGGTCTCCTGACGGAAAATGGATCGTTTTTACCTCACAACGTTCAGGAAATGATGATATCTGGGAAGTAAATTTAGAGACTAAAAAATTTAAACGCCTTAGCGATTATAAAGACAGAGATTTTTCAAGCGTATATTCTCCAGATGGAGAAATGATTGCATATATTTCAGGTGGATTTTTGTTTGATGGAACTGAAAACTTGGATATATGGATTATGAAACGTGATGGTTCAGTGAAGAAAAAGATTACTATTAACCGAGGAACAGATAGATATGTTGAGTGGTCTCCGGATGGAAGGTATCTTGTCTATATTGCCTCTCCGGTTAGTTCAATTGCTGAAAGATTGCATCTCATTGATTTAACAGATGGAAAGAGCAAAAAACTTAATTTTGATAGATTATCGTTAGAACAAGAAATAGACGCGAAAGTTCAGAAGATCGGACTCTTTCAGTTTCTGCCTGATTCAGTCATCAGGCCACTATATGGAAAATATTATTTTGGAACTGAGCGTTATCCTCATTGGAAATATTAGAATAATTATAAAAGAATAATTTTATGATAAAAAAAAGAAAAATTGGAAAAGAGCGAAGAGATTTTATTCGTTTAAGCTACAGGAAGCCTCTTATGTATAAAGTCTGCAAGAAGTCAACAATTTATAAAATTATGCAGGGTTACGCCAGAAACATAAGTAATTCAGGTCTTATGTGTAATTTAAACGAAAGGGTTTCTAAGGGGAATATTCTTTGGCTGAGATTAGATTCTGGGGCATTGGGGCTTTGCAAAGATATTGAGAGAAATAGCGTAATTATTCAGCAGGGGGTTTTCGGCAAAGTAGTTTGGCAGAAAAAGCTACCGGATTTAAGTTATGATATCGGTGTTAGATTTTTGACAAGACAAGAAAAGTCAGCGCCAGGTATTTTTTTAACTAAGGCGAAAAAAAGATGATTGGGAAAATTTCAATTTTAGGTGATGGCGGTTGGGGAACAACATTAGCGATATTGCTAAATAAAAAAGGCTACAATGTTAGATTGTGGGGGGCATTTGAAGATTACGTCAGATTTCTCGATAAAAAAAGAGTGAATGAAAAATTTCTTCCTGGGATAAGGATACCCAAAGAAATCCTTATCAGTAATGATTTGGTTAAGTTAGTGAAAGATGCCGATTTGATTATTTTAGCTATTCCATCACAGTATTTGAAAAAGGTGCTAATAAAAATCAAAAAAATTGATGTTTCAAAAAAAATCTTTTTAAGTGCGGTCAAAGGGATTGAAACTGGTTCTTTAAAAAGAATCTCCGAGCTGATTTATGATATTTTAGGCAATGTGAAATTAGCGGTTCTTTCTGGTCCGACAATCGCCCGAGAAGTAATAAATTCCCTTCCAACAGCAGCAGTAATTGCTTGTAAAGATTTGAAAATCGCAAAATCCCTGCAAGATTTATTAATGACAGAGCGTTTCCGCATTTATACAAATAGAGATATAATTGGAATAGAATTAGGAGGCAGTCTAAAGAATATCATTGCGATTGCCTGTGGTATTTCCGACGGGCTAAGGTTTGGTACTAATACAAAAGCTGCGATTCTGGCAAGGGGGCTTGCAGAAATGACTCGGCTCGGCTCTGTTTTAGGAGCCGACAGCAAGACATTCAGCGGCATAAGCGGCCTAGGCGATTTAGTCACTACATGCACTAGCCCGTTTAGTAGGAACAGATTTATCGGCGAGCAGATTGGAAAAGGCAAAAAATTGAAAGAAATTCTAAAAAGAATGGAGATGGTGGCCGAAGGTATTCCCACGACAAAATCAGCGTATCTATTAAGTCTTAGAAATAAAGTTGATATGCCGATTACAAAAGAGATTTATTTGGTTTTATATAAAAATAAAGATCCTTTGAGAGCAGTTGATGATTTGATGCTTCGTAAAAAAAAGAAGGAGTTTTGATAAAAAACGGGGCGTAGCGCAGTTTGGCTAGCGCGCTTGAATGGGGTTCAAGAGGTCCTGGGTTCAAGTCCCAGCGCCCCGACCATTCAAGATTGCCTTTTAAAGAGAGGTGTTATTATGGACAAAGAAAAAGAAAGAAGGAAGTTCGAGAGAATAAAAAAACATTTTGTATTGACCTATAAAGTTCGCGGAAAAGAGGAAAAGTACGAGGTTTCCCAGATTAAGAATATTAGTGAGGGGGGGATGTTATTTACAACGTCTAAGGATTTCTTGCCGCAGACGATTTTGGAAATAGGGCTTAAGACTCCCATATCTGCAAAAAATATCAATCTTATAACTAAGGTTATTGAGTCGCAAACGGCAGTTGAGGGGTTAATTTATAACACAAGGGTAAGTTTTATAGAAGTCGATGAGGAATCAAAATTAATGATTAAAGAAACTGTTGACTTTTTCTTAAAAAAAATGGGAGAAGACTAGAGATGAAAAAAATTAACATTGGTCTCGTTGGATTTGGCAACGTGGGAGTGGGACTTGCGAAGATCCTTACAAAGAAAAAATCGCTAATCAAAGAAAAATCAGGGGCAGAATTCTTTATAAAATGGATTTGCGATAAAGATTTTAAGACTCGTAGACCGATTAGGTTGCCCTATGCCAAAAAGACAAGAAGGGTTAATGACATATTAAACGATTCCGATATTGATATTGTCGTCGAATTAATCGGTGGGATTCATCCCGCAAAAGAAATTATTATTAATGCATTGAAAGCTAAAAAACACGTTGTTACCGCAAACAAGGCCCTGCTTGCAGAAGAGGGAGCAGATATTTTTAAGGCAGCCAAACGCTATAAGAGGAATATTTATTTTGAATCTTCTGTCGGAGCCGGTATACCAGTAATAAAAACTTTAAGAGAGGCCTTATTAGCGAATAGAGTTAACAGTATCCACGGAATCATTAACGGAACATCAAATTTTATCCTAACGAGAATGTCAGAAGCCAAATGTTCTTTCAGCGAAGCTCTTTACGAAGCAAAGAAAAAGGGTTTTGCGGAAAAGAACGCCTCTTTAGATATTAAAGGGATCGATACTGCTCATAAATTGTTAATTTTGGTTTATCTTGCTTTTGGAAAATTATTCAAAATGGAGAAGATTTTTATCGAAGGGATTTCGCAGATCTCTTTGGCAGATATTGAATTTGCAAAAGAACTAAAACTTAAAATCAAGCTATTAGCAATCGCAAAAAAGGTAGGAAACTCTTTGGATGTCAGAGTCCATCCTACATTAGTACCGAATAAACATTTACTTTCGTCAGTAAGCGGAATATTCAATGCAATTTATATAAATACTGATTTGATGGGAGATTTGCTTCTTTACGGACAGGGTGCGGGACAGCTGACAGCAGCATCTGGAGTTGTTAGTGACTTAATTGATTTGGCCAAAATCATCCAGACAAAGTCGCAAAATAATATTAATGGACTTGTTTCTAAAAAACCCTTGCTTAAGAAATTGGTTAAGATCGACGATATTCAATCGAAATATTATGTTCGTTTTATAGCAATCGATAGACCCGGTGTGTTGGCAAAAATTTCGGGCGTTTTAGGAAAGCATGGCATAGGTATCGCCTCAGTTACTCAAAAGACAAGAAGGAGAGCCAGGATTGTGCCGATTGTTATGCTGACTCACGAAGCGAGGGAAAAGAATATGCATCTGGCGCTTGAGAAGATTTATAAGTTAGCGGTTATTAGAGAATATCCGGTAGCTATAAGGATGGAAAAGGAGCTTTAATGGTTTATAAAGGCGTCATTGAAAGATATAGAGAATATCTTCCTGTCACTGAAAGAACTCCTGTAATTAGTCTTCTGGAAGGTAATACACCGCTTATTTTATCAAAAAATTTATCAGGTTTACTGGGATCTGATTTTGAGGTGTACTTAAAATACGAAGGCGTTAATCCCACAGGTTCTTTTAAAGACCGAGGCATGACTGTAGCCGTTTCTAAAGCGATGGAAGAAAACGCAAAAGCGATTATGTGCGCTTCAACAGGGAATACTTCGGCATCAGCCGCAGCCTATGCAGCTAAGGCGAAAATAAAATGCTTCGTGTTGATTCCTAAGGGTGCAATAGCAATGGGAAAATTAGCTCAGGCGTTAATCCATAATGCTCAAGTTATCGCAATAGACGGAAATTTTGATGAAGCCTTGAATTTAGTCAGGGAGATTACTTCAAAACAACCAATTGTTCTGGTCAATTCTCTAAATCCAAATAGGATCGAAGGGCAAAAAACCGCTTCGTTTGAAATCTGTGATTTCTTAGGTTGTTCGCCAGACTATCATTTTATCCCCGTGGGTAACGCTGGAAATATTACTGCTTACTGGAAAGGATATAAGGAATATCAGCGGATCGGCGAAATTAAAACCTTGCCGAAAATGATGGGTTTTCAGGCAGAGGGAGCTGCTCCGATAGTAAAGGGGAAGGTTGTTAAAAAGCCTGAGACAATCGCTACAGCAATTAGAATAGGCAATCCGGCAAGCTGGAAACGCGCAGAAGAAGCTCGAGATGAATCCAAAGGGCTTATTGATATGGTTTCCGATAAAGAAATCATCGATGCTTACAAATTTTTGGCTAGTAAAGAAGGTATTTTTGTTGAGCCTGCTTCTGCGGCATCAGTTGCAGGACTTTTAAAATTGCGCAGAAAAGGATATTTTAAACATTCAGGAGGCAAGAAGATCATCGTTTGCGTATTGACCGGTCATGGCTTAAAAGATCCTGAAAGGGCAATAAAGTCAGTAAAAAAACCGAAGTCCGTCAAAGCAAATACTGTCTCAGTTTTAAAAAAGATCTTTTAATAATCAGATGAAATTAAAGAAAAAGAATGTATTAATTACTTCAGGGCCAACCTGGGTCCCCATCGATAAAATCAGATTTATCAGCAATATAGCGACGGGTAAAACAGGAATGTTGATAGCCAAAGAAGCAAAAAGATTCGGAGCAGACGTTACTGTTTTAATGGGCCCAACACAAAACATTATAAATAACCACTCTATTAAAACAAAATCCTTTAGGTATTTTAACGATTTTAAGGATTTATTTACAAAAGAGATCAACAGGAGTCCGGATGTGGTGATACATTCCGCAGCTGTTTCGGACTATCAGCCAAGGGCTTATTTCCCAAGAAAAATAAAATCTTATTTAAAAAAACTTTCTCTTAATTTGATCCTGACTCCGAAATTAGCCGACAGAGTTAAAAAAGTCAATCCGAAATCATTTTTTGTAATATTTAAACTAGAGGAAGGCGTTTCAAAAAAAACATTAGTCGAAAGAGCATTTAAATTATTAAAACATACAAAAGCCGATTTAGTCGTAGCCAACACTTTAAAGGACAATTATTACAAGGCCTACTTAATAGATAAAGATAAGAAAATAATCGGCTTTGTTAATAGTAAGGAAAAATTAGCAAAGCTTTTAATCAGAAATATCAGAGAAAAATTATGAAATATATCGTATTAGTCCCTGATGGAATGTGTGACCATCCGATTGAGGAGTTGGATAAGAGGACTCCGTTAGAAGTTGCGCATACCGAGAATATGGATTTTATCGCCAAAAACGGTCAAGTTGTGCAGGTAAAGACGATTCCGGATAGAATGTCGCCGGCATCGGATGTGGCTAATCTTTCTATTTTGGGATATGATCCAATAATCTATTATACTGGTCGAGGTCCATTAGAAGCAGCCAATTTAGGCATTGAGCTTATGTCTGATGATGTAGCCTTTCGCTGTAATCTTGTCACCGTCGCAAAGGATAAAATGATCGACTACAGCGCAGGCCATATCTCTAGCAAGGAAGCAGAGATTATAATTAGATTTATCGATGAGAAACTCGGAAGCGCTTCAATAAAATTTTATCCAGGAGTAAGTTATAGGCATCTTATGGTGATAAAAAACAATGCTGAAAATGATTATTCGAAAGTTTCTTGCACACCACCCCACGACATAATCGATAAGAATATTTCTAATTATCTGCCTGAAGGTAGTGGTGCTGTGACTTTACATAGTTTAATGAGTGCTTCAAAAGATTTATTAATGAAGCATGAAATAAATCAGGTAAGGATCGATCTAAAAGAGAACCCGGCAAACATGATTTGGCTTTGGGGTCAAGGAAAAAAGCCGAATATTCCTAGTTTCAAGGAAAAATTCGGTGTAACCGGAGCAGTAATCTCAGCTGTTGATTTGATTAAAGGAATGGCGAGGCTTATGGGTCTAGAAGCAATAAATGTTCCCGGAGCCACAGGTTATTATGATACTAACTATGAAGGTAAAGCAAAACACGCAATCGCGGCGTTAAAAGAGAAAGATTTTGTTTTTATCCATGTAGAAGCAACGGATGAAGCAGGACATAACGCTGATTTGAGGATGAAGATAGCGTGTATAGAGCGATTCGATCGGGAAATAGTTGGGAGAATTCTTGATAATTTTCGTGATAGTAAAGATGTTAGGATTATGGTTATACCGGACCATGCTACTCCAATTTCTATTCGTACGCATACATCAGAGCCGGTATGTTGCGCTATTTATGGTAAGGATATAGCTGCCGATTCTGCTCAGGTATTAAATGAAAAACAAGCAGAGGCCAGTTCTCTAAAATTCGATAGCGGTCATCAGTTGATGGAATACTTCATCAAAGGAAAAAAATGAATTCGCTGATTATCGTTTTTATCGCGATAATTTCTTATTGGTTAGGATATAAGTTTTATGCTCGCAGGTTAGAGGGTCTTTGGCAGATCGATCCCCAAAAGCAAACTCCGGCAACTACCAAATTTGACGGAGTTGACTATATTCCTGCAAAAAACTGGTTGGTTTTATTCGGACATCATTTTGCTTCGATTTCGGGCGCAGGTCCAATAGTTGGTCCTGTGATTGCTGTTGGTTTATGGGGCTGGGGCCCAGCGTTGATTTGGGTGATACTCGGAACGATTTTTATCGGTGGAGTACACGACTTTGCAAATCTTATTATTTCTGTCAGAGAGGGCGGTAGTTCCATCGCAGATATAGCAACAAATGCGATTTCCCGACGAGCAAAAGTGATTTTTTCTCTGTTTGTCTGGCTGGCCTTAATTTTAGTAATCGCAGTATTTTTGTATTTATGCGCTGATACCTTTGTTAAGGAGCCAAGGATTGTAATTCCTTCGCTGGGCTTAATTCCTGTTGCTGTAATTTTCGGATTTTTAATCTATAATCTAAGGATTAACATTGTTATCGCGACAATTATAGGTTTAGCTGCTTTAGTAGGCTTGATTTTTTTAGGAGGAAAATTTCCGGTCACAATTTTAAACACCCAAGCTGCATGGTCAATCGTTTTGCTAATTTATGCTTATATCGCTTCGGTTATTCCTGTAAACATATTATTGCAACCACGCGATTATTTATCGAGTTTTCTTTTATTTTTTGGATTGTTTTTTGGATTTTTGGGACTATTGATTGAGCGGCCCGTAATCCAGACGGCTGCATTTACGGGATATCGTTCTGCCAGTGGTGATTTATGGCCTATGCTTTTTGTTGTTGTTGCCTGCGGCGCAATATCCGGATTTCATTCGCTTGTTGCATCAGGCACTACTTCAAAGCAGCTCCCTAATGAGGTACAAGCCAAACGTATAGGATATGGAGGGATGGTTGCCGAAGGGCTGTTAGCCGTAATGGTTATTTTAGCGATTAGTGCTGGATTAAGCTCTGTCCAATTAAACGATTGCTTCGTTAATAAAATAAGCCCAGTTGGTGTTTTTGGTTTAGGTTATGGAAGTATTACAAAAAGTGTCCTTGGGGGCTTAGGCGGTTTTGTTGCGATTATTATTTTGAATGCCTTTATCTTGACCACATTAGATACAGCAACAAGGATCAATCGCTACATTACTGAAGAGTTGTTTAAAATTAAAAATAGATTTATTTCAACGTTCATAATTATTTTGGCTGGTGGCTATCTCGCATTAAGTAAAGATCAATTTAATACACCGCTTTGGCAAAAGATTTGGCCGGTATTCGGAGCATCAAACCAGCTGGTTGCTGCTCTGGCATTATTAGTTGTTAGTTGTTGGCTATTAGCTAGAAAAAAACCTACATGTTATACGTTGCTACCGGCAATCTTTATGTTGATTACCACTATTGCAGCAATGCTTTATCAGCTTTCACGCTATATTCAAAATAGTGATTATGTGCTAATAGGCATATCAATAGTTTTAATATTGTTAGCAGCCTATTTGATTAAAGAGGTGATTTTGGTTTTTAGAAAGGTGAGAAAAAATGTCTCATAAAGGAATAATTGTTCAAAAATTTGGTGGATCTTCAGTTGCAAATACCGACATGATTAAACATGTCGCTCGTAGAGTGGTTAGTTATCGCGATAAAGGTTATTCTGTGGTTGTTATTGTGTCCGCACTAGGAGACACCACCGATAATCTGATAGTATTAGCTAATCAGATAACTAATGATCCGCCTGAACGTGAGATGGATATGTTGATGGCTACCGGAGAGCAGGCTTCTTGTGCGCTTTTAGCAATGGCAATAAAGAATTTAGGATACGAAGCGATTGCCTTTACTGGAGGCCAGGTCGGTATAATAACCGATACCTCTCATACTAAGGCGAAGATCCTCAAGGTCAATGATAAAAGGGTGCGCGACGAATTAAAGAGAGGACAAATAGTTATTGTGGCAGGTTTTCAAGGAGTAACAAAAAAAGATGAGATTACAACTTTAGGCCGGGGCGGCTCAGACTTAACCGCAGTAGCCTTAGCTAGAACCCTAAACGCAAAGATCTGTGAAATCTACACTGATGTGAAAGGTATATTTACTGCGGATCCGCGAGTTGTAAGACTTGCAAGAAAAATCCATAGGATTACTTACGATGAAATGTTGGAATTAGCATCTTTAGGGGCGCAGGTGATGCAGGCGCGTTCAATTGAGGTCGCAAAAAGATTTAACGTACCGATACATGTTCGGTCAAGTTTTTCTAAGGAGGCTGGGACAATGATTATTAAAGGCAATAGAAAGATGGAAAGCGTGGTTGTTAGGGGGATTACTTCAAATAAAAAGGAAGCAAAAATCACTATTTGCAACGTTCCTGATAAACCGGGAGCTGCAGCAAAATTATTTGGAGTATTATCCAAAGGCGGTATCAACATCGATATGATTGTTCAGAATGTAAGCCATACGCGACAGACAGATATCTCGTTTACTGTTCCTAAAAACAATTTTAGAAAGGCGCTGAGATTGACTAAGACCGTGGCAAAAAAAATTAAGGCAGGCAGTGTCTTATCTGACCGAAATATCGCACGTGTCTCTATTGTTGGTGTGGGAATGAAATCTCATCAAGGTGTAGCTGCTAAGATGTTCAGGGCCTTGGCAGAGAGCAAGATCAATATCGAAATGATTTCAACTTCAGAAATTAGCATTTCCTGTATTATCAAAAAGAAGTTTGCCAATTTGGCATTAAAAGCTTTACATAAAAAGTTTAATTTGCAAAAGAAGGGGTAAAATGAAAGGTATTAAGCTTTACGACACAACCCTGCGCGATGGAGCACAGACAGAAGGGATTTCCTATTCGGTAACAGACAAGGTCAGTATTGCTACGAAGCTAGATGAATTAGGAATTCATTACATCGAAGGGGGCTGGCCAGGCTCGAATCCAAAAGATAAACAATTTTTCCAAAAAATGAAGAAGCTTAAATTAAAGGCTGCAAAATTGGTTGCTTTCGGGTCCACGCGCCGAGCTGGCATAAAACCGCAGAAAGACAAAAATCTCAAAGAATTGGTTGCCTCAGGAGTAAAGGTGATTACGATCTTCGGAAAGACTTGGGATTTACACGT
>JBDRFF010000002.1:0-6505 GCA_043819095.1 Candidatus Omnitrophota bacterium
ATCTTGGGCGGGGCGAAAGTCTCAGATAAAATCGGAGTTATTGAAAACCTCCTGCCAAAAGCTGATGCAATTTTAATCGGCGGAGGCATGGCTTATACTTTTCTGAAAGCAAGAGGTGAAAATATCGGAAATTCAAAACTAGAAGCAGACAAGATCGATTTAGCCAAAGAACTGATGGAGAAGGCTAAAAAATCAAATGTAAAATTCTCACTTCCTGTTGACCATGTGGTCACTGACAGCATTGAACCAGTGGGCCAAGTTAAAAAAGTAAAAGAGATTCCTGATGGCTTTATTGCGGTTGATATCGGAGAAGACACTATAAAAATCTTTAAAGACAGCCTTAAGGACACAAAGACAATCTGCTGGAATGGTCCGCTGGGAATTTCAGAGATAGATGCTTTTGCCAATGGAACAAAGTCTATAGCTGAATTTATTTCTAATTTGCAGGCAACAACAATAATCGGAGGAGGCGATACTGCCGCAGCAATCGCAAAATTTAAACTACAGGATAAAATGACCCATATCTCAACGGGCGGAGGGGCTTCTCTTGAGTATATGGAGGGTAAAATTTTACCTGGCATAGCAGCCTTAACAGACAGGAAATAATATGAGAAAAATTATCATTGCTGGAAACTGGAAAATGAACAAAACAGTCTCTGAAGCTATTGAATTAGCCAATGGGCTTAAACGTAATCTTTACGAAACAACAAATATCGAAATAGTAATTTGTCCTACGTTTATTGCTCTTAATGAAATATCGGAAATGATTTCTCAATCGAATATTGACTTAGGTGCTCAAAACGTTTACTGGGAAGAAAATGGAGCTTTTACAGGTGAAATTTCGCTTCCTATGCTTAAGGATATCGGCTGTAAATACGTCATCCTCGGTCATTCGGAAAGAAGAAAATACTTCAACGAAACGAACGTAAATATAAACAAAAAAATAAAAGCAACTTTAGAGATTGACTTGATTCCAATCGTTTGCGTGGGAGAAACCCTCAAGGAAAGAGAAGACAATAAAACCTTTGATATTGTCAAAACCCAAGTTCAGGAGTGCCTGAAGGATATTTCACTTGAGGATTATTCCAGATTAATAATTGCCTATGAGCCAGTCTGGGCAATCGGAACAGGAAAGAATGCCACACCACAGCAAGCCCAAGAAGTACATAAATTTATAAGGGATCTGTTAGTAAAAATATTTAATAAAGATGGCGCTGAAGCTATTCGTATTCAATATGGCGGAAGCGTTAAGCCTGGAAATATACAAGAACTTATCAACCAACCGGATATTGACGGTGCTTTAATCGGCGGTGCAAGCCTAGATGTAAATTCTTTTACTGAAATCGTTAAAACTTCATCAGAAGTTAAGAAAGGAAATTAAATGTTTATTTTTGTTTTAGCTATTCATATTTTAGTTGCATTATTACTTATTGTCGCTATTCTTATGCAATCCGGTAGGGGCGGAGGATTAACAGAAATGCTTTCCAGTATGGAATCAGTATTCGGAACCAAGACGAATGTCTTTCTTGTACGAACAACCACTGCTCTGGCTATTCTATTTCTGATTACCTGTTTAAGTCTGGCATATCTATCTACACAAAGAGGTAGATCCTTGATAGAAAGTCAGCCAGCAAAAAAAACAGAAACCAAAGCTAGTTCATTGCCAACGCTTGAGTCAATAACAGAGGATGAGGCTGAGCAAGTCGCCCAAGATTCAGTCGCAGAAGTAGAAGAAATAGTCGAACAACAACCAATACAGGAAGAGATTGAAAGCACAGAGGCGCCAATTCAAGAAGAATAATTATTTTTCTTCCATTATTCGAAAAAAACTACCGGTCCTAATGGTAGTTTTTTTATTTTCTTCAGCTGGAAGACTATTTGCCGGGGAACCATCCAATAAATATGGAGGGCAATTAGTCTTAGCTACCACCTCTGACCCCAGGTCTTTTAACACAATCCTAGCCAAAGAAACATCCACCACAGCAATCACAGGCCTAATTTTCGAAGGTCTTACCAGAACTAACGGCCAGACTCTAGAGATCGAACCAAACTTAGCAGAAAGTTGGGAAGTTGCTAACAATGGATTAGTTTGGATGTTTCATTTAAGAAAAGATGTTTTATGGTCAGATGGTAAGAAGTTTACTGCTGACGATGTTGTATTTACATTTAATCAGCTTATCTATAATATTTCGATTCCCAATTCAGCTCGAGATATATTTACAATCGAGGGCAAGACTTTCAAAGTAGAAAAGATCGATGATTACACTGTGAAGTTTACGTTGCCAGTGCGATTCGCCCCATTTTTGAGAGCGATGTCTCAAAGTATCTTGCCTAAACACATTCTCGAAGAACCTGTAAAAAAAGAAAGATTCAATTTTACCTGGGGTACCGATACAAAGCCGGAAGAGATAATCGGCACTGGCGCATTCAAATTAACAAAATATCAACCTGGGGAAAGGATAATCCTAGAAAAAAATCCTTTATATTGGAAAAAAACTAAAGAAGGCAATAAGCTGCCATATATCGATAAAATAATCTATTTAATAGTTCAAAATCAGGACACGGCACTTTTAAAATTTCAAGATGGAGAGTTAGATTACTATGGTTTAAGAGGCACTGACTATCCATTATTAAAACCCCAAGAAAAAAGAGGCGACTTTACCGTATACGATACTGGTCCTGCCTTTGGCAGTAATTTTATAGTTTTTAATCAAAATAAGGGCATTAACCCAAAAACAGAAAAATTATTTCTTGATAAGAAAAAACTTTCCTGGTTTACTAATAGAGATTTCAGACGAGCAGTTGCCCATGCAATAGATAAAAAGAAAATCATAGAAATACTTATGAACGGCCTGGGCTATGAACAGAATTCGCCCATGAGTCCGAGCAGCGGATACTTTTACAATTCGAGAGTTAAAGAGTATAAATACGACTTAACAAAGGCAAAGCAAATTTTAAAAGATGCCGGCTTTATCGATAAAGATGATGATGGCATAATTGAGGATCAATTCGGCAATAAGCTAGAATTTACTCTTTATACCAGTTCCAGCAGTAGCGAACGTATTCAGATAGCCGGAATAATCAGAAAAGACTTAAAAAATCTCGGAATAAAAGTAAACTTTTTAGCATTGGAATTCAATAACTTAGTTAGCAAGCTTGTTTCAACATTCCAATGGGACGCAATAATAATCGGATTAACTGGCGGAATTGAACCGCATTTCGGAAAGAATGTCTGGGACTCATCCGGCCAACTGCATATGTGGTATCCAAAGCAAGTTAAGCCAGGCACGGCGTGGGAAGAAAGAATCGATGAGATTTTCAATCTTGCTGTTCAAGAATTAGATAAAAAGAAAAGAAAAACACTCTATGATGAATGGCAATTAATTATCTCTAATGAACTACCTGTAGTTTATACAGTCTTATCAGCATCAATATTTGCAGTTAGAAATAAATTTGGAAATTTAAATCCGACTTCTTATGGTGGCGCGTTTCACAACTTAGATGAGCTTTACATTAAAGAAGAGTTTAGATAGACTACTTTTTTAACGCAGATAGGCGCAGATTACACACAGATAGTCGCAGATTTTTTTATCTGCGTGAATCTGCGTTAGATTTGCGATAATCTGTGTTTAAGATGTTTTTATAGTTTTAAAAGATAAGAAATGATCAATTATATTATCAGAAGAATCCTGATAGCGGTCCCGCTACTTTTGGCAATGTCGCTTGTGACATTTCTTGCGATTAATCTTGCTCCGGGAAATTTCTTTGATTCCTTAAGAATGGACCCGCAATTTTCCGAGGAGACAATCAAGCATTACGAATCGCTATACCATCTCGATAAACCCGTAATAATCCAATATCTATACTGGCTTAAAAGCCTCGTAAAATTAGATTTTGGTTATTCATTTTTTTATAACGCTCCGGTAAAGAAAGTAATTACGAGCAGGCTGCTTAATACATTGCTTTTATCTGCGGTGAGCCTAATATTTACCTGGTTAATCGCAATTCCACTTGGAATAATCGCTGCAGTTAATCGCAATCGATTCGCTGATAGATTCTTCTCATTTCTTGCATTTATTGGACTATCGATCCCAAATTTTTTCTTTGCGCTTTTACTTCTTTATGTTGCTAGCGCCTGGGGAATTCTTCCTCTGGGGGGGATGCGATCTGCTGGTTTTGAATCATTAACCATTTTAGGAAAAATATTCGATATAGCACGCCATCTTATTATTCCCACTATTGTAATTTCAACTTCTGCCTTTGCCGGATTACAGCGACTCATGAGAGGAAACCTTTTAGATGTTTTAAGACAACAATACATCTTAGCTGCTAGGGCAAAGGGTCTTCCGGAAAACCGTGTGATATATCATCATGCACTGCGAAATGCGATCAATCCCCTGGTAACAATATTTGGATATCAGCTATCCGGACTTTTAAGTGGAGCGGCTTTAACAGAAATAATCTGTAATTGGCCAGGATTAGGATCACTATTACTTGCTGCCGTTAGAGCTCAAGATATATATCTAGTAATGGGTAGTATGCTTATGGGTGGGATCCTGCTTCTGGCCGGAAATCTTTTTGCTGACATAATGCTGGCTTGGGTGGATCCTAGAATTAGATATGAATAAAACTATGCATAAATCAAAAAGTCAATTTTCGCTTTCAATCCAAAGGATAAAGAAAAATCGATTCGCATTTTTGAGCTTTTTGATTCTTGTCTTATTTTATTTTGGTGCGATTTTTGCAGATTTTATCTCACCTTATTCTTACGATAATGAAAATAGAGATTATTCTTACTGCCCTCCCACGAAAATTCATTTTGTTACTCAGGAGGGAAAAATAACTCGTCCATTTATATACGGGGCCTCATCTTCATTCGATGAATACAAAAGAAGAATTTACAAGGAAGATAAGACTAAAATCTACTCCTTAAAATTGCTGATAAACGGTGACAAATACAAATTACTCGGATTTATCCCTGCATCAATTCATTTATTTGGTGTTGACCAGCAGGCGAGAATATCCTTGTGGGGAGCGGATTTCCGTGGAAGAGATTTATTTAGCCGAATACTCTATGGTGCGCGCGTATCATTATCAATAGGTTTATTCGGAGTAGCAATCTCTCTTATACTCGGATTGTTAGTTGGAGGTATCTCCGGATACTACGGCGGAAAAATCGATAATATCATTATGAGAATCTGCGAGATGATTATGATGATCCCCGGCTTTTATCTTATGCTAGCTTTACGCGCTGCATTCCCGCCCAACTTAAGTTCCTTACAGATTTATCTTTTAATTGTGGTTATCTTTTCCTTTATCGGCTGGGCTGGCATGGCCAGAGTCATAAGAGGCATGGCGATATCGCTGCGGGAAAGAGAATATGTCTTGGCTGCCAAAGCACTAGGAATCTCTGATATAAAAATTATTTTCCGCCACATACTGCCTCATACGATTTCCTATTCGATTGTGGCTGCGAGTTTATCCATCCCTGGATATATTTTAGGAGAGTCAGGATTAAGCCTTTTAGGGTTAGGAATTCAGGACCCACATGCAAGCTGGGGAAACCTTCTTTCCCAGGCAATGGGGATTATGCAGATAAAATTTTATCCCTGGATATTATTACCGGGACTATTTATATTTATCACTGTGATGGCTTTTAACTTATTGGGAGACGGCCTAAGAGATGCGCTGGATCCGATGCTGAAGGAAGAAGGAGTTAAGGATGTCAAATGAAGACACAACTTAGCAAGTGATAACGAAGCTAAGTTGTAAGTCTGAATTTGACCCCACACCTTTTTAGTATTCACTAGCTTTTTGAAAGGATTTTTAAAAAACTCTGAATAGATAAAAGGTGTGGGGTTCAATGCGCGCATACAACTTATGTCGCACTTCGTGTTCCATAAGTTGTGCGCTTATTGAAGAAGGGGTTAATGGTGCCAAATAAACCAATTCTAGAAATACAAGATCTTAAGGTGTATTTCTATACAGAGTCCGGCGTCAACAGGGTAATCGACGGATTAGATTTGTCGATTAATGATCCTGAAATTTTAGCGCTTGTCGGTGGTTCCGGTTGCGGAAAAACAATCACAGGCCTTTCGATATTGAGACTTCAACCACCGCAGGCAAAAACTATAGATGGACAAATTATCTGGCAAGGAAGGAATTTATTTAAGCTTTCAAGCAATCAGATGCGTTTAGTCAGGGGAAAAGAAATTGCCATGGTCTTTCAGGAACCGCTCACAAGTTTTAATCCAGTCTTTACCATCGGTTATCAAATCATGGAAGTGCTAAAATTTCATTTAAATATCAAGAAAAGGGATATGAAATCTTGCGTGATTGATCTTTTAAGAAAAGTGGGGATAAGCCAGGCAGAGAAAATAATCAATGATTATCCTCATCAATTAAGTGGTGGCTTAAGGCAAAGGGCAATGATTGCGCAGGCGATTGCTGCCGAGCCAAAATTACTTATTGCTGATGAACCGACAAGTAACCTTGACGTAACTCT
>JBDRFF010000003.1:0-17182 GCA_043819095.1 Candidatus Omnitrophota bacterium
CTTTTCATTTCCCGGTCGATATAAAGGAACTCGGAGAAGCGCAGTTCGGTTTCTCTGTGCCCAAGAGGCATAGACCGGCGCCTCGTAGCCCGAAACTAATCTTTTATATGAGTTTACCCACTGGGCAGTCAAAGAGGATATCTCTCTGGCATGTTTAAGTTGTCCGGCAATGAATTGCTTGGCAATAGTAGATAAATGATACTTATCTTTTTTATCAAAGAATGCATTCTTACTACCGTGGAATAACGACTGATGCGTGTGCATCCCTGAGCCATTTACGCCAAAAAGCGGCTTAGGCATAAATGTTGCGTAGACTCCGTTTTGTTGCGCTATCTCCTTTATGACATATTTACAAGTGATAACGTTATCTGCGGCAGTGAGGGCATCAGCATACTTGGGATCAATTTCGTGCTGACTTGGGGCAACTTCGTGGTGCGAGGCCTCCATGGGGATACCCATTTCTTCTAAGATTCTCACAGTTTTATTCCTTAGTGTATTAGCCAAATCGTTAGGTATTAATTCAAAATAGGAACCTTCGTCTATAATCTCAGGTTTTTTATCTCCTTTGAAATAAAAATATTCTATCTCTGCACCGACGAAAAAGGTAAAGCCTAATTTTTTTGCCCGACCCATCGCGCGCTTTAGAACATACCTTGCATCTCCGGGATAGGGTGATCGGTCCGGATTTAATATATCGCAGAACATCCTGGCAATTGTTCCTGTCTCTTTTGTCCAGGGAAGGATCTTAAAAGTACTCGTATCCGGCATAGCTATAATGTCGCTTTCCTCTGCCTCAGCAAAGCCGGCAACGGATGAACCATCAAATCCTTTTCCGTGCTCTAAAGCTTCTTTTACTTCTCCCGGAGTAATGGAGACGCATTTTAGGATACCAAGGATATCTACAAACCAGAGTTGTATTGTCCTTATATTATGTTTTTCTACTTTTTCTAGGACTTCTTTTACACCTTCTTTTTCAGCAGTAGGGTGGGAAGGGGTAGGAATTGCCTTCGTCTTCCTAGTTTTTGACCTGTTTGGCTTGATCAGTTTTCTAGGAATAATATATTGCCGTCCTGCTTTTTCAGCCGAAAGCGTGCCATGTTTGATACGGTCGATTACCGCTTGTCGGGATATGCCCAAGATCTTAGCTGCCTGTGTCGGACTTAAGAATTCTTTCTTCATTTTTGGCCTCCTTTAATGACCACATGACTTACGGAGCCTTAGTTTTGCCAGTAGCGACGTAAGTTATTTGTGCGAATTAAACCCTTGACATCTTCTATGTCAAGGGTCAAGTTCAGACAAACAACTTATGTTCGCTGTCGCTCCATAAGTTGTGTCTTCACTTGACAATTGTAAAGTATAGCATTTACTTTACGTTTGTCAAGTAAAATTTTAAAATATTTTTAAGCGGTTCTGTTATAAAAGAATTATGCTTGCCAAAGCAAATAAATAGAGATAGAATAACTTCATCACAAAGGAACTTCAAATTTATGCCTAAATCTTCTTACAAATCTTATATTGATACATTAAGTAAGATAAGCATAGCTATAACCTCAGACCTTTATCTAGAGGATGTGCTTAAGCTTATTGTTACATTGACAGCTAATGTAATGAAGGCAAAAATATGTGCTTTATGGTTATTGGATAAAAACACCAAAGAGCTAAAGATTCGTGCAACCCAGGCTTTAAGTAAAGAATATTTAAAAGAAAGAAGCTTAAAGATCGGTGAGGGGATAGTAGGCTTAGTGGCAAAAGAGAAAAAACCTATAGTTATCCTTAATGTGTTAAAGGATAAAAGATATAAGGAGAAGGATTTAGCCAAGAAGGAAAAATTGGTTTCGATGATAAGTGTTCCTATGGCCGTCAAAAAAGAGGTTATTGGAGTGATCAATTGCTACGCCACTGTCTCCTATAAATTTACCAAAAGCGATATTGATCTTTTAAGCGCTGTGGCTAATCAGGCAGCGGTTGCAATAGAAAATACTGAGCTTATCGTCAAAACGAAGGTTATTCAGGAAGAATTAGACGCAAGGAAGAAAGTAGAGAGAGCGAAAGGCATATTGATGAAGGAGCAAGGCCTAAGCGAAGAGGATGCCTATAATTTGATAAGAAAATCAAGTATGGATAAGCGCGTGCATATGAAGGATATTGCTGAGGCAATTATCCTTGCCTATGAAATAAAAAAATCTTAATGAGTAATTTGTTCCGAAAAGGCAACCTTGAAAAAGGTTGCCTTTTTTAATTGGAGCCATGGATATGGAAGAAATTAGAACTCCTTATGAGAAGCTGTTAAAAATGTATTATGTTGAGAGAAAAGAGGGTTTTTGTAAGATCGGTCTCGCATATAGAAAAGAATTAACCAATCCTCATGGTCTTTATCACGGAGGCACAATCTCAAGCCTTATCGATACAGCTGCAGTTCATGGATTAAGAACTAAGTATCGACCAGGACCATATTTTACAGTAAATTTAAATGTGCGCTTTAAAAATAGCAGTAAGGCTTCAGAGATTTTTGCTGAGGCAAGACCATCTCATTTGAAAGGTAAATTCTTCAAAACCGAAGTTAAGGTTATAGATAAAGACACTAATCTTATCGCCGAGGCAGAAGTGAAGTCATTCCTACCAAAATGGAGAGGTATCGGGCTAACATTAAAATAAAATTTTTCTTGACAAATGATACTTAAGTGGTATCATTACAGTGAAACCCAGACTTATGGAGCGATAGCGCTCATAAGTCTGTGGTTGAACTAACCCCCACACCAATCGCTGTAGTCTAAACAGGAGGCAATTGGTGTGGGGGTACAATTCGCACGAATAACTTACGTCGCTAATGAAAAAATACAGCTCCGTAAGTTATGTGCTCATTGAAGGAGGTTATTATGTGGACAAAAAGATACATGTTAAGAGCAGTTGCCCACTGTAAAGAGGGTTGTAGTATTTTGTCCTAGGCATGACGTTAAACTGCCTAAATGAAGCCCAGACTTACGTTCATTTCCTGCCTGCCGGCAGGCAGGAAATGAACGTAAGTCTGATGGCTGCCCTTCGACTTCGCTCAGGATCCCTCGAAGGAGTCCCGAGCAACGTCGAGGGAAATTTACCCCGCACCTTTGTAGTATTCATATTTTTTAGAATAAATTATTTTTAGGATCTTAATATAACAAAGGTGGGGGATCAATTCCGACGAATAAGTTGTGTCACTTTCGTTCCGCAACTTATGTCGTCATTGAAGGAGAAAGAATTAAATTAATTACTCGAGATACTGATTATGCGATTAGGGCTCTTTGTTTCATTGCAAAACAGAAGCAAGATGTTATTTCTGCTGCTGAATTAATAAAGAAAATGAAGATGCCTAGACCTTTTTTAAGAAAATTACTTCAAATATTAAATTCACAAAGAATACTTAAGTCCGTTAAGGGAAAAGGCGGCGGATTTATTTTGAATCGCGCGCCAAATAATATATTTTTGTTTGATTTAATAGAGATATTTCAAGGACCATTGAGTTTAAGCGAGCATATCTTCAAAAAGAAAAAATGCCCTCATATAAAGACTTGTAACTTAAAAAAGAAAATTGATACAATTGAAAAATATGTAATTAGTAGATTAAAGGTTATTACCTTAGCATCACTATTATAAAAAGAAGGAAAGAACTGATGGCTAAAAGAAAAATTATAAAAATAGACGAATTGAAATGCAATGGGTGTGGTCTGTGTATTCCTAATTGCCCTGAAGGGGCATTGCAGATTATCGACGGCAAAGCCAGGCTCATTAGCGATTTATTCTGCGACGGCCTTGGAGCTTGTATTGGTTATTGTCCGGAAGGGGCAATTACTACAGAGGAAAGGGAAGCCGAGGCCTACGATGAGCAAAAGGTAATGGAGAATATTGTCAAACAGGGCAAGAATACAATCATTGCCCATCTAAAGCATCTTAAAGAGCATAATGAGCATGAATATTTAAAACAGGCAATGGAGGTTTTAAAGCAGAAAAATATCGAGGTTCCGTTTGAGGCTGATTTATCAGCTTCCGGGCCGCTTCCTTGCGGTTGTCCCGGCTCAAATGTGAAGGATTTCAGAGGAAAGAAAAGCGCTGGAAAGAAACAAAAAAGTCATTCTAAACAAGAATCACAGCTCCAGCAGTGGCCGGTGCAGATTATGCTTGTTCCAGCGTTTGCACCGTATTTAAAAGAGGCGGATTTATTGATTGCTGCGGATTGCGTACCTTTTGCTTATGCAGATTTTCATAATGATTTATTAAAAGATAAAGTGTTGCTTGTGGGCTGTCCAAAATTAGATGATATTTCTGTTTATCAAGAAAAGTTCACCCAGATTTTAAAGAACAATGATTTAAAGTCCATAACTTATGTCCGCATGGAGTTGCCTTGTTGTTTTGGCATGGTGCCTGCTGTTAAAAATGCGATTGCCGCTTCAGGTAAAAAAGTTCCATTTAGCGAAATAGTTATAAGCATAAAGGGCGAGAAGATAAAATGATTTTTGATTGCCCCGGCGCGAAAGATTTTAAGCGTCCTAAACCGGAAGATATCAAATGCCCGCATTGCGGCGAAGAAATAGAGATCTGGACGGATGAAGTAAAGGCAATCTGTCCAAAATGCAAAAAAGAGGTAACGCGAAAACAACTTCCCAGTTGTCTGGATTGGTGCAAATACGCGAAAGAATGCGTAGGCGATGAGCTTTATAATAAATACTTAAAGAACAAAAAGCAAAATACTGATAACCATTGATTAGAAACAATTTTAGAATAGAATAAATTTAATGGAAAAATTAAAAGGAAAATTAATTCAGAAGATAAAAAGGACGCCCAGTATAGTGAGTTTTAGATTCATCCCGGAAGAAAAAATAGAATTTATGCCTGGTCAATTTTTACAGGTAATGTTTGATGAAAGCAACCAGAATAATAAAGAGTTAAATAAATATCTTTCTTTTTCTTCATCACCCGCAAAAGATTATATCGAAGTTACCAAAAGGATAAGCGACAGCGCATTCTCTCAAAAACTGAAAAGATTAAAAATTGGAGACGAAGTTTCACTCAAAGCAACGTTTGGTAACTGCGTATTTAAAGATGAATATAAAAAAATCGGATTTTTAATCGGAGGCATAGGCATTACGCCGGTGATTTCAATTATCGAATATATTGTTGAGAATAAATTGGATACAGATGTTGCGTTGATTTATTCAAACAAGACAGAAGATGAAATCGCCTTTAAAAAAGAATTAGATAATTGGCGAGCAGAAAATAGTAATATAAGGGTAATGTATACAGTAACGGATTGCCAGCCGAAAGATAGTAATTGCATAATGGGCAGAATAAGCAAGGAATTGCTAATGCAGAAAGCTAAAGATTTGAAAGAAAGAATCTGTTTTGTCTTCGGTCCTCCTAAAATGGTGGATGCAATGAAGAATCTATGCCTTGAGCTTGGCTGTAATAGCCAAGACGTAAAAGCCGAAAGTTTTATCGGTTATTAACTTTTAGATAGTTTCCTTTGTTTACAAGAAGTGCTCGAATAGAAATATTGCATTAAAATAAGATTTTGATATAATAAAAAACTATACGCCGAAAGGGACAAAAAAATATGCCAGCTGTTCAGATATCCCCGAATATATTTTGGGTGGGTGCTATTGATAAGAATGTAAGAACCTTTCACGGCCACACCTATTCTACCAAAAGAGGCACTACATATAACGCCTACCTGATTTTAGACGATAAAATCACATTAGTTGATACTGTCTACGGACCATTCTACGAAGAGATGATGGATCGTATCAAAGAAATAGTCGATCCTAAGAAAATCGATTATATTATCGCTAATCATGTTGAGACAGATCATTCTGGTGCGCTTCCGAAACTTAAAGAGATCGCCAAAAACGCAAGAATTATCTGTTCGGCAAAATGTAAAGAAGGTCTCCTTAAGCATTATTACGGAGATTGGGATTATCAAATTGTTAAAACTGGTGATACATTGAAGTTGGGTAAAAAGACTCTGAGTTTTGTCGAAGCACCCATGATTCACTGGCCGGACAGCATGTTTACTTATTTAATCGAAGATCAAATTCTTATGCCTAATGATGCCTTTGGCCAGCATTACGCATCAACCGAAAGATTCGACGACGAAGTTGACCAATCAGATCTCATGGATGAGGCAAAAAAATATTATGCCAATATTCTTTTTCCGCTGGGAACTTTGATTCTAAAAAAGATCCAAGAAGTTCAGGAGTTAAATATTCCCATAAAAATGATTGCGCCCAGCCACGGGATTATCTGGCGCAAAGATCCTATGAAAATCGTGAATGCATATCTGCACTGGGCGAAGAATGAAACAAAGCCAGAAGTCGTTATTGTTTATGAGACCATGTGGGGCGCAACAGAAAAAATGGCAAAAAGAATCTCCCGAGGAATAACCGATGCCGGTATTGCTGTAAAACTTTATGATATAAATATAGCTGATCGCACAGAGATCATCGCTGAGATGCTTGAGGCAAAAGGTTATATTATCGGCTCATCCACGCATGATAATGATATGCTCCCAAGCATAGGGGGATTTTTAACTTTCTTTAAAGGCCTAAAGCCTAAAAATAGAATCGCCGGAGTATTCGGTTCTTATGGCTGGGCTGGCGGCGCAGTAAAGTCAATCGAGAACATTATAAAAGAGACAGGGGTAGAAATCGCTCACCCGTCTATTTCTGTTAAATATGTTCCGGATGAAAATGAATTAAAGGGCTGTTATGAATACGGGAAGAATTTCGCAAAGAAAATAGCGGAAAAGGAGTGATGATATGGAAAAATATCGCTGTACAGTTTGTAGCTATATTTATGATCCTGCGCAAGGCGATCCGGATAACGGCGTTAAGCCAGGTACGCCCTTCGATAATCTGCCGGCTGACTGGGTATGTCCAGAGTGCGGCGTAGGTAAAGATATGTTTGAAAAAGTTTAGATAAAATAAAAAAAGGAGATTGATTAAACTATGAGAAAGTCAATAAAAGGAACAAAAACAGAGAAAAATCTTCTTGCATCTTTTGCAGGAGAATCACAGGCAAGAAATCGCTATACCTATTTTGCTTCTGTTGCCAAGAAGGCAGGATATGAGCAGATATCCGCGATATTTCTTGAGACTGCTGATAATGAAAAAGAACACGCAAAAAGATTCTTTAAATTCCTAGAAGGTGGAGAAGTAGAAATTTCAGCTGCTTATCCAGCCGGAGTTATAGCAAATACTGCAGTGAATTTAGAGGTAGCTGGGGCAGGAGAGAATCTTGAATGGACGAAACTTTACAAAGAAGCAGAAGAGACTGCGCGCGAGGAAGGTTTCAAAGAAATAGCCACCCTGTTTAAGGAAATCGCAGAAGTAGAAGAAGAGCATGAAAAGCGATACAGAAAGCTACTTAAGAACGTAAAGGAGCACAAGGTATTCAAAAAGGATACTGTAGTTAAATGGAGATGCCGCAATTGCGGATATGTCCACGAGGGCAAAGATGCTCCTAAAGAGTGTCCGGCCTGTGCCCATCCTCAAGCACACTACGAGTTACTTTGCGAAAATTATTAAGATAATAATCGCTAGTCTAGCGTACAAAAACAATTTTTATTTATGAAAAAAATATCAAAAGAAATAATTCAATTTTTTCAGGATCAAGGTTTTGTCGTTGTTTCTACAATTGATAAAAACGGCAGCGTGCATAATTCCTGCAAAGGGATTGTAAGCATAGGCAAGAGTGGCGAAGTTTATTTACTCGACCTTTACAGAGGAAAAACCTTTGAAAATTTAAAGAGAAATTCGCATATGAGCATTACAGCTGTAGATGAACATAGCTTTCAGGGTTATTGTTTAAAAGGCAAAGCAAAAAAAGTTCAGGTTGACAACTTTAAGGCCGGCATTTTAAAGGCCTGGGAAGATAGGCTAACTGGCAGGATAACTCAGAGGGTCATAAAAAATATTCACGGAGAAAAAGGTCATCCTAGACAGCCCGAGGCATTGTTGCCAAGGCCAGAATATTTGATTGTCGTGGAAGTAAACAGCATTGTCGATCTTACTCCAGGTCAGTTAAAGAAATAAATTTAGGAGGTGGATTATGAAAGGTTTTGTATGTAAAGTTTGTGGGTACATTTCGATTAATGGCAGCGCGCCGGATAAATGTCCTGTTTGCGGTGCACCTAAGACATCTTTCGAAGAAAAACAAGACGCAATAAAAACAGCCAAAGACGAAGCGCAATTAAGCGAAAAGCACACACCAGTGATTACTGTGATTAAAAAATGCGGCTTAATCCCCGAGGGATGTACTGATGTGCATGTAAAGGTCGGTTCGGTTACGCATCCAATGCAGGTCGATCATTACATTGTACATATCGATTTTTACATTGATAATGAATTTATATCGAGAGTGCATTTAACTCCTGAGAAACTCAATCCGGCAGCAGGATTACATCTTAAAATTTCTAGTGGAAAACTTTCTTCAGTTGAATTTTGTAATAAGCATGGAGCGTGGATTGCAGATACAAAATTATGAATAAGCACTCAACTTAGCGAATGTAAATGAGCTAAGTTGAAAGTGCGAATTCATCCTTGACATCTTTGATGTCAAGGATTTAATTCGACCTTATGACTTACGGAGTCAGTAAGACAACGTAAGTCATGGTCTCATTAAAGGAGGTACGATGGCAAATATATTTTCGGCAAACGAAATAGTAATGATTGGAATTCAAATCGAAAAAAACGGCAAGGATTTTTACAACGCACTGATTAATCAAAGCAAAAACGAGAAGGCAAAAGAATTGTATAAATTTTTGTCCGGAGAAGAAACGAAGCATATAGTTACTTTTCAGAATATCCTGGATAAATTAGATGCTTCTTCGCAGGCAGAGTCGTATCCCGGAGAATATATGGCATACATGAAGGATCTGTCAGGCAAATATGTTTTTACTCAAAAGGATAAAGGCGAAGTTATTGCTAAACAGACTAAGAACGATAAAGAGGCAATTGATTTGGGAATCGGATTTGAAAAAGATTCTATAATTTTTTATGAAGGCATTAAAAAAGCAATTCCGCAGGCTCATCACAAAGTAGTAGATGAATTAATCCTGCAAGAAACAAGCCATCTTAATAAACTTAACGAACTAAAAACAAATTTATAATTATGTATGATTTAATTATTATCGGTGCAGGACCGGCGGGAATAACTGCCAGCGTCTACGCCGCTAGAAAAAAGATGAAGCTTTTGGTTATTTCTAAAGACATTGGCGGACAGGCAGCATGGAGCGGAGATATCGAGAACTATACAGGATATCAGTTTATCTCTGGCCCGGATTTGGCATCAAAGTTTGAAGAGCATATGAAGAAATATAATATCGAATTAAAGGAAAACGAAGAGACTATAGAGCTTAAGAAAGAAAACGATATAGTTTCTGTTAAAACGAACAAAGGTCAATATCAGGCAAAGACAGCGATTATCGCATCCGGCAAGCGTTCAAGGGAATTGGGCGTTGACGGTGAGAAAGAATTCAAAAATAAAGGGCTGACCTATTGCGCAACCTGCGACGGACCATTATTCTCCGGAAAAGACGTAGCAGTAATTGGTGGAGGAAATTCTGCTTTAGATGCGAGTTTGCAATTGATGAATATCGCTAACAAAGTTTATATTATCAATATAACTTCTGAGCTTATGGGTGATGCTGTAATGCAGGAGAAGGTAAGAGGAAGCAATAAAGTTACTATTCTAAACGATACTAAAGTAACTGCTGTAAACGGAGACAACTTCGTTACGGGAATCAAAATAAAGAAAAAAGATAAAGATATCGACGAGACACTTTCTGTCCAAGGAGTGTTTGTAGAAATAGGTCTTATTCCCAATTCAGGGTTTGCCAAGGCAGTTGAAAAAAATAATCTTGACGAAATTAAGGTAAACTCGTATAATCAGACTAACCTTCCAGGCGTTTTTGCCGCAGGCGATGTCACTGATGTGCCGGAGAAACAAATTATTATTGCTGCCGGTGAGGGTTCTAAAGCCGCGCTCAGCGCCTTCAGATTCTTAGCTCAAAGTAGGTAATCCCACATTTACCAATCGGTTTTATAATTTACTTTAAAATATTGCAGTGTATTTAAATATTAAAAAATGAAAACATATAAAGATTGTATTCCCTGTTTTTATAAACAGGCTCGCGAAGCAGCTAAGATTGCCGGGGCAACCGAAAGACAGCTGAAGAAGATCGCTGATGAGCTCGCTCTTATTATTGCTAGATCATCCGACGAAGAGTGCCCGCCGTATGTGGGCAGAAAACTCTATCAGTTGGTGATAAAGATCACCGGCGAGAAAGATCCTTTTAAACAATTAAAACAGGAAAGCAACGAATTGGCCATTAAACTATATCCAAAGTTAAAAAAGATTGTTGAAAATTCTAAGGACAGGCTTCTAGCTGCTACGCTATTAGCGATTGTGGGAAATATCATCGATTACGGAGCACAGCATTCTTTCGACATCGACAAAGAGATCGATACGTTATTACATCCTGAATTTGACATCCATAATGGCCACAGAAAAGCCATATTTGAATACGATGAGTTTAAAAAAGCATTAGATGAAACTGATTCTGTTTTGTATCTTGCGGATAACTCCGGAGAAGTAGTTTTTGATAGAGTCTTAATCGAAGAAATGAATAAAAAAGTTATCTATGTAATTAGAGAAAATCCTATTATAAATGATGCCCTAGAAGAAGACGCACTTGTCTGCGGGATAGATAAGGTCGCTAGAATAATATCCAGCGGTTGCGATGCGCCGGGAGTAATGTTAAGGTATTGTAATAACGAATTTCTTAATCTATTTGAGTCTGCCAAAATGATTATATCAAAAGGCCAGGGCAATTTTGAGGCATTGACCTTTGAGGTTGCAAAACCGATTTTTTATCTTTTCAGAGTCAAATGTGATGTGGTGGCAGAGCAAATCGGATTTCACGTCGGAGATATAGTATTAAAAAGTCATTTTAAGTCATTGGTGTAATTTATGTGGAGAAGAAAACTCGTAGTTGGATTATTGAAAGAGGATGAGGCAAAAGGTGAACGCCGTGCTCCACTTTGTCCCAACGATGTGCAATGGTTAATTAAGCACGGCATAGAAGTTGAGGTGCAGTCAAGCGGAATGAGGGTATTTGATGATTTTCAGTATGAAAAGTCCGGAGCCCGCATCGTAGATCATTTTAGAAAAGCAAAGTTGCTTGTAGGAATTAAAGAGTTAAAAATAGACGAATTGCTTAAAGGCAAAATCTATATGAATTTTTCCCATACGATTAAAGGCCAGACTCATAACATGCCTTTGCTTAAAGAATTTCTTAGGAAGAAAGTTACATTAATTGATTACGAAACGATTACCGATGCTTTTGGAAAACGCCTTGTTTATTTTGGCAGGTTTGCAGGTGTTTGCGGCTTAGTCGATAGCTTCTATTACTTAGGTCAAAAATTAAAATTAAGAGATATAAAGACTCCGTTTTTATCTATAAAACCAGCACACGAATACGCTTCATATAATGCCCTGAAGGCTGATTTCGAGAATTTATCCCGTCGAATAAAAAGACGAGGTTTTGATAAAAGGATTTCTCCTTTTATTGTCGGCATAACCGGACACGGCAATGTTTCTAGAGGCGTGCAGGAGATATTAGATTTATTGTATCCTGATGAGATACATCCTAAAGATATGGCAGATTTTATCCGGCACCAAAAATATGTTCGTAATAAAATTTATAAGAGGGTGTTTTTGCGTGAAGAAAAATTACGCCGAAAACAAAAAGATGGGTTCTATTTCGAGGAATATTTGGAGCATCCCAGTAGATTTGAATCTAACCTGGATCTTTACTTGCCTTATTTAAATATTCTGATTCATGCAAGTTATTGGGATAACAAATACCCCCGCTTGGTGTCAAGGGAAATGATAAGTAAATTGTACAGAAAGAGAAAATTTCGTCTTGAATTTATCACGGATATCTCCTGTGACATCAACGGCTCAATCGAGATGACTTATAGACCAAGCACTATGGAGAACCCTACGTATACTTATGATCCCAAACTTCAAGAGTTCGTTGATGGCCATGCACACAAAGGGATTACGATTCTGGCAAGAGATAATCTTCCTACAGAATTACCCAAAGATTCCGCCGAGGATTTCAGCAGTCTTATTCGTAATTATGTTTATGATATAGCAATTGCTGGCACAAGAAGAATAACAAACCATAGCGGCATAACAAGAGAAATCCGCGGCGCTGTTATTACTCAAGGTGGCCGGCTGACAAAACAATACAAATATTTGAGAAAATATTTAAAATCCGTATGAAAAATCAGAATAACATAACAGTCCTAACGCTAGGGAATAAATACGATTTCGATTCTTTTCGAAAGCTTCATAAATCAAGAAGATTGTTTAAAAAGAAGGGATTCAATTATGCAACTTCGACTTACGATAATCTTTTGAAAAATAAATTACCTGAAATAAAAACAAAGAAAGTAATTATCTTTCCATTTTTCCCATTTTCACACTGGAATCGACACATCGAGCATAGAAATTATCAAGGTATTTACGGGGCGAGTTCTTTCTACGAAAAATTCCTTCGTTTTTTCAAAAAGGTAGATCATGTCGTAAAGAGAAACCTAAAAGGTAAGGATCTATCCTTTATTAATTCTCCTATATTATCCTCAGAGCTAAGAGACAAAGTTCTAGTAAAAAGAAAGCTTCGAACCGCAAAAGTCCCCACACCCCAATTATTTAAAATCTCAAAAATAGACGCACTTTATCGCTACACAAAAAGTGGTAATGAATTTATGATAAAGCCTCGATATGGCTCTATGGGAAAAGGAATAACCTTCCTAAACAATGATAGATGCCAGACTAATTTTAGTTTCAGAAATAAAAAGATCTTAAGTCGAAAATCAGATTACGGATGGAATTTCAGAACTATTAAAGATAGGCATGGCTTTTTAAAAGAATTATTGAAAAACGATGTCTATATCGAGGAAGCCGTCAAATCGCGATTGATAGATGGTAAGAAATTTGACTTAAGGGTTTATGTTTTTTCAGGAGAAGTTATTTATATCTATGCGCGGACCAATGAAGCCGATAGCGTAACTACCAACATTTCCCAAGGCGGAAAAGGTATGAATCAAGCCTTCCTAAAAAAATTACCTCCTGATTTAATTAGAAAAATAAAACAGACCGCAATAAAGACTGCCAAAGTTTTGGGAACAAATTTTGCTGGAGTGGATATTATCGTTGATAAAAATTTCAAAAATATTTATGTCCTCGATGTCAATTTCTTCCCTGGTTTTCCCAAGAAAAAAACCTTTGATCTAACGGCCCGTTTAGTAAAACTCTTAAAAGCCCACCTAAAGGTTAAAGTTTAATTAAATCTATAAAAATTTTCTATTTAATTATTGGACTTCTTTCTATTAAAGTGTATAATAAATTATAAGAAAGGAGGCATGATATGGATTGGGATACGATTATCGCTGAACCGATTCAAGAAATGTTGACTAAGGCAGCAGGGTTTGTTACTAACCTGATTGGTGCATTGCTTATTCTTGTCATAGGCTGGCTTATAGCTAAGCTTATAAAGACGCTAGCAAATAAGATACTGGAAATTTTAAGGTTTGACGTATTGGCTCATAAAGCAGGAGTCGCCAAGATCTTAAACAAGGGCGGCGTCAAGCTTACAGCAAGTCAGATTTTGTGTGCCTTGGTGTATTGGTTAGTAATGATTATGGTTTTAGTGATGGTGGTTAATGCTTTAGGCTTAACTTATGCATCCCAACTTCTCGAGGGGGTAATAACATATATTCCTAAAGTCATTGCCGCAATGTTTGTTTTAGTCATCGGTATGTTCTTAGGAACGATTGTCTCCGGCATGGTACGCACCGCAGCTATGAACGCCAATTTGCCTAATCCGGCAATATTAAGCGGCCTCAGCCAGTATGCAATTGTAATTTTTGCCTTTATGATTGCCTTGGGCCAGCTTGGGATTGCCACGATTTTGGTAAATACAACTTTTAACATCTTTTTTGGCGCGATCTGCTTAGGACTTGCTTTGGCGTTTGGATTGGGCGGCAGGGACGCAGCTTCGAAATGCATCGAGGACATAAAGCGCAAGTTTTCTGGAAAATAAGATTATACTATAGTTTTTTGAAAAAGGCGGCATTTTCTGCCGCCTTTTTCATATGTTAAAATTTGCAATGATTTAAAAATATGAGTAAGTTTAAGTAAATCTATGAAAGCCTAATTTATGTTTTCGTCGATCCTTAAAATATAATATTTTTTATTTTATTGTTGCTTATTTACCGTATGATGGCTTATAATATAAACAATCGATAAGAAGAAAGGAGGGCTAAAAATATGTCAAAAGTGCTTTTGGTAATCGGAATGGTACTGGTAGCTTATGCGATGTTTTCTAGATTTTATGGTATGCCGTCTGTTGCGATGATGAGATTCAGATCGATCAACTTTCTTATCTTAGCTAATACTACGCTTATATTGTCTCTGATTTTAAAAGAACACAGTAAATAGCCAACAGTTTATGGATCATTAGATTATAATCGATTCGATTTTTTTAAGGTAAAGAAAAGGATTTAAGATGATTGGTGTTATAATTTCTGCTTTTATGATAATCTTGCTTGCTGTGGTTATGGAGATTGCTGCCTCGGCTTTAAAATTAACAGGTCTTGATATACATACTGCAAGATTCCAGGCGCTTTCTGCTTTAACCGGCACAGGTTTTACCACAAAAGAAACAGAATTAATTATGAACCATAAACAGCGTCGCCGGATTATTATGTCGCTTATGGTATTGGGTCCGATTGGTTTTATTACGATTCTTGGTTCGGTCCTTTTTTCAATCGGTGAGAAAGTCATAGTAAGTCAGCTGCTGGTAATAATGATAGTCTTTCTGGTTATTTTGCTGATAACCCGCAGCGAAAAGATAATGTCTTTGTTTCATCGCGGCGTCGAGAAACAGCTTCGGAAAAGAAAATACCCGAGGCGGATCATTCTTGAACAGGTCTTGCAGTTAAATAAGGATTATGGCGTTTGCGAAATAATGATTGGAAAAAATTCAAAATCAGTAGACAGACCATTATCAGGCACCGACTTTAAAGAGAAAGGTTTTATGGTTCTGGCTATTGAAAGGCAGGAAGGCTTACTAACCGTTCCTAAGGGTTCTGATGTATTAAGAGAAGGCGATGTCTTAATAGTCTTCGGAAATTTAAAAAGTCTAGAACAGGCCACAAAAGAAAGCATATAATAAAAAATAATTTCTTTTCAGCAAGAGTAAAAGTTATTGCAATTAAAGTAAATAGGTAAAAAAAATACTTGACAAAAATACATTGTTTTGTTATATTGAACACCAAGTTATTAGGAAAGCGAGCTGTATTTTATTGTGAAGATAAAGTTTTTGCAGTTTGACAATTCCGGATGATTTAATATTCATAAGAGAGGGTACTTTTAAAGGCATCGTCTCGATGCCTTTTTTTTGTTTTGTTCTTTGTAAGAATCTGATAGCCAAGTTTTTTCGGAGAGTTTGATCCTGGCTCAGAGTGAACGCTGGCGGCGTGGATTAGGCATGCAAGTCGTGCGATCCTGTAATGAGTTTTGCAGTTCGACGCAAGAAGAAATGCAGAATTTGTTTTTGGATAGCGGCAAACGGGTGAGTAACACGTGAGTAATCTACCTTTAAGTCTGGAATAGCCTACTGAAAGGTAGGGTAATACCGGGCGATACCTAGAGGGCTTAAGCTCTTTAGGTCAAAGATGGGGACCGCAAGGCCTATCGCTTAAAGATGTGCTCGCGTCTTATCAGCTAGTTGGTGGGGTAATGGCCTACCGAGGCTATGACGAGTAGCTAGTCTGAGAGGATGTTTAGCCACACTGGGACTGAGACACTGCCCAGACTCCTACGGGAGGCTGCAGTCGAGAATCTTTAGCAATGGGCGCAAGCCTGACTATGCGACGCCGCGTGAGGGATGAAGGTTTTCGGATCGTAAACCTCTTTCAATGGGGAAGAAACTCTTTGATATTAATAATGTCAAGGACTGACGGTACCTAGAGAAGAAGCCACGGCCAACTCCGTGCCAGCAGCCGCGGTAATACGGAGGTGGCGAGCGTTACTCGGATTTATTGGGTGTAAAGGGCAGGTAGGTGGCCCTGTAAGTGAGAGGTGAAATCCTCCAACTTAATTGGAGAACGGCCTTTCAAACTACAAGGCTTGAGACTGGAAGAGGAGAATGGAATTCCCGGTGTAAGGGTGAAATCTGCAGATATCGGGAGGAACACCAGTGGCGAAAGCGATTCTCCAGCCCAGTTCTGACACTGATCTGCGAAAGCTAGGGGAGCAAACAGGATTAGATACCCTGGTAGTCCTAGCCGTAAACGATGAGCACTAGGTGTTGGTTCGTAAGGATCAGCGCCGCAGTTAACACATTAAGTGCTCCACCTGGGGACTACGACCGCAAGGTTAAAACTCAAAGGAATTGACGGGGGCCCGCACAAGCGGTGGAACATGTGGTTCAATTCGACGCTACGCGAGGAACCTTACCAGGGCTTGACATGTAGGAAGTAGTGAACTGAAAGGGGAACGACCTGTCAAGTCAGGAGCCTACACAGGTGCTGCATGGCTGTCGTCAGCTCGTGTCGTGAGATGTTGGGTTAAGTCCCGCAACGAGCGCAACCATTATCATTAGTTGCTACCTCTTGAAATCGTAAGATGGAAAGAGGGCACTCTAATGAGACTGCCTGCGATAAGCAGGAGGAAGGTGGAGATGACGTCAAGTCCGTATGGCCTTTATGCCCTGGGCTACACACGTGTTACAATGGTCGGTACAGAGGGTAGCTAAGTCGCAAGGCGGAGCTAATCTCAAAAAACCGGCCCCAGTTCGGATTGGAGTCTGCAACTCGACTCCATGAAGCCGGAATCGCTAGTAATGGCGCATCAGCTACGGCGCCGTGAATACGTTCCCGGGCCTTGTACACACCGCCCGTCAAGCGATGGAAGCTAGTGGTACCCGAAGTCCTACGTAAGTAGGCCGAAGGTAAAACCAGTGACTGGCGCTAAGTCGTAACAAGGTAGCCGTACGGGAACGTGCGGCTGGATCACCTCCTTTCTAATTTTTTTCAAAAAAAAATTAGAGCAAAAGGATAAATAAAAACAAACAAGTAGA
>JBDRFF010000004.1:0-2829 GCA_043819095.1 Candidatus Omnitrophota bacterium
CTGAAGCTTTTCTTTAATTCCTTTGAAAACTTTTTCTCTTACTTCTGGTTTAATTAGATATTCAAAAGCGCCGCCCTTAGCAATATCCTCAAAGAGACTTTCTGTTGTAAGAAGATCATGTTCTATTGCTGCCTTATAGAACATCTTCTTGATAATACTAGACAATGCTGGAGAATAAAACGCAGCAGTCTCAATCCTGTTGCCGCCTGCAAAAAAGCAAGCTTTGGTAATATCTATTCTTTCTTCCTGGCCATCGCTAGTCTTAAACCTTAAAATGCCTAATGGTTTAAGCCAAATATAATTCCATCCGCTCTCAGTATGTGCTACAACGCTACCCATTGCTTGCTTAATATTATTTATTACAGCTGATTCACCGCCTTTACTAATACTTATATATTCCTGTTTTTGTCCCTCTTGGGCTAACCATTCCAAGTCATAAGATATGATATCAGCCTGTTTAACTCTTTTTACCATCTGTTCTACAGGAGTACCAAAAGAACAACCGAATTTAAACAAACAAAAAATCGATATCAGAGCTATTATTATATAACTCTTGGTCCGCATCTTTAAACTTGAAGTCTTGCAAAAATGTCCTGATTAAAATAAAACATTCTTGGTGCTATTATTCAATGATTCATTTCAGCTGAATCTAAATTAGCCTCGCTGTCAAAAGGATCCCAACCTGCTGGCATATCACTAGGATCCCAGCTGGTAGAACCTGCACTCTGCACAGATGTTCCGGCTTGTGCGCCGAGTGGATCGATTGGCATTGATGCGCCTTCAACACCAGCCTGTGTGCCATAAGGATCGCCGAGTGGATTGTTTGGTATTGATGCGCCATCAGTACCAACCTGTGCGTCATAAGGATCGACCGGCATTGATTCACCATCAATACCGTCATAGCTTACAGCCTTAGTAGCTGTGGTTTTTAAACTTCTGGAAACCCCTATTTTAGAAGCACCCTTTCTTAAAGTACCTTTTTGCATACTGGATTTTTCTGCAGCGCCCTTTGTATAACTCTCCATAGGATTCGACCTTGCCTGTATAGTCTCTTCTTCCTCTCCTAACGGATCCTCTTCACCCTGGGCATATGCCAAAGGTAGTTGAGGAATACAAAACTGTGCAAAAGCCACCGCAAAGAAGCTCAAAACAACAAGCAACACTAAACATCTTATCTTCATCGACCCCTCATTTTTTTTCAAATGTACTCATCACCCCACCCTCTGCAAGATGGCGGGGTGATGAGTACGAATTTACAGAACTTTCTCTATTGCTTTGCTCCAAGTCTCATATAAATCATTGACAGAGATATTGATTAAACCGCTGATTACGAGTTTATTGCTACCAACCTTGCCAATTACAGAGACAGGAACTTTATTCTTCTTGGCTAGTTGTAGGATTTTCCCAATATTATTTTTCTTGGCGCTTAAGATAACGCGTGATTGAGTTTCTCCAAATAACAACACATCTTTTCTTATAGAACCAGATTTTAGAGTAACTTTAGCCCCTATTTTTTTGTTAGTTATACAACTTTCAGCTAAAGCAACTGCTATGCCGCCTTCAGAACAATCGTGTGCGGATCGAACCAAACCTTTGTTTATTGCTGCTAGAACCGTATCTTGAAGTGCTTTCTCTTTCTTTAAATCCAGAGAAGGACAATCACCTCTTTTCTGGTTATGCATAACTTTAAGATATTCAGAGCCTCCGATTTCCTCTTTGGTTTCGCCTAATAGAATTATGGCATCACCTTCAGATTTAAAGCTCTGCGTTACAACTTTCTTAATATCTTTAACAACGCCCACCATACCGATTGCAGGTGTAGGATCTACTGTTCCCTTGGGATTCTCATTGTAGAAACTGACGTTTCCGCTTACAACAGGAACATCTAAAATTTTAGCTGCATCGCTAATCCCTTCACAGCACCTCCTAAAACCCCAGAATACTTCGGGATTCATGGGATTGCCAAAATTTAAGCAATCTGTAAGACCCAAGGGTTTTGCTCCCACGCAAACTAAGTTTCTGGCAGATTCTGCTACTGCGATCTGACCACCCACTCTGGGATTTAATCTACAATAGGTACCATTACAGTTAGTGGTCGCTGCGAATCCCATTTTGCCAGAAACCTTAATCACTGCTGCATCTGCCTCGCCAGGTTTTACCACAACATTAGAAAATAGCTTCGGATCACTCTTGCTGTAAACTGTTTTTTTATCTGCTATTGTGGGCGAGCTTAATAACTTAAGTAGGGCATCGTTGAGATCTTGTGGCTCTTTTATTTGGTCTAAATTCAATTTGAATTTAGAAAAATCCGGCTCTTTCTCCTCTCTGATGTAAACCGGCGCATTTTCGGTCAGCGTCTTTGCCGGAACCTCTGCCACTACTTCATTACCTTCTTTTACTGTAAGCATATTACCTTTTTTGACTACTCCGATAATATCTAAGGGAACATTATATTTACCACATATTTTTTTAGCCTTTTCTATCTTGTCTTTTTCTAAGATAACCAGCATTCTTTCTTGACTTTCAGAAAGCATTATTTCATAAGCATTCATGTTAGGTACGCGTTTTCTGACTTTGGAAAGATCAATTTCTATGCCCACATTACCTTTGGAGGCTGTCTCAGAAGTTGAACAGACCATTCCAGCTGCTCCCATATCCTGCATGCCCACTACGATACCTGATTTAATTAGCTCTAAGCTTGCTTTTCTTAAGTTTAGACCCATTACAGGATCACCAATAGCAACTGAAGATGTATCTTGTTCAGCGCCTTCTTCTAATCCTCCGGATGCAAAAGCAGCCCCACCAACACCATCTTTTCCAGTATCGCCG
>JBDRFF010000005.1:0-2480 GCA_043819095.1 Candidatus Omnitrophota bacterium
GAAATTTATCCATCAATTAAAAGATAAAAAAATATATTTTGAGAAAGCCAAGGAATTAAAAAATGAGCAATCTAAATAGAATCCTTATCACGGCCATCCTGTTTTTAACTTTAACTTCTCCGTCTTTTGCCTATACCACAATCCATCATTTCGTAAATATGGGCCGGGATATCTTAAATGCTGCCTCTGCTCCTGTCAAAGCTGTCTTCATCAATGGCCCGAAGAATGTAAAAAAGATGTATGAATATGAAGTTTATGAACGCGAAAAACCTGAAAAAAGAAACCTTCTTAGATATAAGCTTTTTGCGATCATTAGCGCTCCGGCTGTAGAAATGAAGGCGCTTATTGACGGGGTAGTAGACAGCGTTACCTATACCGGAAAGTTCTGCAAGGAATTCCTCTCCATCCCCTTTAGCGACTGATAATCTCGTTTGTAATATCAAATAAGAGTAACGGATGAATGCGGGACCTGTCAAGGCATGGTTCGCAGGGGCGCTTGTCCGCCCCTGCGTGGCGGCCTGCGCTCTGCGTCAGCCCTACGCTCTTGCCGACAAAATTTATCGATGGCAATCCGTGCCCGCTTCGGGCTGACGAAGCCCTGCTCACCAGGCCTTGCCACCCGCATTCATCGGATACTTGCTTATAGATGTATTAACTGTCCCCGCTCAATGTAACTGTAATTTCATTGAACGCAGTCTGATGACAGTCACCATACTGCCTAAATAGTGTTACAGGCGTGTACACTTTATTGGTTTGCGGAGTTTAGGATTTTGCGGGTGGCAAGGCCTGGTTAGAGGGGCGTGAAGGCGAGGAGCGGGCATGGATCACCATTACGCTAAATACTCGGTGAGAGCGACGAGCCGACCCGAGCTGGATTTACCTCGCAGGGGCAAATCCAGCGCCCCCGGAAACCATGCCTTGTCAGGTCCCGCAAAATCTGAATTCTCCGGAATTACGCCAAGACAGGACCCGCATTCATCCGTTACTCTCGCTAACACCCTGGAATATCAGTAAGTTATATGTTATACTTTGAGTGAGAGAACTTGAATTATTTTAATTAACTTGGGAGATATTTATGAATAATTCAGTTAAATATCTTTTAACTTTTGTGGTAATTTCAAGTTTAAGCCTGCCTGTCTATGCCCAACCCCACAGCGACCTGTGCAAAGAAAATAATACTCCAGCATATTTATTAGATAAATCGGTAAAAAATTACTTTAGGCACGAGCGTTATAATTCTGATACTCCTCAAAAGAGCGGATTCTCTATTATCCAGCTGTTTAAATCCAAAGCTTTTGCTGCTGCACAAAATATTGATGCGGATAGGAAAAGAATCCGGGAAGAATGGAAAGAATTCCTGGGGCTCGATGTGTTTTACCCCTATTTTAAAGCCAAGGAAGTCGAGGATTACGTTCAGAAAAAAAGCTCGGTAAAATTATTTAATATGCGCGGTAAGGCGGAATTAAATAATGATACCAAAGAAGTAAAATATATTTTTAAGAAGAAATTTTGAGTGATCCCTGAAGAGAGTATTTCGTAAGGCCGGATTTTTAAAAGAATCCGGTCTTTTTATTTAAAAAGGTGCCTCCAGAAAAGGATAAACCCTACCCCGAGCGAATTTAAAGACGCGATCAAAACTACCGAAGCCGCGATGTCTTTGACCAGTTTAATCAAAGGGTGATATTTACTGGTGGACATGTCAATCATCATTTCGATTGCGGTATTGAATATCTCCGCCATGAACACCAGGGTAATCGTGATACACAGAGCCACCAGTTCAATACCTTTTAGATTAAAATACACTCCGGCCAGGACCGCAGTAATACCACAAAGGAAGATAATGCGCATGTTGCGGTGAAAAAGAAAAAGATAGCCGATGCCTTTAAAAGCAATCTTCAGGCTTTCCCCGAAACCGTGAAATTTGAATATCCGGCGAAAAACTTTAAGTCGCCTCATAGTTTATTTAAAGATAATAAACAGCATTAAAATGATAAGCACTATGGAAAAAAGGTAGAAATCGTTATAATAGAAAAAATCTGAGACCCTGTCATTGAAGGAAATTTTATGGTGAACCTTGGAATTGGAGGGGATCTTTTTCCGGTACTCTTCCACCTGGCCGTGTTTAAAACGCAAATAAACTCCCCCCACCTTATAAGCGGGTATTGTGCCGTTTTCCGCCAGGTTCAACACATCTTTCTCGGTAAGGTTTAAGATGTGCGCGACGTCCCTTACTGTTAAGAGTTTCTCTTCCGCCATGTTTTTATTTTTGTATCTTGCCTGAAGCGACCCAGGAATCTATCGCCTTTCTTTCAAATTTCCAGTCATTGTCTTGTTTTACTGCCGGGATTTTCCCCTGGTTTGCCCAGTCCAGTATCGAGTTAATCTCCACCTCAAGGTATCGTGCGAGTTCATCGGTAGAAAGGATTTCTCCCAACATCTGGCATTTTCCGTTTAATATCCCGCCTTCGGAAACAATAAGC
>JBDRFF010000006.1:0-44793 GCA_043819095.1 Candidatus Omnitrophota bacterium
AATAAGTTAACAAATTCAATAAAAAAATCCAGACCCGGCGTCCGATCGCCTATCTGGATTTTTGTATAAATCCTTCCGCGTTATCGGTACGCTCGGCTGCCATAGAAGTTTCCTTCTTTAGGCCCGAAACTTTGCCCCGAATGTAGCCACTGTTTTAGCTACGCTTCGGGATCCCTTACGGGACGCCCTTAGGTTTCCCTAAGTTTGCCTCCCCTTGTTTTCTCCTTTCTTAAAAGAGAAAACTTTAGGAGATCCTCCTAAGCTGTATATGGAGATAATTCAGCAAAGGAGGATTTTCGGATATTTTACCTCCAACTAAAGTAAACCATATTTGTGTTGGGAATTCAAGGGGGAAGGATGTGTTTTGAGAAAACGCTTTCTTTAATAAAGTCTCTGTGTAGATAAATTATGGAAGGAAATTAGCGGTGGAATGAGATGCCTACCATGTACATGGACGAATCGATTCCCCTGTTAGGCTCCTTTGCACCGGCATTGGAATAATGTCTGTAGCGGTAGCTTGCGTTTAGGCTGACATCTTTCTTGATAAAGAATGAAAAGCCCCCTCCGCCCTGAGAAAGAAAATTCCATTGGGTTGATTGCTCCGGCGTCTCCTGTGTGGAATAGATAAAACCGTTGCCAACTTCGATGTACGGCCAGAGTTTTTCAAAAAGCGGGAAAGAATATTTATAATTCAAATCAAACCCAAACTCCACGTTGTTTTCTGGGGCGATTATGGGATTTAAGAACGGTGCGAAATTAAATTGGAATTTTCCCGGAAAGCCGATATGAACCTTTTTCAAAAGCGGCTTTAAATCAAAGCCAAAAAGCACAGAAAAGACCATAGATTGGTATTCGTTATCACCTTTCATCCTGCCCTTGTTGAAACCGGTAGAAAAACCGGTCTCAATAAGCCAGGGTTTCTTTTCTTTTTCCGAGGAGGTTTCTTCGGCTGCGGCAAGATTCTTACACGGCAGGAAAAAGCTGACTATTAAAACAACTATTATGAGGGCGCTAGCACTTTTTGAAATTTTTGTCATCGTCATTAATTATGGTATTATTGAATTCCAAGCTTGTCAATACCTTTGATTAATTTTTATTAAACTGCCTCGATGGTCGACGGCGGCTTTGTGGTTATATTATAAGTGACGCTGACTACGCCGGGGACTTCGGTAGTTATCCTCTGAGCTAATTTCTCTAATATATCGAAGGACAATCTCGTCGGAGAACCTTCTAGAGCATCAACACTATCCCAGCATCTGACTTCAATCTGAAAACCGAAATCTCTTTTGCCGTTACGCACGCCAGTAACCTTATCCTCATGGAGAATTGCAAGATACTGAAATGCCTTTGTGTCGGACAATTCTTCCTCGACGACTTTTGTTGCCAGCCTTACAAGTTCTATTCTATCAGGTGTGACCTCGCCGATTACCCTGGCTGCTAAAGCCGGACCGGGAAAAGGCGGCCTGTTGTATAATTCCTCCGGTAGCCCCAAAGTCTTTGCTACTGCCCGCACGCCGGATTTCCTAAGTTCGATTATCGGCTCGATTACCTTATATCCGAATTCTTTCTGCGTATCGATTCCCAGCTGCTCTAAAATGTTATGCTGTCTTTTTACGCCTGCGATTGTCTCTTCCACGTCGGTGTAGTTGGTGCCCTGAAGAAGATATTTTGCCTTGCTTTCTTTAACTAATCTTCCGAAAATATTCTTGTAAAATGTCTGGGTGATCGCTTCTCTTTTTTCCTCCGGGTCCCTCAGACCCTTTAAAGCACTAAAGAATTCCTTTCTCGCATCGCAAATATCAACTTGCACGCCAATTTTTTTAAATAGGTTTACTATCCTCTCCGGCTCCCCCTGTCTCATCAGGCCGTTTTCAATAAAATAGGTCTTGAGCTTTTTTCCCAGAGCCTTATGAGCTATCAAGGTAACGGCTGAGGAATCAACTCCGCCGGATAAGGCATTAATAGCTAAACCGTCGCCGACAGAGGATGAAACCTCTTTGGTCTTTTGCTCGATAAATTCAGTTGGTTTTAAATCTTCAATCTTTATTTCTTTGATTTTCACCTTACGTCTCCTTTTGAAATTTGTTATTCAATCGATATTATCTTTATATCAAACTCTAATGTCTTGCCGGCTAAAGGATGATTGAAATCAAGGACTATTACATCTTTCTTTATTGAAACGACACTAGCCGGAATAGGCCGGCCGTTGCGATCCGGCATAGGGATAGTCATTCCTACTTGAGGTTTAAAATCTTTTGGAAAAAATGTCTTAGGCACCTCGGCGATGGCCTTAGGGTCTCTCTCGCCGTAAGCATCCTCAGGTTTAACCGTAATCTTTTTTTCGGCTCCCTCACGCAGCCCCTCAAGTCCAGAAGACAATCCAGGGATAATGCCTCTTTCGCCGTGCGTATATTCAAGCGGCTTTTTCCCAATAGATGTATCCACGACTTTCCCGTCCACCTGAAGGGTATAATCGAACTTGACCTTTTTGCCTTTTTTAATTATTCCTGAAGCCTCAATCGCGTTAAAAATAAATACAGAACTTAACAATAAAACCGCCGATAGGCAAATAAGTATTTTTTTCATCAAGTGCTCCCTTCAAAAATATTAAGTTATCGCTGTATGGGTGATAATCGGCCCTGATGTTTGCATAAAATTATAGATTATCACCGCGAACATCAAAACCGCGATCACGATCTTTGCCCCAATTGAAAAGACTCTGCCCAGAACCCCGCCGGTTGCGGCCTTAAGAGACTTTACCATATCTTTGTGGACGATCATCTCTACCAGAAATGCGCCTAAGAAAATCCCCAAGAAAGTTCCTAAAATAATCCCTACTCCGAAAAATAATGTCCCTATCGTTGCGCCCAAAATTCCGCCGATTAAGGCTCCGGCAACAGCCCAGTTTGATGCGCCCAGTTTCTTAGCCCCGGCAATAATAAAAACGTATTCCAATGCCTCGCCGCATAAATAAAGGACACAGAGAACTATCAACGCCTGGAAATTTATTACCTCAAATCCTGTCATGAACGCATACAAAATAGAACCGATAAGGATAAGAAGCGTGCCGAAGGTAGTAAAAAATATGGCCGCAAAGCCGAGAAGGCTAAAAAATATCAGAAGTGATAGTGCCGCTATTTCCATATCAGAAGATTATTCTTTAGGATGGAGCTCATTTTTATAATAATCGTAACATTTTTTGCAGATGCCGTCAGATTCAACCCACTGAGGATTTTTCTTTTTGACTTCATCGACGATGTGATTTTCAGTATGCGGAATAACAACCATTAAATCGTTGGACATCTCTCTATTACAGGTAGGACAGACAAATTTCATAGCTACCCCCCGGTTTAATCCATATGCTCTAAGGCTTCCTGCATAAAAGGCAGGATCGCCTGGACTTCTTCTTTGGTTAATCTGCCCATTTTGGCAAAACGATATTCTCCCTGTTCGTTTTTGTTTTCCCTTGAGATCTGCAGCTTCTTCGCTCCTCTGTTGTAGGAATAAACACTCACGCTTATCCGGTCGAAATCTGTCTCGTTAGATTTTGAGAATATCTTTTCATCTTTACTGCTGTCGAATGGCATAAGAACCTTCCTTTCTTTCTTTTCACGAACAATTTATCTGATTAAATTAATATTGCAGGCAATATCCTATTTGTCAACAAAAGATTTATCTTTAAGTAAAGATACTTCTTTTTCGCTTAAATACCGCCACTTACCGATTGCTAAATCTCCTAAGCGAAGCTGGCCTTGTTCGATTCTTTTCAAATAAACGACCTTGTGGCCTATGCAATCAAGCATCCGACGGATCTGCCGCTTGCGTCCCTCGTGAATAACAATCTGGAATTCTGATTTTTTGCCTTTAATCTTAATATCAAAAATTTTTGCCGGGCTGGTAATTTTTCCGTCGATCTTAACTCCTGTTTCCAACTGCTTTTTCTCTGTCGCTTTTAATTCTCCGTTAATCTGAACAAAATAGGTCTTATCGATATTAAATTTCGGATGAGTAAGCTTATAAATTAAATCTCCGTCATTGGTCAATAATAACAGGCCTTCGGTGTCTTTATCTAATCTTCCCGCGGGGCGAAGATACCTTAAATCTTGTGGCAATAAATCTAGAACGGTTTTCTGGGCGTGTTTATCCTTAAGCGTTGTGACAAACCCTCTTGGTTTATTAAGTAGCAGATAAGTGTAGGTTTTTTGCTGGATTAATTTTCCATCTAAACTAATTTTATCTTTTTCGGGATTGATAATTAATGAGGGCTCCTGCATGACTTGGGCGTTGACTGTGACGTGACCGTCCAAAATCAGATCAAGCGCTTTCCGGCGAGAACAAACGCCGCTATGCGATAAAAAAAGTTGTAATTTTAATCCTGGATTCATATTACGCTGCGAGGTTTCTTTGTCTGATCGCCTCGAAGATTACCACAGCCGCAGAGGTTGAGACATTCAAAGAATCTGCTTTTCCTTTCATGGGGATTTTTACTTTTGTTTCGGCGTTTGCCAGCCAAAAGCTACTTACGCCCTTATCTTCGCTTCCTAAAACAATCGCTACGGGATTTTTAAAATCAGCCTCGGTGTAATTAATATTTGCCTCGGGTGTAGTCACGCAGATCTTAATATTATTTTTCCTTAAGAACTCTAATGCATTTTTATTCGTTGCCTGGATAGTTTTAACAGAGAAAACCGTTCCGATGCTTGCGCGCACGACATTAGGATTGTAAATATCCGTTGCTGCGTCAGAAATTATTAGGCCGCTCGCTCCGGCTGTATCACAGGTTCTTAAAATCGCACCCAGATTTCCCGGCTTCTCGACTTTCTCAATAACGAACAATAAGGGATTGCCCTTCAAAACTAAATCCTTAAATTCGAATTTCGGTTGTTTCAGAACCGCCAAAACGCCTTCGGCGCGGCTACCGAATGCGATTTTCGCAAAGACCTTTTTCGGTACTCTAAACGCGACACTGCTTTGCTTTAAACATTCTTCAATGAACTTTTTATTGGTAGTAAGCTCGAGGCAATAATAAAATTCCTCAAAATTAATCCCGGATTCTTTTGCCCGTGCGATCTCTCTGAACCCCTCGACAATGGTCATGCCGGTCTTGTCGCGGAACTTTCGCTCTCGTAATTTGACAACGTTTTTAATCTTCTGATTCTGTGGACTAGAAATTAAATTATGATCGGGCATTTATTAATTCGTAAACAGTATTTCCCAAACCGATTTTTTCTGCGTGCTCCAATTGTTTTCGCCAGTGCGCGTCAGGATGAAGCTCGCGTAAGATATCGCGTCCGGCAACTTCATTTACCTTATCCGCGCAGGCTTGGTCGATTGCCACCGGATCAAAAGAAGCGAATATTCCGATATCTGCAACTATATTAGGATCATCCTTAGCAAGGCAATCGCATTCCTTAGTAATCTTTATGGCGAAATTAAAATAAATACAATTATCTTCTTTGTCTTGGATGACAGCTTTTGCGTATTCGACCATCTTCTCGTTAATCGTGCTTACACCTTTTCCCCATTGGACGTCCACTGCCGAAACCGGACACACAGCAATGCAGCTTGCACAACCAATACAGATTTTTGGATTGATTACTGCTTTTACGCCCGCAGCAAAATCTCTGTTCTGCGGACTAATTGCGTCGACCGGACAATTTTCAATGCAGGCGCCGCAGGCAACGCATTTCTTCGCATTTACTAACGGGGCGATTCCTCCGTGCTGAACCAATTTTCCCCGTCGCGATGCGCAGCCCATTCCTAAATTCTTAATCGCTCCGCCGAATCCAGTCACCATGTGGCCTTTAAAATGCGAAACAACAACTATTCTATTTGCTTTACGCACTGCCGAAGCAATGTAAGCGGTCTTGATAAAATCTCCTTTGACTCTGACTTCTTGATCTTCGTCGCTTTTGATTCCGTCGGCAATCACAACTGGTGCGCCAATTTTATCTGGAGTAAATCCGTGTCTATATGCCAAATCCAAATGGTCAATTGTATTTGTGCGGCTTCCTTTATAAAGAGCGTTGGTATCCGTCAAGAAAACCTTGGCTTGCCTATTTTTGATTTCTTTTACAATCGTAGTAATATAAGAAGGATTTACGTAACCGGTATTTTCCTCTTCGCCGAAATGGAGTTTGAGCGCAACTAAACTATCTTTTTTTATAACTTTAAAAGGCTTAATTTTATCGATCAGGGCTTGGAGTTTAGAATTTATATGTTCTAAATCCTCGCCGTCTTTGGTTGGAACAAAATAGACCTTGGATTGCTTCATACAAGAACTTTTTTAATCTCTTCGGGAATTGGTTTTGGTTTGAGATCTTTACCTACGCAGGCAAGAACTACGTTTGCTTTGACTAAAATGGTTTCGTCTTTTTTAACTTCCTGATAAAAATGGATCGTTGTTTTACCGACTTTCTCGATTCGGGAAATTACTTTAATCGTATCTGCGTAGCGGCCCGGTGCCTTGTAATCAATATCAACGTGGGCTACTACAAACACAATTCCAGCATCAACCCATCTCTTTGGGCCGATGCCAAGTTCCGTTAAGGCCTCGGTCCGTCCTTCTTCCAGATACTCTAAATAATTAGCATAATAGATTACTCCGCCGCAATCGGTATCGTGGTAATAGATTTTTTTGGTTAAAGAATATTCCTTCATCTCTAAAATGAATACAACAGCGACGAAATAAACCGCATATCGAGTGGATAGATGTCTGCGGGAGAATCTGAGTCATAATCATTAATCCAACTAAACTGAAGCGCCAGCGTATCGTTTATCGGATTGGTAAATACGGTCTCGCCGTGTACACGAAACTCGCCTACATCTTCCAAAGACGGATACATAAAAACATCCTGCGAGATCCGGGAATCACCCCAAAGTTTTTTCTCCAGAAATCCCCGGGGGATAAGAACAGCTTCGGTCTTATCATCAGTTTGATCTCGATAGTTAGTATATTCTGCGCCCGCACCCAGCTCGGCCATTAGCTTCCAATCATCCGTATCGAAAAACCAATACCCAAAACCGGTTGAGGGTAAGATCCTATAATCTATATTTGCGAACCTGTCGTGGTCAACTGCTAATTTGTAGAAATTATACCACTTCCTCTCCCAGAAACTATAGGCATAGCGAGTCATGATATCCCACTTCTGCGCATCCATCTTTCTGTCTGCGGAAGAATAAAAACTTCCGCCCTGAAGATGAAATTCATCATCATCGCTTTTTCTATGAATTAGGAGTTTTCCGGAGAACTGACCTTTCCGAGTGTTACCAATAATTTTATCGTATCCTACTGATATGTGTCGTGTCCATTGAACTTCAGGCTCTTGCTTAGAAGATTGAATCTCTAGGTCACTAACGATTCGATTAACAAACATTTTTTTAATTGAAACCTTGCCCATTGATTCGGTTTCTATAACAACCATTTTATCGGTCTCTTCAATTATAGTCCCGGTAATCTTATCATCATTGTCTAAATAGACTTCTGCAGCCTGCAGCTTTAAACACTGTAATAATATTATTACGAATACGACTAAAATTATTTTAGGCCTCATAAAACCTCATTTAAAATTAATCACTTGCATTCTCAGTCTGTTTTTCAAGCACCGCCTCTACTTTCTGAACCAATACATCTTCCTTAAACGGCTTAAAGATAAAATCATCTGCGCCGAATTCCTTGTGCGCCTTCTCGATTAATTCCTGCTCGTAGGATTTTGCAGTGCAAAGAATCACCGGAATCTTATTTCGGTATAATTCCTTTATCTCTTTGCATAGAGCGTAACCGTCCCAGCGTGGCATGATAATATCTGAGATTATCAAGTCCGGCTTCTCGGTTTTGACAACCTTAAACACGTCCTTGGGATAATTTAAGATAACGACCTCGAAGCCTCCTTTTTTTAATATTACTTCGGCTGCTCGAGTCGCATCCCGATCGTCATCAACAACTAGAATTTTTGGCATAGTTCACTCCTTTTCTATTAAAATCTTTCGATAGAAAAATATGAAAAAGTATCCGATTGCCTGCTTGCTAATTCCTACCTACAAAGATTGGCTCGAAACTCCGGGTCCCTTTTGTGTAAAACTGACCGGAATGCAAAACCTCTCCGGTAATCTTACTGACTACGACTAAAAAAGAAGTGCGGATGATTTGTATCTTTTTAGGCCGGAAGACCACAAACCGATACTCTGAATAGCCCGCGGTCCTTGCGTCATCTAAGATATACGGAAAAATAATTATATATTGGTTTCGATATTCTGAACCGTTCAAGGTCTTCTTTGCGATAACCTTGGCTTCGTTTGTATCTACGCCGTCATCGTAATTTATTCTGTAATAATTCTTATTAATAGAGCTGATCGTGGCGCAACCGCTTAAGAACACGGCCGCAACCAATAAATAGGTTATTCTTCGCATTTGATTTAGATTATCCGCTTGCGTTTACGGCGCAGCGCCTTGGTCATACGCGCAATTACCTGCTGACGGGATCTGCCTTCAGTAAGATGATTATCACACAAAGCCGCAAACCCTCGGCGGTTTTTGATTTTGAATAGTTTAACGGATTTTTTTCCGATTCGCATAAAAACTCCTTATCTAGAAAAACTTCAAGTCCTATCTGCTGGTTTATTTTTGACCGAGCCTATCCAACAAGATATTTATCTTATCCACTAAAGGCTGGAATTTATCGTGTTTCCTTAAAACTATATGGTCTTTCTTTTTACCGTCGATACACTCACTCAGCTCCCTGACGATTCTATCAAACGGGCCGACTACCCTATAGGTTACCCGATGGGCAATGCTAAGTATTGCCAACAAAATCAGCGGCAGAGCAATAAATAAAATAGTCAGCACCTTTTGCGCCGCCGGAATAATATTATAAATAATTGCCTCTGGAATTGCGAATTGCGAAGCGGTGATAGAAAAGATCAAATAAAAAAGCGAGACCGTAGTGACAAGCGTCGGTATGGCAGCGGCGCAGACAAATATAAAAAACATCTCCCGATGAAGCTTATTGGAAAAAAACCATCTTCTTTGATTCTGTCTATTCATCTTTATACCCCACTTTTATATCCTTATATAATGCCTCAGCAGTAGAAAGCGTGTTATCCGAATCGGTCATTAATGCTATAGCGCCAACCCGACGCCTGCATTTTCTACCAAAGGCCTTTTTGTAATCCTCGTAGATATTGCGTTCTTCAAATACCCATTGATCAAGATTCTGTCTGCCTGATTCGACCACGATAAGTTTAAGATTTTTAAAATAAGGGCTAGTTATAACTTTTCCCTCGGGTAGATTTTCGGCCCAGATGTATTCAATGCTCTGCATATTGAGGAAATTCCAGCTGGTGAATACAACATAGACTCTTGCAGCATAGTCATCTCTTTCTATCCAGCCATCTTTGGTTTTGCCGGAAGCGCTTTTTTTAGGAAACTGCTTCACTTTCCATCTCCAGCTGATCATCGGTAATTTACTGGGATAGAATTTTATATGATACACCAAACCTGAACAGGCCCCTTTGCTTTTAGCCTGAAGATATCCGCCCTCCTGACGCGGCTGGACAACATAAAGCACCCTGTTTTTAAATATCTTCTCTTTCCATTCCCTGAGCGCATTTTTTGTATTAAAAGGAAACCATTTAGGCAGACTATAGGCAAAGGCGTAACAGACAAACAAAACAGTTACTAAAAGCATTACAACAAAGATAAGCTTTGATTTTCTCATTTTTTGTAAGTTAATACCTTACTGCACACTTAAGACCGTATTCTAAAGACTTGTTTTTCGGTTCATAACCGTAGCCAATAATAGTCCCAGTGTACGTAATCGTTGTCCATTCTGACTCTTCAATTTTCCAATATTTCACAAAAGGCTCCAGGAGAAAATCAAATCTGGCAACCTTCTTCTGGATTTTTAAAGAGCCTCTGACCCCATAACCGTCGTATTGGTTATTTTCTACATCATTAAGTCCAGCAATAGCCTGGCTAAGATAGGATTTCTGTAATCCTCCTATAAAAATATCAAACTCTAAGTTCGTACCAATAGACCAATCGTCTCTTAGCTTTAAAGTAGTCTCAAGCCCCAATGGGGCATAAACATAATTAGATTCTCTTTCATATCCATTAGCTCCTGTCGAAGAGGTCCCTCTGGCATCGTCATATAAATATCTATAGGCAATGCCTATATAAGGCGTAAGGGTAACGACTTTCGAGGGAGAAAATTGATAACCTCCTAAACCCCTGATTTCAAACATCCGATCTTCTAAACCATCCATAGTGCCGGTGTTCACAGAGGTATAATCTACCGTTCCCCAACTGTATTTAGCCTCTAATTCGCATATCCAGTTTTTTCTGTTGCGGCACCAATAGGAACCGCTTATCCCGAACATCGTACCGTCTTCCTCCATTACGCCGGGCTCCTCGTATTTGATAAAAGAGTACTCCGGGCCGATTTCAAGGTGATGCTCTACGATAAAATCTCCTTCAACAACATATAACGTAGGCTCATCGGATTCATATTCAACCCCAGCCACTTCCTCTTCGAATCTTTGATAATCTTCGTCTAGAAATATAGTTTCCATAGTGGGCGCTTCCAATGACTCATCAAATTCATCCAGAGAATTATCAACTTCTTTCATCTGCTGCCCGAATTCTTCAAAAGATTTTCCGGATTCTTCTTGGGATTCTGCGAATTCTTGCCGAGATTTTACAAATTCATCCAGAGATCTGTCAACCTCAGCTATATGTTGCTGGAATTCTTCAAAAGAGGTTTCGGGATCATTAGGGAATGCGCCGAATTCAGGCAGGGGTTCGTTGGCTGGTTCTGCGAAGACACTACTAGCACCGATAAACAAGAAAGATATTACTAATAATATCGATCTCTTTACTGTTTGTTGCTTCATTATTTTAATTATAACACTGGAATATTGAAATTGTAAACAATTAAATGGAAATTTTTGGGAAAAAACGATGAAATGGTAAAGATTAGCTTTGCCAATTAATAATTTCTACTAAAGGAGCTGACTAATTACTGGATGATCTATTTTACAATAATATAAATTAATGCGGCTGTGCCTACAACAATCGCGAATAGACCCATAGTCTTAGTATTTCTGATCTCCTTCTTCAGGTTGATCGGTTCCATGCGCCAGTTTATCTTTTCATAAAACTTTCTCTGAAGATCGATTGCCCAGGTAGGTTGAAAAAATAGGAAAATTCCGACCAATATACTGTCTAGAGAAAGAAATATTGAAAAAGACAAAAGAATAAGTTCTGACGTTTTTTCACTCATTTTTAGAACCTCCTATAACCCTGAGAGCCTCTTCTGCTCTCTGTTTGTCTTCCTTTCTAACCAACAATTGCACGCCGCCGGTGCCAAAAGTTAAATGCGGACGGTATCCGCCGCAATCGTCCGCTTGAACAATCGCCTCAATTCCTTTTTCCGAAAGCAGCCCCTTTGCCAACTCTGCCTCATGCCTATGTAGAAATGTCTTAATGCTAATTAAATCCGCCATTGTTTCTCTTTATCCCTAAGATTTATTTTACTACTCTGGAGCCAGTTTGGCATGATTATTTATTTTTTTCGCATAAGTATACGGGCAATTTTTTCTTCGACCTTAGGATGAAGAAGAACTATCAAAAGCCCACCAATGATATTTCCAATGGTCACTGGTATCAGGTTATTAAACATGCCGAAGAATCCGGGTAAGAATTCGCCTTTTGCCATAAGCCCAGCAGGCAAGAAATACATATTAGCCACAGAGTGTTCGTAGCCCGAGGCCACAAATGCCATAATCGGAAAGAAAATTCCGAAAATCTTGCCTATAACTGTCCTCGAGGCGATACACATAATTACCGCAAGACACACAAGCATGTTACACAAAATCCCCCGAACTAAAGCCTCAGAAAAACCTATCTGCAATTTTGTCTCTGCGATTTCTATGGCGGTAAATCCTGTAGCAGTCAGATTTCCTTGATGAATAAGCAGACCTGATTTAAACACCAGCCAAGCGATAAGCATCGCACCTATAAGATTACCGCAATATACAACAAACCAGTTACGCAAAACTTTAACAAAGGAATACTTTTTATAAATAAAACCGATAGTCATAAGGATGTTGCCGGTGAAAAGCTCTGAGCCGGGAATCAATACCAGCATAAGCCCCACACTAAAGACACATCCTGCCAGAAACTTTGCTAAGCCAGGATCAAGCGTGCCTCCACTTAATACATTAGTGGCAACATTAGCACCAAATGCAATGTAAATTCCAGCAAGAATTCCGAAGATAAACAGTTCAAATATCGAGGCTGTTGCCTTTTTCTCGCCGATATCGCTTATTGATTCTGATATCTCGCGCGGACTTAAGAAAAAATTATCCAAGAATTACCTCCTTAATCGAACCCAAACTTTTGGCAAAGGCAATTATTTTTTATATAGAATCGCTACTAGAAAACAGGTATTAGCGATGACCAAGATACTGATGAGCCTGACGTTTGTTAAGACCATATCAACTGGAGAAGCGCCACCAATTTTCAAAATAACAGCCAATACTATCAAAAGTGTACCCAAAACCGCCGCTAACCTTGATGCGTTTACGTCTTTCATATCTACCTCCCTTTCTCTACCAATTTATCTTTGCTTTCTTATGCCTATTGTATCCTTCCTTTGCCCTTTTTGCAAGCAAAATGAGTCATTTTTAGCAAGAAAGAGAGCGCTTTCCGTAAATGGCGATCCTGCCCTTTAAAATTAGAGAATTTTATAGTATACTTTATAATAAGGACTTGTAAATAAAGCCCTTATCCGAAAACCCTGCTTCGCTGAATCACTTTCGTGTTCAGCTTCGTAGGGTCCGCCGAAGCTAATTAATAGCGAAGGCGGAGGCAAACTCGCCGAAAGGCGAGGGCGCAAAGCTACGGGTCTAAAGGCTAAAAGGGTCATGCCAATTGACCGCCGAGCGAACCGATAACCTAAGGGTCGAAAGCTCTTAATAGCCTATTGATAGCCGAGTTACCGAATCCGTTCGACAAGCTCAGGATTCGTCCTGAGCAGGGTCGAAGGACAAAGTAAGGTAAGATCGGCTTTTTATTTTTAAATGAGGTTGTAAGATGTTCCCGATTACAAAAAGATTCCTAAAGAAAAAAATAGGCAGAATCCTGTTGGAACAGGGGCTAATAACTAAAAAAATATTAAACGAGGCCCTGCGTTTCCAAAAGAAATTCGGTGGTTTTCTGGGCAATTATCTGATAAGACATGGCTATGTAGCAGAAAAAGATATAGTCCTTTGTCTTTCCAGTCAATACGGCTTTCCTTATATTGAACTCTCAAATTATAAAATAGACCAAGAAGTAATAAATCTTATTCCTGCCCCGATTGCTGAAAAATATTGTCTTATGCCTATCGACAAACTGGGCGAACTTGTTACGATAGCAATCGCTAATCCTTTAAGCCAAGAAGCTATAAACGTAGTGAAACTAACCACAGGATGCGAAGTCCAAGTATTCATCTCAACCTATTCTGAAATAAAAGCGGCCCTTGAGTCGCACTACGGAATAGGCTTTTTGGAAGAAACAACTATGGATGACGAAGTTGGCACTACGAATCTTAAATTCTATGGTGGCGCGGAACGCAGAAGATATGTTCGGCTTAAGGCAAATATTGATGTGCATTTTGCTTATCAGGAAAAATATATAAAGATGCAGACAAAAGATTTAAGCGGAGGAGGTGTATGTTTCTTCTCGCCGAATAGCATTCCCGAAAATACCTATCTTACATTAGAGATTAACCTACCCAAATATATAAAAAGTAGACCGATTGCCTCCGTAATAAAAGTTGTGCGCATTAGAGAAAACAAAGCTAAAAAACAATACGAGCTAGGCGCGATGTTTATTCAGCTGGACCCGCTTGATAGGACAACGATAATGAATTACGCGAAAAAATTTCAAACGCAAGATCCTAAACAGTCCTGATTCTTCCTTCTTACCTAATAAAATATCTTTTCTTTCTATTCTTTATTTGTGCTATAATTATGCCCTGATATGGAAATCCCTAAAATAATATTAAGTTTGGATTTTAAAGACTGGCTTATCGTCGTTTCACTGGTGATTTTAGTCACCTGCCTCATCCAGATTCGACGTTTAAAAAGAATAATCGTCCAGGAAGTCCGCAGGCGCCTTGTCCCAGAAGTGGTCTTGGAATTAGATGTCGATGAAAGGGCAATATTAATTAAGAACCAAAGCACGATGTTTGCTAAAAATATCAATATAGAAGATATAAGATTGAATTTGGTGGATTATGGTTTTACGATGGGTTTTCTTCTGAAATTTGATGAGATAGGTTCGCTTAAGCCTAACGAAAACCTCAAATTGAATTTTAGGCTTATTAAAGGTGAGAAAGACGAAATTCCTAAGAGAGAATTAGGCAGGTTTATCCCGCATTTAGTCGCCACTGGCTTTAAGGCTAAGATTCATTATTCCAACCTTGAAAACCTTAAATTCTCCTGCCTCTTGGTGAAAAAGGTAGGAAAAAAGAAATTCTACCTAATCCGGATCGAATCCACAGACTAAATCCGTTATTTCCTCAAAAAACATTCAACTAAAATCTTATTAAACCGCTCGCCCATCATGTTGCTTTGTCTTAAAATGACTCTGTTCTTGATTATGGTGCGGCGGGAATATTTTGGGTTTGTTAAAGAGTATTCCGATGCTTGCAAATTTATTAGAATATCTTCTAAATAAAATAAATCAGCTGCTTCTTTTACTGATTCCAGGAATGCTTTCTTATGATGATGATTCATTCCAGCGGCAATTTCATCAACTACGTCTTAGGGAGAATCTTTTCTTAAATCGTAAATGTAGGCGCAGCCATTAGCTTTTAGGACTCTTTTGATTTCGGAAAAAGTCAATTTTAAATCCCTAAGATGATGCAAGACTCCAAAACTGATAATCAGATCGAAAAAATTATCCTCAAAATCCATTTTATGCACATCACAGATTTTAAATTCTATATTATCAATGTTTGCTTCTTGGCTATTCTTTCTTGCTTCTGCCAACATTTCATCAGAAATATCTATTCCGTAAATTTTTGATTCAGGAAGTCTTTTAGCAAACTCAATAGCTAGACTACCTAAACCTGTGCCGATATCTAAAACATTTATTTTTTTAAGCTTTAGCTTTGAAATTATCTCGTCGGCAATCAAAGGATAATTCGCATACATGTAATCCCTGTTTAAATGGCTGTATTCCTTTACAGCCTGCGCCTCTGATTCAAATCCGAATTCGTGCTTAATCTTTTTTTCTTTCATATGATCTGGTTTTAAATTAGTTTATCTGCCGACAGGGAAACTTACCGTAGCTCCTGTACGGCCTCTTTTGTCTCCGGCCTTAAGTTTAGCACTACAACCAAAAAGCGAAATAAAAAACGTTAAAACCATAATCGCAGCTAAAAATTTTTTCATTACACCAATCCTTTAAATATCGAAACTACTGCTTTTTGTATAACCCGATTAGCTCGGCGCTCTCTAATATATGTCCCTGCATTGTCTTTTCCAGAGACTTTTTATCGCGCACAAGAGATGAATCAAGCTCTATATCCAGAGCGTATATTTTAAAGAAGTACCGATGTGTGCCAGATGGCGGACAGGGACCTCCGTAATCAACCCTGCCGAAATTATTTCTAGCCTGCTCACCCGGAACACTGTTTTCATCGATTTGGGAGATAACCGGAATATTAAAAACGACCCAATGAACCCAGGTTCCCATGGGAGCGTCAGGATCATCCATAATTAAAGCTAAACTTTTAGTGCCTCCAGGAACATCTTTAATAATAAGCGCTGGATTGACGTCGTCTCCCTGGCAGGTAAATTTTTTGGGAACCATCCCATTATTTTTAAATTCCAGACTTGATATTTTCATTTGGATTACTCCTTCCTCTGCCTCAACCAGAGAAAACATTATAAAAATAGCGGTCAACAAAACAAATATTTTTCTTAGATAATACGAATTTATCATGTATTTGCACTTTCCTGCCGCCGACGCGGGCTAAAAACCTTCTTTAAAAAACGAAACATCTTCTTAAGAAACCAAATCGAAAATGCAATAAAAAGGATTACTGCAATTGATGCGATAATCGGATGTCTGATGATTAAATATATCGCGCCTACGACAGAAGCATCTTCGGTTACGCTGGCAATGGAATTGGTTATTGGCTCCGGGCTGGCATTGATTGCGGCCCGGGTTGTCGCTTTTGTAAGGTGGGAATCTAAAGCAACGGTTCCCGTAATAAGCGCAACCGGAATCTGCGCTACAGGACCGACATCAGCCATTGCCATAAATCCTAAGGCTGCTCCGCCCAGAGGTCTAATAAAGGTATGGACCGAATCCCAGACTGAATCCACGTAAGGAATTTTATCCGCTATGAATTCAATCGCATAAAGAATTATTGCCAAAAAAATAATCAAAGGATGCGAGAGCACATCCATATTTCCGGGAAGGGCTATCCATCCCAATCTACTTGTAATGCCTAAACCTGCAATGCATAGATAAAGATTAACTCCAGATGCCCAGGAGCTGCCTAAGAGAACTCCGATTGAACTTAATGCTTCCATAATAAATATTGGCTTATATTTCCTTTAAAAGTTTATTTGCGGAAGATGTCTCGATAGCTTTTGAAAATTCTTTCAAGCTATCGGAGATTGATTCTAATTCCCTGGTCGGGGCAACGGGTATCACATCTGCCCCTCGGTGTTCCAAGGCATCAATGACATATTTTATGGTAAGAATACCAATATCTCGCGCAGGCTGATAGACTACTTGCTTGTATTCTTCGGTCTTTATTTCTGTAACTATGCCGCTTTCCATTAATTCAAAAAGAATCTGGCGCACCAGCCGAATTGGTATTTCCAATATATGAGCAATCTCCGTTGGGGTTAATGGTTTTTCGCCTGCGGAGAAATGTCTCACTAATAGATGGGTTATGCGAAGAGATAAAAGTTTTTTAAAGGAATGACTGACTCGGTTACTGTCTGGTTCGAACTCGTACATATCCACATTCTGATGGGCAAAAGAAATCTCGGCACCAAAAAGAACTACCAGCCAGCTAATCTGAATCCAGATCAAAAATAATGGCAACGCGGCAAAACTTCCGTAGATGGCGTTGAGCTTTGCTGCCCCTACCTGGAAAGTAATATAAGTCCATTGAACCAACTGATAAATCGTTCCGGCGATTATTCCGCCTAAGACTCCGGATGAAAGCCTCACCTTTGTATTGGGCATAAAGATATAGATAAAAGTGAAAATTACCCAAATCATCAGGTAGGGAAGAAGTTTTATAATGAAAAAAATAGCGGGGCTTAAAAAACCAAATAAGGCTATTTTTTCGGTGATAAGTTTTAGTTGAGTCGCGATAAAGACAGTAATACTGCTGGAAAGTATTATGAAAATCGGGCAGACTACCATAATGGAAAGATAATCGCTTAATTTTCTACCGATACTGCGCGCCTGCTTTATGCCCCAGATGTCATTGAAGGAGCGCTCAATATTACCCAATACCTTTACAACCGTCCAAAAAAGCAGTAAAACACCTATGCCTGCGATTAACCCGCCCCGCACGTTCTCCAAAAAAGAATTGGCGAAAGTGATTACCTGCTGCATGGTTTCTTCCTGTCCGGGGAATTTTATTAGAAGTTGCTGTTCGAGGACCTTCTTAAACCCAAAACCTTTTGCAATGCCAAAAGCCATAGCAACCACAGGAACTATCGACAAAAGCGTATAGAAGGTAAGCGCGGATGCCCGCAGTTGACATTTGTCTTCGTCAAAGCCGCGAAAGGCTAAAAGTACGATTCGAAGTTGTTTTATGAGGAAAGATTTTCTGGGAGAGATTTTTTTAAGACTGACTCGCCAAATATCGGTCTTGACAAAATCGATAATCTTTTTTATCACCGATTACTCCTTATTTTTTAAGATGGACTTTTAAGCTTTTCTTCTAATCAGCTGGATGGATCTCATGAGACTTAAGAGACCGATTGCTAAATAAGAATAAATCGTTAGCCAAAGGCCTTCTCTTACCTTGACCAACAGGATAAGCTTATCTAAATTAGTTGTGTTTATTTTGACAATGGTGACAACAAAAATTGCGATTCCTAATATTGCGATTACCAAATTAAACCAATGATTTTTGCCGAGAAAAAAACTTAATGCGGCGATAATTCCCGCGAGTACCACTATGCCCCAAACCAAAAAACTTTTTTTATCTGCATTTTCTATCCCCGGATTAAAAATCTGAATTATCGTAATCATTAATTTTGCTTCTTCACTATTCGCCAGAATGGGAATCTGAAAAGCACTTACCTTGTCCATGGTTTGTCCCTCTTTGCCCGTCAAAATTTTTGTAAAGACATCTAACCGCTGTGACCCGATGCTCAGCCAAGGAAGGAAAAATGCGATTAAAATAACGACCGCTAATAACGTTATTATAACAGGGAATATTTTATCCATATCAGCCCCCTTTCTATTTCGAATCTTAGAAGGTTTTTGGTTAGGATTATTTTACCTCTATAAAATGGCTTTTGGCAAGCATAAAATGATTAAAATTTATTCGGAGGCAAAATAAAAAAACCCGGCTTAACTTTTAAGTTAAGCCGGGCAGATTTGTCTTTTTTTGAGTTAGACTTTACTTACTTTTACTGCTTGTTCGCCTTTAGGGCCTTGTTCGACTTCGAACTCGACTTCCTGTCCTTCGTCTAAAGACTTGTATCCGTCGCCCTGAATAGCGCTGTGATGTACAAATACATCGCTACCTGATTCGGTAGTAATGAATCCGTAACCTTTTTTGTTACTAAACCACTTTACTTTACCACGTGCCATTGCGTTACTATCCTCCTTCCTGTTTCTTGTAGATAAAAAAAAGACCGTAAGGCGAATACTTCATTACCCTACGGTTTTGAATTTTCTACCTACTTCTGTTTCTGCTTCTGTTTCTTTGTTACAAAATCTACTATAGATATACACTAAATTTTACGTTTTGTCAACTAAATTTATAAGTAATTTTTAAAGGATTAAGAGCTTACTAAGCTTTTAATCTCTTCTATTTTTTCCCTTGTAGCCTCTTCGCCCCTCTTGATAAATTCGCTTACTTTTTCGAACTCCATCCAGCCTAAACCCTCGAAGTGAGGATGGATAACCACATCGGAGATCTTCATCGCCTGCCGGACGAATTCCTGTTGCATAGTTTCGATGCTGCCGAAAATGAAATCAAAAATGTGAAGCCTGGTCCTCTTCCTGTATTCTGCATAGACCTCTTTGTTCGAAGGAGTAATGTTGATAGCGATTATCTTATTTGCCCCGTGGTTGAGAAGTATCTTCGTAGGAAGAGGCTTTAATATCCCACCGTCTAGGAGTATATCTTTTTCGACTTTTACCGGCTCGAAGATACCAGGCATGGCGCAGCTAGCCGCTATTGCCTTATAGAGCAAGCCTTTGTCTAATATCTTTGTTTTTCTTTTTATAAAATCAAAAGCGACAATTTTTAAATTGTATTTTAAATCATAGAAAGTTTTATCCTTAAAAATACCTTTAAATATTTTCTCGAGCCGCCTGGATTTTAACATTCCTTTGAAAGGAAGTGCTATCCCAGGCAAGTGGAATAGACTAAATTTTCTGCCTAAATCTAGTATTTGTTTCTCTATGTCCTCGATAGTAAAGCCTGCGGCCCACATCGCAGCGATTAACGCGCCCATGCTTGTTCCGGAGATGATATCTATAGGAATGTTGTTTTCTTCCAGAACCTTTAAGACTCCCACATGGGCAAAGCCGTAGGCAGCACCGCTTCCTAAGGCAAGACCGGTAACTACTTCACCTATCTCGCGGGCGATTCTATTTAAAGCCTTAAAGTAAGCCTCGTCTTTATAACTTGGTATGGTGGCATAAATCGGATAATCTATAATCTTGCTTTCTTCCTCGGGGGAGAGCTTCTCTGATTCGGTAAAATCGTTTATGATTATCTTTATCTTTTCCTGCCCAAGAGATTCTTTCTGTTTTAATTTCCTCATTAATAAATTGACCTTCTCCAATATCTGGGCTCTCGAAGAAATAAGCAAATGAATATAATGTGCGGGTGCGAGAAACTCATGGAAATCAATATCCCAAAAAGAAAAGGGAAATTCGTATAAGATAAAATGATAGCTTTCCGAAAGCAAATTAAGCAGCGATACCAAATGTTGTCTTTTATCTATTTTTACCAGAAGATAATCGATATCGCCCTTTATAATAAATTTCCCGATAGATTCTTCCTTAAATTCGGATAATTTTTGCACCTTATGTTTTTTATTCAGAAAAGATGCTAGAGTAAAAATATCTTTTTTTAAAGATAATTCAAGACAAACAACTTTCTTCTTGGTTTGCTCTTTTAGCTTTAGTCCGAGATTATACATGTAGGTGCTTTTCCCCGACGACGGCGCACCCAAAATAGCGATTCTTTTGGATTGAAAAATCTTCTTTGGCTGGACTCTTCTTTTAACTCTCTGAGAAAGCATGCGGGTGAAATCCAGAGATATTGAAGGATGTTTCTCCAGGAATTCCCTGAATTGCTTCTTGCCTACTCTTAAAATTATCGAATTTTCAATGGATTTTGTTGTTACTGAGTGTGGTTCATCGGTAAAAAGAGAAATAATTCCAAAGTTGGTGCCTCTTTTAAGGATTTCTATTTCGGAATCCCGTGATTTTTCTCTGGTTAGTACAAGTACCCGCCCTCTAAGAAGAAGATTAAAACAGTCGGGCTTATCGCCTTCGCTATAAATAATCTCTGTATTTCTGTATTCTTTGAGCCCGGCAATAGAAATAAATTCATCGATTTCTTTTTCCTTTAATTTACTAAAAGGAAAAATATTACTCAGGATAAATTTTATTTCCTTTATATCCATTAAATCTTGCATCTATTTGCCTCTATCTATTATTAAATAAAAAAGCAACCCCTTTCAATCCTAGAGTTGCTTTAATTAATGAGCTATTATTGTTATATTGTTCATGGAAAAACAGCCGCCCTTTAGCGTCTTTTCTTTTTTCCTTTCAACCTCCTTTTCTGGGATGGCTTTACGTAATATTGCCTATCGCGGCATCCGCTTATAATGCCTTCTCTCTTGACCTGAACCTTGAATTTCCTCATCGCTTTCTCAAAGTCTTCGTCTCTGTCTATCTTAACTTCTGCCATAATTCCTCCTCACTTTGGAATAGTATACTCTAATTTTAATATATTGCAAGAGAAATGATTTTTGTCGCTGGATATGAAGCTGACGTTGAGTTATTTACTCGAAGAAACTGATTCGATGGCGGATTCTATTTCTGCTTCGAGCTTCCTTTCCATACCGGCAGGAAGAAGTTTTTTAAGTCTACTTTTGAATTCGGACTCAAGCCACTTAAAATTCATATTCTGGTATAATCCAGACATCTGGAAATCAAAACTTACCGTGGATAGATCCTTGCCTATGAGTCTAAGTAACCTTTTAAACTTAGGAGAGGTATTTAAAAGTTCCTCCGACAAAACCAAAGAAAGTTTGCCCGAAACGAAATCATCCTCATCAATATTAAAATTTCCCTCTAAGGTTAAATTTTCGGAATCTAGCATAATGCCCTCTAAGGCGGAAATTTCGTTGTCTACCAAAAAGTCTGCGCAAATCTCATTAAAACTGACTTTTTTAAGCTCAGGCATACTGAAAAAATCCGCCAACCAGCCAAAAAATCTTAGATTATCTAAATAGCCCCCGAGAATTGATAGATTACCGCTTAGAGCTGAAGTAGGATAATTCTCATAATTAACTTTAGCGTTTAGCCCACCGTGGACTTTAGAAAAGTAACTTGAAACGGAACTAAGTTGATTCGCATTTACATCTTTTATATCGAATCTCATAGAACTTTTAAAAGGTTGGCGACTTACGTCTATTTTTGCTTCTCCGTCTAATTGTCCGTCATAAACTAAGGCGTTGAACTTGATTTTTTTCTGTGCGGTATTAAGCAGACAATTAAAATCTCTAAATGATATGTCGTAAATATTGTTATCGATTGCGCAAGTAAGTTTCGCTTCGTCTAAATACGCTTTTAGCCATTGATAAGCCACAAAATTAAGGCCTAAATTTCTGAAAGTAGCTTCGATTTTCTGCGGGAACTGCTTAGTTTTTGTCTTTCTTAAGAATTCTAGGTCTAATTGCCCATTGAATTTAGCATCCTCTAAATTGCCTGAGAGTTTTAGGTCAAGCCGATTAGGATTCTCTGATCTTTTCTCCTTAGGTTGGTTAGGAAAAGAGGAAAAATTGAGTTTTATTTTTCCTTTATCAAAGATAAAGATATCGCCTTTTAGAGAAAAAGGTATCTTACCAAAAGAAAAATTTAAGTTTTTTATTTGAAGCCCGCTCGGAACGAATTGAACCAAACAGCCTAAATTAAATATGCTTAAACCCGAACTGGAAGGCCCGATAAATTCTGGGAGAGGCGTTTTATTCAAAGCCAGAAAAAACTCTTTGAATTTATCCTCAAGTTTATTCGAAATCTTAAACAACAGATTCTTCTTACGTCTAGTCTCAGCGGGTTTTCCCGATAAAAAATTACCGTTTAATCTTAAAAGATCTTCATCCAATACACCCCATAACTTCAAATACGAATTCCCTTTTTGAAATTCGATAATATCTATGTTTATCCCCCCTCTTTTAAAACTGCCGCGAAAATTATAATCTAATCTTTCCTCCCTGGGATCGTCTCTTAAAGCAGAGCCGGTTAAGTTGACAGAGCCTTTGAAAGATATAAATTTAGCAGGCTGAATATCTAAGATTGCATCGACGGCCATATAGCCAGCCGCACCTGCATGTGGCGGAAAAGCGAATAATGCATCTTTTAACACCAACCTGTAAACCTGATTTTTATCTAAAGGTTTAATAAATTCTTTAATGGAGTCAATGATTTCTTGCGGCGAAAATAGATATTCTATATAATCGAGACTCAATCTATCCAGAGAAATTTCTTTTACCTTGAATTTCTTTTTAGCTATAAGATCCTTTAACGAAAAAGTTAACTTAGTCTTTTCTATGAAAAGCTGTTGATTTCCTTTAGAAACAGTTTTAACAAAGGCTGTCGAGTTATCTAAAATTATTTTATTCGGGGGAAGGTAATAGATACTTTTGATTGAGAGTTCCTGATTGAGATAATTGCTTAATGTCTTCTCAATGTCTTGTCTATGGGAATTGAAAAGTAAATTTATTAAAAGCGGAGGGATTAAAATTAATAAAATTATAATTAGGACGACCCGAAAGAGGCTTCTAGAAAGGGATCTCTTCGAAAATTTCGCCATCTATATAAATTTCTACTTTATCGATAAAATATACAGCTTTGTAGTCTTTGCGCATTGCAGACAAAAAATCAAATTCTTCCGAATCCCTAAATAATAAACTTACCTGCTTAAAACTTATTATTTCTTTCTTAATGCTTTCTATCGACTCTTGTTTGCCTTCTGCCTTGGCAATCTTAGATAAATAACCGAGGGCCAAAAGAGCGCTGATAGATTCTGAATATTCGTCTACAACTTTTCTGAAAGTCTCTCTGGCTTCATATCGTGCACCGATTGAAAAATAATATTCTCCAATACCAAACAAGGCATTCTCAACGAACCTATCAGATTTATCAAAATTGTTTAAGACCATATGAAAATAACCGTATGCTTCGTCGGCCTTGCCGCGGCGGGCTAAATTTACTCCCCGATAGTATAACTCTTTATCTTCTCCGCAATAGCAATTGGGAACAAATAGATAAACAATGATTAGTAGAATAAAAATAACTTTTATTTTCTTAGTATCCATTTCAAATAATATATTAAACCTTTTTGTCTTTTTTGGCAAGAGTTATAAATTGTAAGGTTAATTCGCTTTTTTGCGCCCTATTTTTCCGAGTTTTTCCTGAAGGGTTCCCATTGGACATATCACGCACCAGCTTCTATGTCTTATCGTGGTGCCTAAAATAATAGAGATAATCGTCGTCAACAAACACATCGATACAAAAACAGCTCCTATTACAATCGGGTTTCCTCCCGCGCGAAGAATGCGGAATATCAAAAAAGTAATAAATAAAACAAATATAGACCAACGAAATGACTGTCTTGTAAAAATCCGGGGAATAGGTTTATTTAAGCTGAATTTTGATTGCACAATATCTAAAAATGCTCCTCGGGGGCATAAATTCCAACACCAATTCCTGCCTCTGAAAAAAGACAGAGTCAAAAAGAAAACCATCATGCCTAAAACTAAATAACCAAGCAAGGGATAAAACAACCCACCAATAACGATCAGCGGCAGGAACCATATCATTATTAATTGAGATTTTTTATACTTCATCTATCAACCTAAACCTAATAATTTTCCACCTTGATAAACAATGAAAGAAACTATCCAGGCAATCGAAGTAGTATAAACGGCAGCAAACAACGGCCAGAGCCAAGAATTTGTCTCCATTTTTATTGCGGCAATTGTAGCCGCACAAGGAATATAGAGTAAAATAAATACCATAAGTGCATAAGCAACCAAAGGAGTAAACAATTTAGTTCCGTCGGGACGAACTGCTTTCTGCAGCTGCGTTCGTAGACCTTCAGAGCTTTCATCGGCTTCACCTGTGGAATAAAGCGTACCTAATGTTGCCACGATAATTTCTTTGGCGGCAAATCCTCCGGTTAGACCTACAGCTATCTTCCAATCATCAAAACCCATAGGCTTAAAGATTGGGGCAATGGTCTTTCCGAACCTACCGGCAAAACTTTTTTCTAATCTTTCAGCAGACATTTGGTTTTCTAAATGCACGGTAACTTGTTCATCTCCCTGAGATTGTGTAATCAATGTTTCATAATCTTGGGAATATGCGGGATTCCAAGGAAAATGACTTAAAAACCATACGATAATTACAGCAACAAAAATAAATGTCCCAGCCTTTTTCAAGAAAACCGAACCTCTTTCCCACATATGCGTTAGGAGTCCTTTTACCGTCGGCAGACGATATGGCGGAAGCTCCATGACAAAGGCCTCGGCTTCGCCTTTAAATAAATATCTGCGAAAAATCTTCGCCATTATAACGGATATCGCAATCCCCAGAAGATAAAGAGAAAGTAATGTATTACCGGCAATTTTTTCCGAGAAAAATGCGCCGATAAATAAAGTATATAATGGAAGCCTCGCGCCGCAGCTCATAAACGGATTAACTAAAAGCGTGACCATCCTATCTCTTTTGTCTTCGATGGTCCGCGTCGCAAGAATCGCGGCGACGTTACAACCAAAACCCAATAACATAGGGATACAGGAACGACCGTGAAGCCCAATCTTATGCATAAATTTATCCATAATAAAAGCGACCCGTGCCATGTAGCCAGTATCCTCCAAAAGCGCCATAGCTAAAAATAGCAAAAATATTATCGGAACAAATACGATTACGCTTCCCACACCTGCAACTACGCCATCTACGACTAAGGACTGAATTATGCTGCCGTCGGGCAATAACGATCCTGCGATATTACCCAACCAAACCTGTCCGGACTCAATCCATCCAACTATTGGCCCGCTTGCCGTAAATATCAATTTAAATAATAACCACATAAAGAAAAGGAAGATAGGCAGACCTAAAATTTTATTAACTAACACCTTGTCTATCATGTCGGATGTGCTGTGACGCACTTCGTAGGTCTTTTTAGCAGCCTCTGAACAGGCACCGCTGATAAATCCGTAGCGCCTATCTGCGATTATTGCTTCAGGACTGTCACCAAAAATTCCCCGAAGGTGATTAATACTTTTTTCTTTTTGATCTAAGATTTCATTTAAATTTGGACTCTGCTTAACTCTTTTGATAATTTCGTTGTCATCCTCTAATAACTTGATTGCTACCCAACGCGAAGGATATTTTTGCATCAAATTATGATCTTTTACAATGATATCTTCTAATTTTTTTATTTCCTCTTGGATTTCTCTACCGTAGCTAACGACAATGTCTGCTAATGCTCTTTTTCCTTCGATGGGTTTAATTGCTTCATCCAAAAGCGCATCCATTCCTATTTTTTTATTCGCTACAGTAAAGACAATCGGGCTACCGAAAAGTTCGGACAGCCGATTTTTATCTATGGCCAAACCTTGTTTTTCGGCTAAATCAGACATATTAAAGGCTAAAACTAAAGGAACACCTAATTCAATAAATTGAGTTGCCAAATACAGATTTCTTTCCAAATTTGAACAGTCAATAACATCGATGACCACGTCGGGCTTTTCCTCCACAACAAAATTTCGCGCGATAATCTCATCCATGGAATACGCTGTAAGACTATATGTTCCAGGCAGATCAACCAGGTTTATGCTATAGCCTTTATATTTTATCCGCCTCTGTCTTTTCTCAACCGTTACGCCGGGGTAATTGCCCACGTGTAGACGGCTACCAGTAAGGTTATTAAAAATCGTGGTCTTGCCGGAATTAGGATTGCCTGCTAAGGCAATGGTTATTTCCTGCCTGCCGGCAGGCAAGGCCCTTGGCATTTAAGTTTCCTCCACTAAAATCTTATGCGCCATTCCGTAGCCCAAAACTAATCTTGTATCGCCCACACGAATAATGCATGGACCAGGCCTATGGGTATGCATCACTTTAAATTTCATTCCTTCGTTCAGACCCATATCGTTAAGTCTTCGACGTAGGCCTTGACCTCCCTCGATGGAAACCAAAGTTACCCCTTTTCCTTCTGCAACCGTTGTTAAAAGTACGATCTTCTTCTCCATGTAGCTATCTCCTTTGCCTAAGATTTCTCATTATCAATCAGCGGCGCTTGTTGCTTTCTGTGCGTTTTTCTATAAATCTAGCTAATTTCTCAAACGTCTGCGGGCTGATAGAATGCTCCATCCTACAAGCATCCTCTTGGGCTATCTTAGAATCAATATTTAAAATCTCGGTTAAAAACTTAATCAGCATATCGTGACGCCTCTGAATTTTCTTAGCTATGGTTTGTCCTTCGGAAGTAAGATCGACATAACTATAGCGCTCATGCACCACAAGACCATTTTTGGAAAGAACATTCAAGGCACCTGTGGCACTGGGAATCTTTACATGCATCAAACGGCTAATGTCCTTAACCCTAGCGACACCCTTATCTTTCTTTAATAGGGCAATTGCCTCAAGATAGTCTTCCATATTAGAACTTAAATCTTTGCCGCATTTAGTGACCATAATAATCCAACCTCCCTAAGTTTGTCTTACCTTTCTTTCTTAGGTAAACCTAACATATCTATGGCAATTTGTCAAGGGTTTCAGAGAAATAGTTTTTTGACCTAGGAGTGTTGCTACAGGCGGGAATTAAACAATCTTAGAAAAATTTCCATTATGGAACGAAGCGCTCATCGCATTATCTTATTTCTTCAAATCTATCATAAGACAAAAAGGCAGGCTATTGAAAGCCTGCCTTTTTTATGCATCTTGCTTATAAGAATCTTATCTTGTTGTCACTATTACCGGAAAGGATACTCAACGGCCTGTAGGGGACGGCCACCACAATCGTTCGGACAATTGCGCTTATTTTCTGGCGGCCTAGTGCATATCCCATCACCACAGCTCCAGCAGTCTTTTGGACAAGTTATTAAATTCTCGCCGTCTTCCTCAGAACACTCGCCATCGCCACATTTGGGATCCAGATAGATATCTGTCACATGTTCCCGCACAAATGTTTCGTGGCCTTGAGCTGTATAATAGTCTCCGCGTTCGACAAGATAATCGAGATCAATAGCGTTATAAGCGTTGAACATATCAAACACTGGATCGATATCAACAATGCCGTTTAGGCCTGTGTATTCCTCGAAAACAAAATAACCATTCATTCCAAGTCCAACATATGCATTGCAAATGGGACCATTTGTTTCAGAGTCTCTAACCATAATAAACGTTCCTGGCGAACCTCCAACGATAAGAGGACCATAGAACGCCGCGAGAGCTGATATCATCGCTGCAACAATCAATCTTTTCATAATCTCCTCCTTCTTAAACAAAAAACTATTCTTATTATAAAGATAACATATTTTTTTTGTTATTTAAAGGGCTGCAAGATCTTTTAGGGAAAGCGGTTCCTTTTAGGAGCGCTTAATTTATAGGGCGTCTGTCTGCTGACAGAGAGAGAACCGTCTATCGAATCTCGCCCATAAATAAAAAAGCCCTGAACTTATCAGGACTAATTTGGTTGGTTGTTTCTCGCTTTGCTCGCACTGAGCGAGCGAAGCGAGTCGAAGTGGTTGCGGGGTCGGGATTTGAACCCGAGACCTTGAGGTTATGAGCCTCACGAGCTACCAGACTGCTCCACCCCGCGAAATTTTTTATAAGGTGGAATCCCGGGTTTACCGAGAGACTCCACCCCGCGAATTCTATTCTTCTATCCTATAAATTATTTCGCCCTCTCGGGCAACGCCCATCTTTTCTCGGGCAACTTTCTCAAGATAATACGGATCGTTTTCTAGAAGTTCCTGCTTTTCTTTCAAAGTTAAATTCTCTTGTTGCAATTCATCAATCCTATTTTCTAAATCTCTATTTTTCTGCCTCAAATCCTGCAACCTACTGTATCCGGGAAGAAAAATTATCAAAACAATAAATGCTATTGTGAAAAGCCATGTGGCTTTTTTGATAATCATTTTTTCAAAAATCGCTCAAAACTCGCTACGCCGGCATAAGCTGCTTTTGAACCTAATTCCTCTTCGATTCTTAAAAGTTCGTTGTATTTTGCTACGCGGTCGCTGCGCGAAAGCGAACCTGTCTTTATCTGCCCGACGCCGGTAGCCACTGCTAAATGGCTGATAAATGTATCTTCAGTCTCGCCCGAGCGATGAGAAATAACCGATGTATAGTTATAGTCCTTGGCTAATTTAATCGTATCCAAGGTCTCAGAAAGCGAGCCGATTTGATTCACTTTAATTAAAATAGAATTAGCAACCTTGTTCTTTATACCTTTGGATAATCTATCAGTATTTGTTACGAAGATATCATCTCCCACTAACTGTATGCGGCTACCTAATCTTTTGGTTAATTCTTCCCAGCCCGACCAGTCATCTTCGTATAAACCGTCTTCTATAGAGATAATCGGATAATTCTTAAGCAGACCTTCATATACATTTATAAGATCATTAAAACTAACATCTTTTTTCTCAAAATTATATTTTCCTTTTTTGAAAAATGAGCTGGCTGCAACATCAATGCCGATAAAAACGTCTTTTCCGGCTTTGTATCCGGCCTTTTCAATTGCTTCGATGATAAGACGGATTGCTGCCTCGTTATGCTCCAGGTTCGGGGCAAATCCGCCTTCGTCTCCGACGGAAATGGAAAGATTTTCTGCTTTTAAAATGGCTTTTAGATTATGAAATACCTCCGTTGCCATACGGATTGCTTCGCTAAAAGTCGGCGCGCCGGCCGGCAAAATCATAAACTCCTGAATGTCTAAGTTATTATCAGCGTGGAGTCCGCCATTTAGAATATTCATCAAAGGTACCGGCAGAATATTGGCATCATCGCCGCCTAAATATTTATATAGCGGTTTATTTTCTTGATTGGCAGCAGCGCGGGCTACTGCTAAAGATACGCCCAAAATGGCGTTAGCGCCGAGATTGGCTTTGTTCTCAGTGCCATCTAAATCAATAAGTAATTTATCGATCTTTCTATAATCAGGTGCTTCGCCTTTAATCTTGGCGGCGATCGTTTTATTGACATTTTCAACCGCTTTCAAGACGCCTTTGCCTAAGAATCGGGTTTTATCCTTATCTCTTAGCTCTAATGCCTCGTGCTCTCCGGTTGATGCTCCCGACGGTACTGCTGCGCGGCCCATAACGCCGGAATCCAAAATAACGTCTACTTCGACCGTAGGATTGCCTCGAGAATCAAGGATCTGTCTTGCTTTTACGCCTTTAATTTTTGCCATTATTGCTCCAATAATTTCAGAATAAATTTTACGTAAGTCTCAAACTATCACAAATCTACTTATAAGTCAAGATTAAGTTTTACGCCCTTTTTAGACTAAAGGATGGTTTCTTGAACTTTTTCCTCCGGCGGGGATTCCTGTTGAGGAATTATTGGCTTTTGAGATCTACTGACCTCAATGTCTATCGGTTCTGTTTTATAAACCTTGCCTTTATATCCTGCTTCGATAGGCTTGATAGTCAATTTGCCATATTTCTTGGGCAATAAGATATATTGAAAATTTACAACAAGATTTGTTTGCCTTCCTTTTAAAGATATATCTTGCGACTGGGCGGTAGATAGAATTTCAAAATCTTCCTTTAAATCTGACAACTGAATCTTTGGCAAATAATTCATATTACTGGTTATGACGATACTAAGGGTTACGGTCTCGTCTTGGCTTATTTTATTTTTATCGACTGAGGCTTTTATATCAATATCTGCGCTTACAGCAGATGAACATCCCAACAACAAAAAACAAACAATAGTAAACCTAATATAATTAGACAATTTTGACTTTCCTTCCTTCGACCCTAAGTTTTCCTTCGGCAAGCAATCTAACGGCTTCGGGATAAATCTTGTGTTCTACTTTGTGGATCTTGGCTTCCAAGGTTTCTAAAGTATCGTTTTCTTTGATTTCTACATCTTTCTGGAGTATTATCGGCCCATGATCCATTTTCTCGTCTACAAAATGCACGGTAACGCCGGTTACCTTGACCCCAAAATTAAAGGCATCGCCAATACCATGCGTGCCTACGAAAGAAGGTAGTAACGCAGGATGAATATTTAAAATTTTATTAGGATACTTATTTATTAGAACCGGAGTGATTATGCGCATGAATCCGGCTAAGACAATAAAATCAATATTTTCTTGTTCTAGAATCTTAACGATTTCGGCATCATAATCTTCCCGAGAGTTGAAATTCTTAGCCTCAACAACAGCAGTCTTTATCTTTGCCCTTTTTGCTCGTTTCAATGCATAGGCGCCCTTGTTGTCAGATACCACAAGCGCAAGATTTGCATTTATTTTGTCTTTTTTAACCGCACGAATTATCGCTTGAAGATTCGTTCCTCTTCCTGAAGCAAATACAGTAAAATTCACTATGCACCTCTTTTTTTTATTACTTTTGTCGGACACACCTTTATACAATCATCGCAATCAACATAATTATTATAATCTATTTCGGCTAAATTGTCTTTTATTTTAAATAATCCCGGCGGACACTGCTTTTCGCATTTTCCGCAAGTAATACATCCGACTTTACAGACTTCCATCACGGCTTTTCCTTTATAATGCGAACTGCAGGCAACGTATACAGGCTTGTTGACATCAATTAATTTGAAAAGATTTTTTGGACAGATCTCGGCGCACTTTCCGCAGGCCGTACACTTGCTTTCGTCAACTTCCGGAAGCCCGGTTTCCTCATTCATTGTAATTGCATCGAATGGACAGACCTTTACGCAACTGCCAAATTCCAAACAACCAAAAACGCAAGCCTTCTGTCCTCCCATAATCAAATTGGCTGCATTACAATCCTTAATTCCGTCGTAGATAAATCTATTTCTTACCTTTTTGCCGCCGTTACAATGCAGGACCGCGATTTTTTTTACTTTCTCTTTAACCTCTACGCCCAGAATATCAGCCACATCTTTTCTCTGCTCATCTTTTATAACCGGGCATTTATCAACAGTACATTCTCCCTTGATTAGCGATTCGCTAAGGCCCATGCATCCGGCCTGTCCGCATGCCCCACAATTTGCGCCGGGCAATTTATCCAGGACTTTCTCTTGTCTGGGATCGGTCTTAACGCAAAACTTCTTCGATGCCAAGGCGAGGCCTAAGCCGAAAAATAAACCTAAAGATCCCAAAGTTATAATCGAAATTAGTATTTCCATCATTTAATCTGAAATCCTACAAAACCCATAAACGCAAGGCTCATCAATGACGCAATCACAAATGCAATCGGAATACCTTTCATTGCCTCCGGCACATCAACTAAATCAAGCCGCTCCCTAATTCCTGACATCAAAAGAAGCGCAAGCGCAAATCCTATTCCGGCAAAAAATGCCTGTAAAACCGAATAGAAAAAGCTGGCTATGACCGGTGCGCCTTTTATAAAAAAGTTATTTACATTTAAGACTGTAACGCCTAAAACAGCGCAGTTAGTCGTGATCAATGGCAGATAAATTCCTAGTGCCCGATAAATCACAGGCGAAGTTTTCCTAAAAAACATCTCAATCAATTGCACAGACGTCGCGATTACCAAGATAAAACAAATAGTGCGAAGATATTCCAAATGATACGGAATCAATAAAAATCTATAAACACACCAAGTAATAATCGCTGACGTTGTCATGACGAAGATTACGGCAAAACTCATGCTCAGCGCCGCTTTTGTCTGACGGGAGACTCCTAAAAAAGGACATAGTCCTAAAAACTTAGATAGGATAAAATTATTGATGAAAACCATGCTGATAATTATCGTTAAGACGTGATAGGTATTCATCTCTTAATTAAGTTGCCTTTCTTGACTTAATCACTCTTGTGAGAGCAATCAATAATCCTAAAGTCAATAATGCGCCCGGCGGTAAAACCATTACCAATGCCGGTTCAAATCCTTTTAACAAAGTAAATCCTAAAATTGTGCCTGAACCTAAAATTTCCCTTATCGCTGAAATTACAAGAAGCGCTAAGGAGAAACCTAATCCCATTCCTAAAGCATCAACGATCGAAGGGATAACCGGGCTTCTGGAAGCAAATGCCTCTGCGCGCGCCAAGATAATACAATTAACTACTATTAACGGAATAAAAATTCCTAAGGATTCATTCAGCGCCGGAAAATATGCCTTCATTATCATCTCTACGATTGTCACGAATGTGGCGATGACCACAATAAAACAAGGAATCCTGATTTCTTTGGGAATGAATCTTTTTATCGAAGAGATAATAGTGTTTGAGCCCAAAAGCACAAATGTCGCGGCCGCGCCCATACCGACTGCATTAATCACCGTCGTTGACACAGCCAGCGCCGGACAAAGCCCTAGCGCTAATCCTATAATAGGATTTTGTGATATTATGCCTCTTTTGAAAATTTTAGAAAGATTATTTTTCATTTTAATGAGCGCACAATTTACGGAACCTGCCTGCCGGCAGGCAGGCGTTAGTGAACGTAAATTGTCTACGCGAATTAACCCCACTTCTTGCTTTCGCCTGACTGCCGACAGGCAGGCCAGAAAGCAGCGGGGTAATTTATTTAATTTTCGAAAGAAATTCGCTTACCTGTTTTTTTACTCCATTAATAACTGCCTCAGAAGTTATCGTAGCTGCTGTAATGGCATCGATATTTTCTAAACTTAAATCGCGAGCTTTCTTTCCCTCGAATTGCCTGAGAAACCAAGGCTTGTCTTCACCGGGTTTCACTTCAACAATCTTTGCGCCTAAGCCGGGAGTCTCGTTTTGGCTGATTACCTTGATCGCTTTTATCTTTCCCTTTAAATCCACGCCCACGAGCATATCGATATCGGATGCGTATCCTTTTGCTTTTACCTTTACAACATAACCGATAAGCTCATCCTTTAATTCTACCTGATAATATCTTTTACAATCACAAGGATCCTTCTTAAAATCATCAGCTTCGGGAAAGATTTCTTTTAATGCACCTGTTTCTTCTGATGCGACCTGTGCCTCAATCTTCGCCTGAGTCAATTTATTTGTTGCGCTTAAAACCAAAGCTGCGCATAAACAGATTGTCATTAAAATTAATCCAAAACGAATCATTGCTTAATCCTTTGTACTTTATCCTACTTCACGTACGCCTTTATAATCTTTTGCTCAGAAATGGGTCTATCGCGAGAATCAGTTACTTCATTTTCTATTTTTTGAACTACATTGTAGCCCGAGACAACCCTGCCGAAAATCGTATGGCGCATATTAATCCAGGGTGTCTTTGCGGTCGTGATGAAAAACTGGCTGCCGTTTGTTTTTGGACCGGCATTTGCCATTGCCACCAGACCGCGTCTATCAAATTTAACATCCGGACTTACTTCATCCTCAAAATACGCTCCCCAGATTGAAGTGCCCCCGCTTCCTGTGCCTGTGGGGTCCCCTCCCTGAATCATAAAATTCTTTATTACTCGATGAAATATTATCCCGTTGTAATAGCCTTTCTCAGCCAACCCAATAAAATTCTCACTGGCTTTCGGAGCCACCTGCGGCATTAATTGGATCTCGATTGTACCTTGATTCGTCTCCAAAACTACGATTTCCCCTTCCATGCTAGTGCCCTTTCCGCATCCGATAGTAACAAAGATGCCCAATAATAAAATAATCAAAAATCTTTTCATTTTACTGCCTCCTTCAATGAGTACATCAGTTATGGAACGAAGTGAACATAACTGACAAGTGCGAATTGAATCCCGACGGTACCGTCGGGATAAATTCGGACATACAATTTACATCACTTCGTTCTGTAAATTGTGTCCTCATTTAAACTGCTCCTTCCGGTGCATGGATCCGGGGACACTTCTATCAAAACTTACTATATCACAACTATTCCACTACTTTGACTTCAAACCTAACCGATTTAAGAGGTTTGAATTTCTTTCTCACTGGCTTAAATTTCTCGTATCTATGAAAAGTTAGATCCTGTTTTAGGGAGTCCGTTACACTGGCAATTGCCTCTATTGTATAGGCCTCCAAGATATATATATAACGGCCGGGTTCCTTAAAACTGTTAGCTGGATTCTGATGAGATGAACATTTAGGCTGTGTAAACGCCTGTAAGAGCAACGATGTTGAACCGGCTTTACCAAATCCATGATGCATAGCGATTCTTTCTTCACAGCCTTCCTTTTGTAAAATCAAAAAACACATACCTTTACTGGCTCCGCCAATTCCCCCACCAATATATTGTGTTCCCTTAGCAGGTTCACCAACTTTATAGACATTTTTAGGAAAATATATTGCTAATCCAGAAGCAGGTCGGCTTGCCCTCTCTCTTTGAGGACTCTGAGAAATCCTCGAGTCCTTAGAGGACATACCAGAAGAGCTAATCGTTCCACTAAATGAACCTTTGGCGTCCTTAACCCCAGAGGCTTTACCTAATGCCTCGAATGCGTCGAAAAAAGCATCCGTAGCCTCTTGGTGAGTAATCTCTCCATCAGATTGTTTCTTCGTTGCAATAGATTGTTCTAAACTGTCACGAAATGCGTGATAACCTTTAGTCGAATCATAACCAGAAACGCCCTTAATTGCGGCTAAGTCTGTCTGCGGCGGCTGACCATCAATACTTTCTATCTCATCTAAAAAATATGTAACTGGCATACCAACACCTATATCTATCTTAATATACTTATCAGTTTTCTCAACAATATCTCCTTCATATTTTTTGCCAGATTTAAGAGTGATTGTCTCGGCAAAAACTAATGAGTTAATAAACAATAAAGATAAAACAAGAACAAATATCCTTTTCTCCATCACACCCTCCTTCAATGACGACATCCCGACGTATCGTCGGGATTTGTCGGAATTGAACCCCGCACCTTTTATCTATTCAGAATTTTTTAAAGCTATTTTTAAATCAATTTGAATATTAAAAAGGTGCGGGGTAAATTCAGCCATCGAATTTATGTTCACTATCGTTCCATAAATTCGGGCTTCATTTACCTCCCAGTTATCTTTTTCCCGCCGTATTTTCTCGGTCGGGAAAATCTATCGATTATCGGGGTTGCGGCGTTCATCATCAATATTGCGTAAGAGACGCCTTCAGGATAACCGCCCCATTTTCTTATTACAAACGTTATTAATCCGCAGCCGAAACCAAATATCCATTTGCCTTTTTTGGTTAAAGGCGCTGTGACATAATCCGTAGCCATAAAAAATGCGCCCAGAATTAATCCACCGGCCAAAATGCTGAATAGAAAATCTCCCTTCAGTAACCAATTGAGTATTCCTACGGTAATTATAAAACTAAAAGGTATGCGCCAAGAGATATATTTTTTAATCAAAAGATACAATGCTCCGATTAAAAGCGCAACAATACAAACTTCACCGATACAGCCCCCGCGGTTACCAATAAATAAATCCCAGTAGCTCGGTAATGAATAGGATAATTTTTCTCTGACAATCCCTAATGGTGTTGCAGTAGTTACTGCATCGACCTGCCAACGAGGATTAGTCCACGTAGTCATATATCTTGGCCAGGATGCCATCAAAAATACCCTTCCCACCAAAGCCGGATTAAAAATATTAGAACCTAATCCGCCGAATAACAGTTTTCCGATTGTCACAGCCACGAAACTGCCCACAATCGGAATCCAGAAAGGCACATTCGGTGAAAGATTGTAAGAAACTAACAAGCCCGTGATGAGCGCGCTTCCGTCGAGAATCGTAATATTTCTCCCCCGCAATTTCTGAATAGACCATTCTGTGACTAAAGCCGTTAGGACGCTGATACAAATCACATAAAGCGAGCTTATTCCAAAGATGTAAACTCCGGCTATACCAGCAGGAATAAGCGCAAACAAAACCGCCCACATGCGTCTTACGATATGATCGTCCGTCTGGATATGAGGACTGGAAGAAACTAATAAATTATTTTGATTCAGTTCTTGATTTTGCATTTTCTGAACGCGGATTTCCGCGAATTACACGCAGATGGTCGCAGATAGTTTCCTCGAAATATCCGCGTAAATCTGCGTTAGATTTGCGTATATCTGCGTTAAAAATATTTATTATAAATCTCATTTAACTTTGATCCTTGATTTTGCATATTTTATTAAGCCGACTAAATTCCTTTTTGCCGGACAGGCATAACTGCAGATCCCGCATTCAATACAATTGAGCGCACCGTAATTTTCTGCTAAATCCCATCTTTCTTTTTCTGCTGACATAGCAATCATCGCTGGCATTATCCCTACAGGACATTCATCGATACAGAGGCTGCAACGACAGCAGACTCGATGCTCCCTTATGAAAACTTCATCTTTGGAAAAGAAGATTATTCCGGATGTGCTTTTTATTACCGGTACATCTAAGGTATATTGGGCGACTCCCATCATCGGCCCGCCAAAGATTACTTTTGCCGGTTCTTTTAACAATGGACCGCATTCTGACAGTAAGTCTTTAACGGTTGTACCGATTCTGACTAATAAATTTTGCGGATTTTCTAAACAGCTTCCCGTTACAGTTATCACTCTTTCGTAAAGCGGTTTTGATTTATACACCGCTTCATATATCGCAAAGACTGTCCCGACATTATGAACTACAATTCCGATATCAAACGGCAGGCCGCCCAAGGGGACTTCACGATTTAAAACCGATTTGGTTAATTGTTTTTCTCCGCCTTGAGGATAACTTGATTTTAAAATCTTTAATTTGAAATTCGTATCTTTTATAAGCTGGCGCATTATCTTTATTGCTTCGGGCTTATTGTTTTCGATAGCGATATAACATTGCGGTTCGCCTAAAATCTTCAAGGCAATTTTAAGACCTGAGATAATTTCAGATGCGCGCTCCCGCATCAAAACAAAATCGTTTGTCAGATATGGTTCGCATTCCGCGCCGTTTAAGATAAAATAATATATTTTTTTCGGGGGAACTAACTTTTCATGGGTCGGAAACGCGCCACCGCCTAAGCCGACGATGCCGGCATCGAAGATTATCTTTTGTAATTCATCGATGGAAAGTTTATCGATTTCCTGCTGTGTCCTGACTTTCGCGTCTACCATAGCATCGGTCTTATCATTTTCAATTACAATTGCCTTACCGCTGCCGAGGTCCGGGTGGGGACAATCCTGAATGGATAAAACCTTACCCGATATTGAGGCGTGCACAGGAGCGAATAAACCTTTATCTAAATCTCCAATCAACTGCCCTGTTTTGACTTGATCGCCAACATTGACTTTAGGAATACAGGGGATCCCGCAATGCTGATTCAAAGGAATGAAAACTTTTGCAGGAAGCTTTGCGCTTTTTATGGGCTTGTTATAAGTGGATTCTTTATGCTCTTTGAGCTTGATCATATTGAATTTTGTGATCTTTTAGACCGTATTTTAAAAATCCAACCACGCCGATTAGCGTGATTATTATCCCTAAACTTACCAAAAACCAGAATCTTCCTACAAAATCTGCCAATTTTGAGCTTATCAACATAAAAACCAAAAACGCAAAATGCATTATGATCTCTATTGAGCTAAAAACTTTGCCGCGCATCTGGTCTTTACTTACTTCATGTATCAAAGTGTTTGCAGCTGTCATAATCGGCGCAACTATTGCTCCAAAAATAAACACTAACATTGCGGCTATTAGAAAATTTGGAAATAAACTAACCCCTATAACAAAAAAAGTAAGCACAATGCCGCTAAAACAAAAGCATGAAAATATAGTCTTAAGACGAGGGATTTTTAGGCCAAAACGACCGTAGACTAAAGACCCCACAAAAAGCCCCATACCCACAAACATAATCAACAAACCTAAGTCCTTTGTAGCCGTTCCCAGTACTTCCTGAACGAAGACTATTGAGACGACATAAATCGCACCTAACGCAGACCATAATAAAAACAGCACATTGATAATAAAACGAATCTCCTTATGATTTACTAAGTAAACTACGCCTTCTTTAATCTCCGCTGCAACCGATTTCTTTATAACCTCAATAACCTCTTTTCCGACTTCTAAAATGCGTTCTTTTTTGATATGACCCATTATCTTTGTTCCGATTAAGAAAATCATTGTCGCCGAGATTAAAAACGTCAAAGATGCTAGATAAAATCCTCCTTTTGCTCCCCAGGCATCAACCAGTATACCGCCTAAACCAAATCCGAAGGCCGCGGCGACCATCCCTGTTGTATTAGCCAAGGAATTGGCAAGTAACAAATTTTTCGGCTTGACTAAATCCGGAATAATGGAAAGTTTTGCCGGTACATAAAATCGGCTTAAACAGAAAACCAAAAAGATGATAATGTAAACAGAAATTAGAGTTGGTTTTGTTATGAAGATAAAAGGTATGCTAAAAATCAGTGCGGTCTTTAAAAGGTCGCAGATCGCCATTGTCCGTCGACGGTCCCATCTATCTACATAAACGCCCGCAACCGGACCGATAAGAAAAACCGGAATAATCGTAAACGAAAGAAGCTTTGCTAATTGGAAGGTTGAGCCCGGAGCTATCGCATAAACAAGAGCGATTAAGGACATCTGAATGAGCCTGTCGCCGAATTGCGAGACGATCTGCCCAAACCATAATAAAGAAAAATTCTTATTTTTTATTATTTCTCTAAATCTGGACATAGATTTTCAAATCCGATCAAGCCTTCTGCATCACAAACATCAAAGAATTATTAAAATTCTTATTTAATTTTATTAGGATCTTTAAAAAATAGGATTGTATTATATGAAAGATATTGCCTTGAGCCTTCCAGGTTATATTATCGGAAAAGAATATCTCTTCTACCAATCTAAAATTGCGATCTTTAAAAAGTTTCATTATTTCGCTTCTCGTGTAGGTGCGTAGATGGTCAAAAATAGTCTCGCCTTCCTTAGGCAGATAAAGAAACAATTTGCCTTTAAACATAAGAATCAGCCTATTTTCTAAACTGGCAAGATTAGGCGTTGATAAATAAAGGTATCCGTTTGTTTTTAGCACTCGTTTTATCTCAGAGATTGCAAATGGTATTTTTTGTACGGGCAAGTGCTCAAGAATCTCCAAAAGGCTAATTGAATCAAAAAAGTTATCCTTAAACGGTAATTTAGATGAAAAGATATCCGCTGTGGACAGCTGCGTCTTCGATAGAGCGATATTGCTCTTGGCAGCATCCTGTTGCAACGCGGGGGCATCTGGATGGTCAATGCTGTATAACTGTATGGGAAGCTTGCTTAAAAAAACTTCGTAATCTCCCACGCCAAAGCCAATATTTAGATGGCGATCATTCTTCTTACAATATTTATTGATTAGATTTAAGAACCGCGATCTTGTTTTTAATGGGTTATGAAACACGGACATTGGATAAAAATCTTCTTTTTTTTCTTTGGATTTAATGATGCGGAAATGCTTTCCATCGAATTCTATCTTAGCGTAAGAGGGACGGTAGTAATTCTTCTCTTGTTTAAATTCGCTATGATGTGCGGATGCCTTTCGAATCTGCATTTTTTATCCTATGCGCGGTTTAATAAAAATGACCTGTTTTCTACTAATTTAATGATTCAAAGCCGAGAGTGGGGATCGAACCCACGACCTGCGATTTACGAAACCGCTGCTCTTCCAGCTGAGCTATCTCGGCAAAAATGCAAGCTTGCCAACTGCCTCCCTCAAGACCGAGTCCTTTTGGATTTTTATCACGGGATGAGGTCGGCACGAGGTGAGCTACGCCGGCATAAGTAGAATTTATTCTAACTCTTTTTGCCCATCTTATCAAGATAAAATTGGTTAATAATCTAGTAAGAATCAGCTTTTGGGGAAACAAAAAATCCTTAGGAAGGCTTATTCATGGAAGGGTTAAAAATCTTTTTCTCCAGACTTCCTTAGAACCTTCTGGAGTATCCTGACTTTTCTTTTTGCCACTTTTGACGTATCAGTACCTGGATATCTTTCTACGACTCTTTGATAATATTCGTAGCTTAGCCGATAATCGCCGATACGGTATAATAAATCTGCCAACTCCATCCAGCGGTCTAAATTATGCTTGTCCTTAAGGGTGAGTACGGGTTTCTTAGGAGAAGCACAACTAAATAAGAAAAAAGCAATAAAAATGATTATGAAGATTTTTTTCACGATAGTTTTCTCCTTATACTTTTACGTTGTCTGTAGAATTTCAGAAGCAGATGTAATGCCTTTCACAATTTTATCTACGCCGTCTTGTCTCAAAGACCTAAATCCTGCCTGTAAAGCTACTTTTTGAATTTCCCCGCTAGCAGCCCTTTCTACTATCAATCTTTGTATCTCCTCATCTACATTTAACACTTCAAATATTCCAGTACGACCTCTATATCCAATATTAAAACACTCTTTGCATTTATCCTCGCGGTAAAATTTGTAGCTTTTCGGCTTACCAGTGAGTTGCAAAGTTTGCAATAATTTCTCATCCGGAGTGTATTCTTTTTTACATTTTAGACATAAAGATCTGACTAACCTTTGAGCTATAACCGAAATTATAGATGAGGAAACTAAGAATGGCTCAACTCCCATATCAATAAGTCGAGTCACTGCTCCTATCGCATCGTTAGTATGAAGAGTGCTAAACACTAAATGGCCAGTTAAGGCAGAACGTATGGCCATCTCAGCAGTTTCCATATCTCTAATCTCACCTACCATCATTACGTCAGGATCTTGACGTAACATATGTCTTAATCCGGAAGCAAATGTCAATCCTGCTTTAATATTTACTTGGGTCTGACGAATCCGACTGAGTTTATATTCTACGGGTTCTTCCAGAGTTAAGATATTCTTTTCCACTGTATTAATTTCATTTAAGGCCGCATAAAGAGTAGTAGTTTTACCACTGCCCGTGGGACCAGTAACTAAGACTATTCCGTGAGGCTCTTTTATAATTTCCCGAAATTGTTTTAAATAATCTTTGCCAAAACCAAGTTGTTCAAGGCTCATAAGCCCACCTGATTTATCTAAAATACGCATTACCACGTTCTCACCATGAATTGTAGGGAAGGTAGAAACTCTCAGCTCAATATCTCTCTTATCTACCTTTACACCTATGCGTCCATCCTGTGGCAGGCGTCTCTCAGCTATATCCATATCAGCCATAATCTTTATTCTAGAAATAACGGCGGGCTGCAGTTCTTTAGGAGTCTTTCCTACTTCATACAAAGCCCCGTCTATTCTTATCCTGGTATAAAGAGCCTTTTCGTCTGGTTCGATATGAATATCACTAGCATTTTTCTTCACAGCTTCCTTTATAGTTGTATCGACCAACCTAACCACGGAACTGCTATCAGCTGCTTTTTTTAATGCATTAACATCCTCATCTGCAACCTCTGCTGCTGCAAGTTCTGTTTCTCCCATCAACTCTGCTGATATATCAACATCAGCGTTATGGACCTCTGGCGTCTCATGTTTAGTATAAAACATATTTATTGCTTCCTTGATGCCTGTCTCTGTTGACATAACTGCACTTATTTCGTGTTTTGTAACAGAGCGCAGCTCATCAATCACTAAAACATTTAAAGGGTCACTCGTGGCTACTTCCAAAATACTATCTATCCTTGAAATGGCAATTACATTGTGTTTTTTAGCCAGGCGCTCTGGAATCATATTAACAACTTCTAAGTCAAAATTATATGTCTTTAAGTCTACAAAGGGGATTTTAAGTTGTTGACTCAATGTTGACATTAATTTTTTCTCATCAACATAACCTAATCTAGTCAGAATTTTCCCGATTTGATCTCCGGAACTAAGCTGCTCCTTCATGGCTTCCTGCAGCTGCCAAGGAGTAACCACGCCTTTTTCTATTAAATATTCTCCAATGGGCTTGCGAAATTTTTTTTCATCCGCCATAGATTTCTTTCATTAAACTATTTTTGAGGAATAAGTTTATTAATTGTATTTATTAATTCTACGTGATCCAACGGCTTAAGCAAATATTCATCTGCTCCGCAGGCAGTAAGACCCTTTTCTCTGTCGGCTTCGTCTTTCTTTAATCCCGAGATCATAATAATGGGTGTATCTTTTAAATATGTATCGCTTTTAAGTAAACGGCAGGCCTGAAAACCATCTACATTGGGTAATACAACATCCATAATAATTAAATCCGGCCTTTCCTGTTTAGCTATTTCATAACCTGAATAGCCGTCGTCAGCTGCAATTACTTCAAAGTCTTTATTTTCAAGGCGAATCTTTAGTGGACGCAGAAAATCCTCATTATCTTCAACAATCAAAATCTTATGTTTACCCATCTAATAACCTTTTATAATATAATAAAGTCCTTCTGTTATATAGTCAAGAATAATATTTCTTAAAAAGTTTAACATAAGTAACAAAGATGTGTAACGGGGTTATTATTTCTTATCTTCCCAATACAAAATCCTTATTCCCTCTTCTCCTATGCCACCAAAGTTTATTTCTCCAGCGTTTGGTACAAGGTAAGGAGTGGAGGAAGGGGTTACTGTTACAATTTCAGGTTCGGTATCAGAAAGGGTAATGTTGGCAATGCCAGATGTTACTGTTACTGCCTCGGAAGTAGCAGAACAGGAAGTTGTATTATTGGCGCGGCGCTCAGTTAAAGATACTGTAAAGGTAGTGGAATCGTCTGTGGTAATGATACTACCACTGGAATCTTGAATCTGCAGCTGAACAGTAGTAGTACCTACGGTTGCGGATTTATTAATTACTTTAATCTTGCCGTAGTCAACATTGATACTATCAGAGATGCCGGTAATAGTCTCGTAAGAAGCATCATTAACAGATATATTGGTATTTGTTATTGATGATGGGCCGCTTACATCGCTGAAGGCATGCGAACCTAAATCTCCTGCGGTAAAGATATAGTCTCCAGGTAAATCCAGTCCAGTACCTGTGAAATTAACAGTCCCCATATAATTAGTTATTGTATTGTCATTATAGTCTCTTGCAGTCACCGTAGCAGAAAAATCTTCATCTATGTAATAAAAAGTCCGCGATGCTGGTAGGTCAGATAACGTTATGGAAAAATCCTTGGGGATAAAAACGACATTTCCCGATGTCCCTGCTTGTGTGGTTAAAGTGGCATCGGTTGCGGTTACAGTAATCGTTCCCCATTTATCATAAGTCTGGTCTGAAAGTGTAACAATCCCGCTTGACCAATAACTCGACGTTAAAGAACTGGTACCCAATGAGCCCGTGGTCGTTGAAAGGGCCGTAGCGGTTACAGATAAGTCAGCCGTGCCTTTATAGTTCGGGCAGGTTACCCCTGAAGCATTACGGGCGGTTACAGTTAAAGTAAAAGCTTTACTTGTTGTATGTCTGGATGCTGTAGCTGAATCTAAGCTTGAAGCGACAACGGTAAAATCATACGGAACAAATACAATATTAATTGATGTACCTGTCTTATCTTCGTCATCGGATTTTGTGGCAGTAATCGTTATCGTGCCGCAGTCGGAAAAAGTTTGATTGGTGATCGTGGCTACGCCGTTAGTGAAGTTGGCAGTGGATGTGGTGGAGAGCGTTCCGCTTCCGCTTGTCGGAGAGATATAATTTACGGTCAGATTCACAGTTCCGGAAAACTCAATAGCGGTCTCTCCGGCCTCATCGAGGGCAGTAATGGTTAGGGTGAATTCCGAACCGGCAACCTGGGGCGTGGTGGCCGAAACTAAGAAGCTGTTTACCGCGGAATTAATTGTCTGTTGTTGCGTCGCGTTTGTCCAGCCCATAGAAGGATATTCCGAGGCAGTTATTGTAGGGGTGCCAACTATGGAATCCTTGTAATAAAAGGAAACTGAAGATGCGTCGGCGGAGATAGTTACCGTCAAAGTATTATCTGTACTCCAGGATGTGGGGGCAGCCTCGGTAGAAAACCTGCCCCCCGAGGAGGTGGATGACAATTTTACCTCGTTATCTACCAGTACGGCCCTGGCGTCTCCGTCGGAATCCCGGCTTTCAACAGTCATAATCGTTGATGACAGACTCTCAATAATTGTCTGAGTAGCAGTGGTAAAAACGAGTTCGGCGATAGTGGTTTGCTCTGCTCCCAGACTTGTTGTCGGCTCAGTTGATGCGTATTTGCGGACACGGACATTGTCGAAGTAGGTAACTTCACCTGAGCGGTATGCGCCGACTTCAGGGTATCCGCTTGTCCAGGTTACGGCCCTGTTGTGGCGCAGGGTATCATTTTCATAGAGCTTGTAGTTT
>JBDRFF010000007.1:0-42651 GCA_043819095.1 Candidatus Omnitrophota bacterium
GGGCTAAATTTGAATCCCGGCAGCTTACCCCAAGAACGCAGCGTCTTTTTAGCCGAGACATCGCCGATCGGGACAGAGGAATGAGGAATATTAGGAACGAGTAAAAGTAGTTGATTCAATTTCCCCTGGCAATCCTTTAGCTTATCCTCCAATTCATCAATCTTAGCGGATGTTGATTTCATTGCCTTAATCTTTGCCTTTGCCTCTTTTTTTTCTTTTAGAAGTCGGGAGATTTCATCATTGGCAAGATTTTTCCTTCGTCTTAGCTCCTCCAGTTCAGTGAGAATCTTTCGCCGAGACTGATCAATCCTGATAAGCTCTGCTAAGTCCAAATCCAAGCCTCGATCTTTAATTGATTTTTTTACTAAATCCTGATTCTCTCTAATAAATCTTATATCCAACATAACAGTTTCACCCCTTTATTACCCCCAAGGGTCGCATCCGACAGACGCGCTTGGCAATACCGGCATTATGTACTACATCTACCACATCATTAACATCCTTATAAACCTCGGGTGCCTCCTCAGCAATTGTTCCCCGACCTGAAGCCTTGACGAATATATGCTTTGCCTCTAATTCCTTGATTAGCTTATTTGCATCTATTGACCTTAAGGCAGCAGAGCGAGATTTTACCCTGCCCGCACCATGACAGGTACTACCAAATGTCTCCTGCATTGCCTTTTGTGTACCTACTAACAGATAGGAATTCCTTCCCATGTCACCAGGGATAATTACTGGTTGTCCTATCTTTTTATATCTATCTGGTAGGGCCGGATGACCAGGGGCAAAGGCACGCGTTGCTCCTTTACGATGAACACAAAGAGTCTTTTCCTTGCCGTCAACATTATACTTTTCTATCTTGGCAATATTATGGGCAACATCATAGATTAAATACATCCCCATGCTCTCCCAAGATTTATTAAAAACCCTTTCAAACGACTTTCGCGCTAAATACATCAGGCACTGGCGATTGGCCCAGGCATAATTTGCCGCGCATTTCATTGCCGCAAGATACTGCTTTCCCTCAGGAGAATTTAGCGGCGCGCAAGCAAGTTGCCGGTCAGGAACATTAATATGGTATTTGGTTAAACAGCGAATCATGCCTTTTACATAATCATCGCAGACCTGATAGCCTAATCCGCGGGAACCCGAATGTATCATCACAGTAATCTGGCCAAGATTTAGACCAAAATAATCGCAAAGATTAGCATCGTAAAGCTGATCAATTACCTGAATTTCTATGAAATGATTTCCTGAACCAAGTGTCCCGGATTGTGCTTTTCCGCGCTTATAAGCTCGATCAGATACAGCTAAAGGATTAGCCCCGGAGATTGCGCCGTAATCTTCAGTACATTCTAAATCTTCTTTCACTCCGAAACCTTTCTCAACTGCCCATTTTGCGCCATTTAAAAAAATCTGTCTTTCTTCTTTCTCGCTTACGCGGATATCACCTTTTGAGCCAACGCCCGAAGGGACATCGCTAAATAAGACATAAACTAAATCTTTAATTTTATCTTTAATTTCGTCTAATTGAAAATTTGTCCTTAATAATCTTACGCCGCAATTGATATCATAACCCACACCAGCCGGTGATACAACTCCGCCGTTATCCGGATCAGTTGCAGCTACACCTCCGATAGAAAATCCGTAGCCCCAGTGGATATCCGGCATAGCCAGGGAATAATTTACAATTCCGGGTAAGAATGCGACATTAGCGACTTGCTCCGCTGCCCTATCCTGACGTATGCTTTTAAGCAATTTCTCGTCGGCATAGATTATGCCCGGAACCCGCATCCCCGGCTTATAAGACTTTGGTATGCGGAAGCGATATTCGTCGATTTTTTCTAACGTGCCTTGCCAAGCGCCGGCCATGTTATTTCCACCAATAATGCACTGTATAAATTATTTTTGTCTCGCCGTTTTTTGGTACCGGCACTTTAAACTCTATGGTTTGTGCATCTTTTTTTGTAAAATTATGAGTTGTGGAGAGAATCTTCCAATTTGAATATCTCCATAAATGCTCAATAACGATTACCTCTATATTTTCATCTTTGTGATTACGCAGGCTTATTTCGTAAGTTTCCTCAGCAGCCTTATGAAGATCTTTATAATCTGTCTTTGTGCGTTCGCCAACCACATCGAATGCTTCACCTAACACAAGGCGAATCTTTTCATCTTTAGGTGTATGGTCAATTGCATCCTCTCCGATAAATTCTAAAGCCCCGTCTACATCCTTTTTGTAGACCTTGATCTTTCCTTTTGGTAAAGGCATACCTAAATTATTCTTTTTGCTGTTTTCTATTTCCAATTTAACTTTTATTTTTTGTTCCTTTGTGGTTTTTGCCTCTTGATAATAATACCAGCCATAATCTTTAGCTGGATCAAAGATAAAAAGTTTTTTGACTGGAACATCATTAGCAGTCAGAAGGGTTATTTGTTTTGTCTGATTGTCTTTCACGGTTGTGCGTCTTTGAAGCGTATACATATGGTATTCAAAAAATGCCTTTTCCTCGAATTCCGGAGCTGCTTTTTCTCTCATCATATTCATTGCTCCGAATTTATCATGCACGCTTGGCTCTTCAGCTCTATGTACCTCGCCAGCGATAAGTTTTAACCCTGCATCTTTGTAAGTTGTGCCACTTTTGTTATCAATTGTAACCCATCCGGATAAATCAATATTTTTATCATCTTTATCAGCTACCACTACATAATCGCATAGCCAATTTATCCCTTTAGTCAAATATGAAACTTCGGTTAAATGCTTTCCTGCTTTTTTATTATAAATCTGCCACATAAGCGTTGGTTTAGTGATTAGGCCTTCCGGTAACTCAGTAAAACTTATATCTTTAATATTATCTTTTCGGCTAATCATATTCAGGGATTTATCGCGCGGGTTTGAAATTATTATATTGTCGTTATCATAACTCATTAAAATCCCTTCATAGGTCGAACCATCTTCTGTGAGGATTTTTATCTTCTCATCGATGTATTTCGAAAGAAGCTTAGAGGCATTAACTAAATCGTATTCATAATTTTGTTCCTGTATTACGCAAGACTCAGGGCTGGTAATAGACTTGAAATGAACAGAGGTAGGTTCAATACGACTGGCTACATCTTGAAATCTAATCTGACTTACACCTTTCTCAATCTTGAGATTTCTTCTGTCTTTTACTAAACCAAAATTTTGATTGTAAATCGTTAAATCAACTCCTTCGTCTTTTGTCTCGGCAAAAGTCCAGCTAACTAATAAAAAAATTGCAACAAAAACAAGAATAAATCTTCTCATCGCTTACCTCCTAGTTTTAAACATCAAATATTAACTGCGCCTGATATCCTGAATCGTTCTTCTCTATCTTCAGCTCGTGATAAGTGGCTGCCTTTATCTCTGTTTTGATTTTATAATTCTCTCTCGGATAACCTGAAACAACTGCCTCTAATTGGTTTTGTGTTAATTTTTCGATTTTGAATTTACAAAAGATCAATTCTTTTATTTCGGATAATGAAAGCAGTTCATTTAACCATTCAACTAGAAGCTGCTCTTCGTCCTCTGCATTTTCTTTTATTTGTATGTTTTTAAATTTGAGTTTGCAGCAAACCGAACAAGGTTTGGCAATGATATCGAACATTGCGCTAGCTGCCTTTATAAAGACTTCTTTTAAATCGTTGCCAGAGACCCGAATACCGACATCGGCTGTATGTTCGATTAGCTCGTAGTTTTTCATTTATAATGATTAAAGTAGCAAGTAGAGAGCAACGAGTAGAGAGAAGTGATTCTCTCTACTCTCTGCTCCAAAATTGAGCCGCGAAGGAATCGAACCTTCAACCCCCAGATTAAGAGTCTGATGCTCTACCGATTGAGCTAGCGGCCCGTTTATTTATCGAAAATTATTATACCATCTAAATCTGATTAAACAAGATTAAAATTGGCGGGAATTTAGGAGTTTTTTAACTTTAGCGACCCAGTCTAATTTCAAAAATGCGGCTGCCGTCGTTTAAGATTACGCTGTTTTTCTTTATTTCAACTAAGCGAAGATATGAAAAATTATTTTATTTTTTCTTATCTTTTGACCTAAATAGCAGTTTCCAGGGGTGGCGCTTGATGTCATCGCTGAATTCATCCAGATTTTTAGTTGCGCTTTCTAGATTATCAGCAATACCATCGCCTTTTGCTAATAATTCTTCGAAATCAACCGGTTCTTCTCCTACAATCAATGAGTATGGAGCCAGGAACTCTCCTTCTCCTGTATCTTTAAGCCCAACATATTTTTCTCCAATAAGACCCAATGTCTTAACATAGGCCTTGGCACCTTCGCGTATATTAACACCTTCATCAATTGAAAGTGTAAGAAGAATGTTGGTAGCATCGTCGTAGACTAACTGGATATCATTAACCGAACCGACTTCCAATCCATTTAACCGCACAGGCGCAAATTGCTCTATGCCGCTTATGTTTTGGAATTGGACATTGATCTCATAGCTTTTCTTGCCAAGAGAAAAACTGCCTACCTTAACAGTTAAGATTAACAAAGCAGCGATACAGACAAAAACCATTATTCCGATTTTAATTTCATTGTTGATTATTTTTTTCATTTTGGTCTCCTTCTTTTAAACGCAAATTAACGCAAATCAAACGCAGATTTACGCAGATGTTTCTAAATCTGCGACCATTTGCGTACAATCTGCGAGTATCTGCGTTGAGAATTTTTTCAAATAACAATTCTATTCCATCAATTCCGTTAAATAATCATCGCCCTTCTTAAAGAAATCTAATGGGCCTTCTGTCTCTCCCTTTATAAATTGCTGGACGATAGGATTGCTTGAATTTTTAATCTGTTCTCGCGTGCCTATCTTCAAGATTTGACCATTATGGAGCATTGCAATTCTATCGGCGATACGAAACACGCTATTCATATCGTGTGTTACTACGATCGAAGTAATTAATAATTTTTTGCTCAAATCTATCAATAATTTATCTATGACTGCGGTTACAATCGGATCCAATCCTGCTGATGGTTCGTCGTAAAAGACCATCTCAGGATCCATGGCTATCGCCCGGGCAAGACCTACGCGCTTTTTCATTCCGCCGGAAAGTTCGCTTGGCATAAGTTTTTCAAATCCGCGCAGACCCACGAGCGCTAATTTCATCTTGACTACTATTTTTACGATGCTCTCATCCAATTTTGTATGTTCTTTTAAAGGAAGACTGACGTTTTCCTCCACATTTAGAGAATCAAGAAGCGCGGCAGATTGAAAAAGCATACCGAATTTACGCTTAATATTTTCCATCTCAATTTCAGTAAATGTAGTTATATCTTTGTTTCCGTGTAAAACCTGCCCTTTATCCGGTTTCATAACACCAATTAAATGCCGCAATAATGTACTCTTCCCGCAACCGGAACCGCCCATAATAACAAATGTCTCGCCTTTATATATATCAAGATTGATTCCATCGAGAATTTTTCGTCCACCGAAGGATTTTTCTAAATTTCTTACTGATATAACAACGTTATTATTTTCCATATTTTAATTAAAACATTTTTAACGCAGATTAACGCAAATCCAACGCAGATTTACGCAGATATCTTTTAAATCTGCGACCATCTGTGTGTTATCTGCGTGTATCTGCGTTCAAATTCATTTTTAACCTCTTTTACATATTTGAGAAATAGAAAATAGCTGTCATCACTGCGTCAGCTAAGATTATCATGATGAAACTGGTAACAACGCTTATGGTAGTCGCCTTTCCTACGCCTTCAGCTCCGCCTTTCGTATATAAACCCTGGTAGCAACCCACCATAGCGATAATCAAGGCAAATATAAATGATTTACTTAAGCCGGTATATATATCTTTAAGTGTTAAAAAATCTATAGTGGTCTTAATATAAAGCGGAGAATTAATATTAAGATTAAAGACGCCTATCAAGTATCCGCCAAACATCCCTACAAAATTACCGATTATAGTAAGACAGGGCAGCATAAAAAATAAAGCTATGACTCTAGGTACAACTAAAAATCTCACTGGATTTATTGCCATTGTATCCAGGGCTTCTATCTGTTCGGTTACCTTCATTGAGCCGATTTCAGCTGTGATTGCCGCACCCACACGCCCGGCTACAACCAAAGCAGTCAAAACAGGACCTAGCTCCCTAGTTAAAGATACGCCCACGAGACTCGCGACATAGATTGTGGCACCGAACTGTTTTAACTGGTAGGCTGACTGCATGGCGAGGACAATGCCGGTAAAAAAAGTCACGAAGAAGACAATCATGATCGAACGGATACCCATAAAGACCATCTGATTGAATATGCTTTCGCGCTTTAATGCTCTTTTTCTGACAAAAGGCGCAATGAATATCCAGAACAAAGTATCCAGGAAAAGTTTTGTGAAATCTACAAGGGTTATTGCTAAATTTTTAGTGGATCGACCTAAGGTTTCAAGAAATCTAAGCATAATAGATTCTTTCGATTAGAAATCCTTTAACGCGTCCTCTTCGGACGAATACATTTGAAACAGTTTATCAATTTTAGTTATTTCAAAAAGATTTTTTAGCTTCTCCGACAGGTTTGACAAGCGAAGCTGGCCCTGGCTCTTTTTGAGCCGCTGTAACATTTCAATAACCGTAGCTAAGCCAGAACTATCGATGTAACTGACATCCTGAAAATTGATAATAATTTTTGAGATATTATTCTTTATCAGCTCGTCGAATTTCTCACGCATTGTTGGCGATGAATTTAAATCAATATCCCCTTCAACCTCTAAAATCGTAACGCCATTTGCATCTTTTTCGCTTATCTGCATAATGCCTCCTTATTTTTTTATATGTTTAATCATTTTAATACAGCTTCCATTATCGTAGAAGATTACTTTATCCATCAATTTTTTTATCAGAAACAATCCCCGACCAGAAGTCTTTGTCAGATTCTCATCGGTCGTGGGATCCGGTAAATTTTTATAATCAAATCCTTTGCCTTCATCCTTAACTGTAATTTCAATACTGTCAAGATTCTTAGCAAGACTGACCTTAACCTGCTGCTCTTTTTTATTCTTGTTCCCGTATTTTATTGCGTTTATCAATGCCTCTTCGCTGCAAAGCACGATTTTAAAAAGAGTTATCTCATCAAGCTTTAAGTCTTTTAGTTGATCAATAATCTTTAAACTTGCTTTTTTAACAATCTTTAAATCGCTAGGAAAGGCAAATTCTGACATCAAATAAATTCTGAGTTTTTAAAGTTGATTTAATAATTAAGAAATATTATAACATAAGAATTAAGGATGCCAAGCTAATTTGAGTAAATCGCGCCTAGGAGGACTCGAACCCCCAACGCCCAGCTCCGAAGGCTGGCGCTCTATCCAATTGAGCTATAGGCGCATTAAATCTATATAATTTCGCACTTATCGCCGAATAGATTCTTTATTTTATCAAGCGTTTTTCTAACGGGTGAAGTAATCTTTGAACCTTTCGGAAGACGAATCGGCATATTTAAATGAATCTTATCAGGCTTAATTAAATCCACTATTTCTTTAAGCTTTTCTAACTTTTTTGGATTATCGTTTATGCCTCTGACTAACATAATCTCAAGCCAGATTTTTCCTTTGAATTCATTTCTTAGAGCAATCAAACCTTTTGCGATATCAGCGGAGTTAAGCGCTGGAGCTGGTTTATTAATTGCGAAAAAAGTCTCGTTATCCGGAAAACTTAAAGTCGGCAAAATCACATCTGCCTGCAACAAGCTTCTGCGAACATCGTCTTTAAATAATAAGGAACTATTGGTGATTACGGCTATAGGGATAGATACAATTTTCTTAGTCTCTGAAATAAGTTCTCCGATCTTTGAATTCAAGGTTGGCTCACCAGTTCCGGAGAAAGTGATAAAATTTATTTTTGTTGTTTTGGGATCTACATTCTGCAAGAATGATTTTAATTCGCAAGACAGCTCGCCAGTATCTAGGTATCCCTTTCTTTCTGTGGTTTTATTTGTGGTTGGGCCCAGCTGACAATATATACAATCAAAGCAACAGGTCTTATGAGGAATAATGTTTACCCCTAATGATAATCCCAAGCGTCTCGATTTAACCGGCCCAAAAATATATTTCATTGATATCTGATTAGATTAGAAATATTCCTGGTATAGATATTTTAATCTTTCGCTTAACAAACCCAAAAAATTACTACCTTGTTTAAGTAGGCTTCGCTTTGCCAAATAATTATTAATAAAATAATAAACCAGCCCAATAGCGCATGAATATTGAGGATTTTTTGAGGAAACCAACGATATGTTTCTGACTTTTCCCAGACGAGTGGGCATTCCGATTTTTAATTCAATAAGTTCCAGTAGCCCGTGCAACAAACTTCCACCGCCAGTTATTATCACCCCGCCGGCTATTTGGTCCTTGAAAGGAATCTTATCGATTTTCTCCTTTATCATCGTAATTAGTTTATTTATCGGCTGCTGGCATGCATCAGCTATCAACCTCTTCTTTATGGGAGAGTAAGTTGATACTTTTTTTACCAGTATTTCTTCATCTTCCTTTACCTCATCCTTGATAGCTATGGCATAGGATTTTTTTAATTCTTCGGCAAGCTCAAAAGATATGTTAAGCTTGGAAGCGATGCTTTGTGTAATCCTATTACCGCCGATCGGCAGATTTTCTATCAGCTTTAAAGATCCGTCTTTAAAAACTAACAGTTCCGTCAAGTCTGCGCCTATATCAATCAAAATGCAGCCCTTCTCCATCTCTTCATTGTTTAAAACAGCTAAGCTGCTGGCTAATCCGGAAAACACTAAGCTCCTTACCTCTATCCCGGCTTGATTCAAGGCCTCTAAGATATTATCAATATAATTTGTCTTGCTGATAATCAAGTATAAATCAACGGAAATCTTTCTTCCGTAAAGCCCGAGCGGATTTTTGACCTCTCCGTAATTATCAATGCTGTAATTTTGAGCGAATTCATGGACAACCTGCTCTTCCAGATTCAAGCCTAAAAGCCGCGCCTGTCTTTTGACTTTATCAATATCCCTTGCTGAGATAATTTTGCTTCCTCGCTCTACGATCGGAACCGTTGCCTTGCTGTGGCGGCAGGAGATATTATTTCCATTAATGTTGATGACGGCCTGATTAATAGTTGCCTTTGTTTTGTTTTTTAGTGCCTGAATAACATTTTGTATAGAATCCGCCAAGGCAGAGACATCGCTGACTCTTCCGTTGTCTATCCCTGATGAAGCAGCTTCCTCGATGTGAAAGGAATCAAGCCTTGCTTTTCTATTTACTTTTGCTAAGACAGAAATTATCTTTGAGCTTCCGATATCTATTGCGCAGATTTGTCTGTGTGTAATCATTTCTTTTTTATAACCGGGTCTTTAAATCGTAAATCGATATAACTGATTTCTTCTAATTCGGGCTCCAATTGCCTAAGCAGAGAAACCAAAATATTTAGCTTTTTGTTAAAATCGACTTTTCTTGTTAAAATAACGATCTCATCGTGGATGATAAATGAAATTTTGTTTAGATTCGATATATCTAATTCCTGAACCTTATATTGTCTTAAAAGCGGGATTCTATTTATCAGTCCGAGTAAATCTAGCGCCAGCGAGACATTCTTAAGCCTTAGTTTTTGACCTGGTTTTAAATCTTTAAAGGTGATATTCAGGCCCTTTAGGGTTGTCAATCGGTCCCTATCGTAGTCTCTAGGGCAATCTAATACAACCGCCTCATTATCAATAACGAAATCCTGATTTGATAGTTGGAATTTAGCAAACGGGGCTCTTTCTCTAAACTCGATCAAGAGTTTATCGGGAAATATTCGCGAAATAACTATCTGGGCTGCCTGGGGATATTCGCTTTGAAGTTTTTCGGAAACTGCCTTTAGGTCTAAAGAGAAGATATTTTTTTCTTTTAAATCTAAAACCCGTTTTAATTCGGATTGCCTTTCAATGTCTGAGCAAATAATTTGTTTAATATCAAAATAGCTAGAATTCTTTAAGAATTTCAACACCCCTAACGATAAACTCAAACACAGAGTTAGAATAATAATATATGGTGCTAAGCGGAAAGGTTTCCTGTTTTTACGATTATGATTAACTCTGTTTTTGATTTTAATTTTTCTTCTTGCCATATGCATTTTTAATTATTCGTAAACACAATTCTAAAAAATCGATATTTATTGCTTTGGCTGCTTTCGGCAAAAGGCTCATAGCAGTTAATCCGGGAATGGTATTTACTTCTAAAACATAAGGAATATTGTCTTTTAAAATCATATCTACCCTTGAAAAATCACTACAGCCGAGCACCTTATGCGCCCTTAAGCCGATGCCTTGAGCTTTTTTGTAAATTTTAGACGGTATTTTAGCCGGGACTTCATAATCAGTCATGCCTTTTTCGTATTTTGCCTGAAAATCAAAAAATCTTTTTTTCGGAATAATTTCCACAATAGGCAAAGGTTTGTCTTCTAAGACTCCCACGGTTATTTCCCTGCCAGGTAAATATTCTTCTATTATAATCCTATCATCATATTTAAATGCTATATCTGCTGCTTTAAACAAATCAGATTTTTTATCAACAAAAGAAACTCCAACGCTTGAGCCTTGCGTGGCAGGCTTAACGACTAAAACAGGACTATTAAATTTTATTTTTTTCAAATCAATCTTATTTCTCTTATCAAATATTTTATAATTTGGCACTGGAATATTTTTGTGCTGAAATATCTTTCGAGACGCAATTTTATCTAGGGCCAGACGACTTGATTTAACTCCCGAGCCCGTATAGGGAATATTTAGCTTCTCCAATATGGCTTGGAGGCTGCCGTCTTCACCGAATTTTCCATGCAATGCAATAAAGGCAATAGAAATCCCGGATTTCTTTAATCTTGAACGGATCTCTGATTTATTTACCGTATTTAAATCTATTTTTTCAACATCCATTTTTCCACTATTTAAAACTTCATAAACCGCTTTTCCTGATTCAAGAGAAATATCTCTCTCGCTTGAGGTGCCTCCCATTAAAACACCAACTTTTCTAGAATCAAACTCAGGCAAATTTTGTTTCATTTATATTATTTTTATCTCTGGTTCTAAAGTTAAATTAAATGCCCCTTTAACCTTTTTCTGGACATGCTTCATTAATTTTATTACATCTTTGGCCTTAGCGTTTTTGCGGTTTACAATATAATTCGCATGCTTTTCTGATATGACTGCGCCGCCAATCCGATAATTCTTTAATCCAGTCGCATCGATTAGATAGCCCGCAGATAATGACTTCTGAGATTTATTATTAGAGGCGAATCTGGGATTCTTAAAAACGCATCCCGCACTCGGTAGTCTTAATTCCTGAGTAGACCGTTTATATCTTAAAAAATCATTTATTTCTTGCTCGATTTTTTTTCTTTTTCTGCGCCTTAATCTTAGCTTTGCGGAAATAATTATGTATTTTATCAGATTTGAATTACGATATCCAAATTTTAATTCAGATTTTTTTATTTTTTTTATTCTTCCATTTGAGTCCATAACATTTGCCTGCATTATCAAATCTCCAATACTTTGATAGTGATTATTGAATAAGTTATTTCGTCTAGCTCCTGCGTTCATTGCCAAAGCACCGCCTAACGAGCCAGGTATGCCGGATAAGAATTCGCATCCGCTAAGACGATTTTTCAAAGCTGCTTGAATCAAATTATTTATGGATGTGCCACTACCAATTGAAATGATATTGCCGTGCACTGAAATTTTCTTGAAAAAAGCAGAATTTAATCTAATTACTAACCCCTTAAAACCTCTTTCTCTCACAAGAAGATTGCTGCCGTGCCCCACAATGATAAAAGGAATTTTGTTTCTTCGAATAAATTTTACGATTTGACTTAAGTCATCTATATCTCTGGGCTCAACCCAAACCGCTGCGGGACCACCGATCCTAAAGCTCGTATGCCTTGATAATGGCTCGTTTAGAGTTATTTTTCCCTTAGTGAGTTTCTTTAAGTCTTTGTAGTAATTCATCTGAAAGATCACCTATATCTCCGGCTCCAAGAGTTATAATAAGGTCTCCAGGCCTGGAGGTCTTCACTAAATGTTGAACTATTTTTTCTTTGGAAAGAAAGTTGACATCTTTTTTGTTTTGTTGGCTCAAACTATCATACATATTTTTTGCCGAAACTCCAGGAATAGGTTTTTCGTTAGCAGAATAAATATCTGTAATTATTAGACTATCGGCATAATCAAAACTCTTTAAGAATTCTTCAAAAAGAAATTTCGTGCGCGAATAGCGGTGCGGCTGAAAGGCAACGACTAATCTTTTTGGCTTTAAAGCCCTGGCAGCCTCTAAGGTTGCCTTTATCTCCGTCGGATGATGACCATAATCATCAACAATTTTGATATTGCTTATTTCGCCTTTAAATTGGAATCGACGCTCAACGCCTTTATAAAGAGCTAAACAGTCTTTGATTTTTTTGAAATCTATACCGAGCTTGAGCCCTAAAGCAATTGCTGCTAAACAATTTGAAATATTATGTCTTCCCGGGATATTCAAAGTTATCTCTCCCATGAGATTATCTTTATAAACACATTTAAATTTTGAAGAGAAATCTTCTAGCAGAATCTCATCAGCATATATATCGCAATCTTTTGACAAGCCAAAACTAATATATTTTCTTTCTTTACCTCTTAAGATATTTTTAATATTTTCATCATCGCCGCATGCAAAAATCATACCGTCTTTTTTAGTTTGCTCGAAAAATTTTCTGAATGCATTGAGGATATTATCCCAATTTTTATAATGATCGACGTGCTCGAAATCAATATTAGTCACAACAGAATAAAACGGCTCGAAATACAGAAAAGATTCGTCGCTTTCATCTAATTCCGCAACAAAATATGCCCCCTCGCCTAAAAGCGCATTGCTGTCAAAATCAAATACGTTTCCGCCGGTCACAACCGTAGGATTAAAATCAGATTTATCCAGCAGAAAAGAAATTAAAGACGTGGTTGTTGTCTTTCCGTGGGCGCCGGCGACCGTGATTCCTTTTTTATCTTTCATAAGTTCGGCTAAAAGTTGCGCTCTTTTTACCACAGGAATATTTCTTTTGATGGCTTGAGTTAATTCTGGATTTTTTGAATCTATTGCGGAAGAATATGTCACTAAATCTGAATCGAATATATTTGCTACGTTGTGTCCAATAAATATATTTGCGCCTAAAGAACTCAACTCCCGGGTAATCTCACTTTTTTTGATATCAGAACCACTGACACGATTGCCTTGTTTAAGAAGAATCTTGGCAATCCCGCTCATTCCGATTCCGCCAATACCGATAAAATGGATGGATCTTTTCATCTTTTAGTCAAATATCTGTACCAGACTTTGTTCAAATCATCTAAGTCATTGAATCTTGTATAGGCATAATCAATCGCCCGATCTAAAGACTTCCCATCCCTTAAGGCCCTACAGAAAGTCATAAAATTATACCTTCCGTGTTTTGATATCAGAAAATATACAACACTCACCGACTCATTATAAAAAAGATCGACTTTATCTTTTTCAAGAGGAATTAAATTATTGATTTTAGTAAGCTCATCCAAAGGAATGAATTTTTCTGCTTTTATTGCCTTCTTTACGAGTTTATCCGCGCCCCATCTCTTAGATTTCTCTTGATAAGTGGCTACGCCTTCGTCTAACCATAAAGGAACGTTACTGTTTTTAAAGCCGACAAATTCCCTGAAAATAATGTGCCCCAACTCATGCGGCAGCAAGGTATCGAAGAATCCCGAAGCCAAAGGATAGGTAAAAATGGTCTTAAATTGATAAACCGCATGTCCGCTGGCCCATTTTGGCTTTCCGGTAGTACTATGATAATCATCCGCATCTTCATAAATATAAATCTTTGCCCTATCGTCCCATAACCAATATTTGTATCGGGTGAAACCTAATTCCCGTGTGATTTTCTGATAATAATCTTCTGCGGCATCAAGAACCTCTTCGACAAAATCATCCGGTGCGTCTTTATAATATATGAGAAAGTGAGTACTTTTTCGCTCATGCCATCCTTCCTCGAGGCAAAAAACCGATGCATACGAAAACAGGATTATTAGAGATGCGATCAATATTCTTTTCTTCATCATATTAGCGATAAAACCTCTCTTTCCAGATTCTCAGCTGCATTAGGTATTTGAAGTTTATTGAGTGCCTGCTTCATTCTCAGTATCCTATCCTTCTCAGACATCAATAATGAGATTTTTTCCTTTAATATTTCGGCAGATAACTCTTCATCTTCAATTAAAATCGCACTTCCAGCGTCGGACAATATCTTCGCATTTAGGCTTTGATGCTTTCTAACGAATGGGTATGGAATTATAATCGCCGGGATGCCCAAAGCGATAATCTCAGAAACGGTTGAGGCCCCTGACCTTGAGATAATAATATCCGCCAATCTATAAGCATATCCTATTTCTTCTAAAAAAGCAAATACTAAAGGACTGATGTTCATTTTTGAATATTCTTTGCTTATAAATTCATAATCTTTGATTCCGGTTATATGTATAATCTGGATTTTATTCTTTTCCTTTATCATTGGAACTGCGTTAAGGAAGTTTGAATTTATGCTTTGGCTTCCTTGGCTTCCCCCCATAACCAGAATCGTAAATTTATCTTCATCGAAATTGTATTTTTTGCGCGATTCTTCTTTAGAAACTCCCGTAACCTCTGAGCGCAGAGGACAACCGGTAAAAACGACTTTTTTAGAATTAAAATAATCTTCGCTCTCCTTAAAACTTACTGCTATCTTATCTACGAATCTAGAAAGAATGTAATTGGCCTTTCCGGGCAGGACATTCTGCTCGTGGACTATGGTTGGGATCCCTAAAAAATGTGCAACTACAATTATCGGGCCGCTATGATATCCGCCGAAACCGACGACAACCGAAGGTTTAATCCTTAAAATTATTTTTAAAGAATGAATCGCAGCAGCTAATAATTTAAAAGTAGAAATAAAGCCGTTTTTAAAGGAATGAAAAGATATTTTATCTAAATTTGAAGCTACTAAATTAAATCCTTTATCTTTTATCAACTTATCGGTTTCTTTTCTGTTCGTCTGTAGGAAAATAACCTCTGATCTCTTTTTGACTTTAAGTTCCTCTGCTAAGGCTAAGGCTGGAAAAACATGTCCGCCCGAACCGCTGGAGGCAATTAAAATTTTCATACGTCCTTAGATTTTGAAATATTAAGTAATAAGCCTACGCTTATCATATCGAGCACCAAAGATGTCCCGCCGTAGCTTATAAACGGAAGCGGCAGTCCCTTTGTAGGTAAAGTTCCTGTGCTAACCCCGATATTTACTATCGCCTCGAACGCGATCACCGCTGTAATGCCAATGCCTAAATAATGACCGAAGCTATCCGTTGCATTCATGGCAATCTTAGAAGCCAGCCAAATAAACAAAATAAATAAAACCACTACGGAAAGGGTCCCGATCAATCCTAATTCCTCACCGATAATCGAAAATATAAAATCGGTATGCGCTGCGGGTAAATAAAATAATTTCTGCATACCTCGTCCTAATCCTACGCCGAGCATGCCGCCGGAACCTAGTGCAAGCTGAGACTGGATCAATTGAAAACCGCTTCCCTTGGGATCTTTCCACGGATCCCAAAATGAAACGATACGGCTTAGACGGTAAGGAACGCGATAAATCAATAAATATAACACTGGTAATGACAACAAAGCGATTGCCCCAAGATGCGCTAATCGAATCCCGCCGACAAAAAGCATAAAAAAGGCTATTGTTACCAAAGCAACTGACATGCCTAAATCCGGCTGTACTAAAATGAGAATAGTAAAAATCCCCAAAACAGTTATTACCGGCAGAAAACCAGAATAGAAATCTTTTATGTTTTTATTTTCTCTCGAGAGGAAACTGGCTACATAAATAATCATAGCCAACTGCGCAAACTCAGCAGGCTGGAAACTCAATCCAAAGAATCTGAACCAGCGCCTTGCGCCTGAGATCTCCCTTCCCACGCCTGGAATTAAAACCAGAATCAAAAGAAACAAAGAAATCAGCATTATCGATTTGGCGTGTCTTTGCAATAAACGATAATCAATACTCATAATGAGCAATGTCAAGATCGTCCCCAGCATTATATACAAAATATGTCGTTTAAGAAAATAGGCGGGATCCCCCAATTTCTGCCAGGCGTAGATACTGCTTGTGCTATAAATCATTACTACACCCAAGCAGATTAAAATCGAGGTTATTATGACTAAGGATATCCGTGTATTTCGCATTATATGCCTTTTACAATCTGCTTAAAGACCCTTCCTCTTTCTTCGAAATCTCTAAACATATCAAAGCTCGCGCACATCGGTGACAGTAAAACGCAGTCACCGGCTAATGCATCCTTTCTGGCAAGATAAACCGCATCTTTTAAGGAACCTGCCTCTTTTATCTCAGTAGAATTATCAAGCGCCTGTTTTATTTTCTTCTTTGCCTGGCCAATAACAAAAAGTTCTTTTACTTTTTTTCGTATTAGGTCTTTTATCGTGGAGAAATCGCTGCCCTTATCCTTTCCGCCAGCAATCATAATAATAGGTTTATTGATGCTGTTAAGCGCCCATACAGCTGCTTCTACTGTGGTTGATTTTGAATCATTGATAAAATCGACACTGTCGATACTCCTGACCAATTCTAAACGATGTTCTATTCCTTTAAATTTACTAAAAACCTCTAAACAATCCTCTTTATTTACTCCGAAAATTTTAGCTACAGCTAAAACAGCTAAATGATTTGGATTGAGATCTACATTTTCTTTCTTGCCTTGGTTATTAAAAAATACCGCTTGAGATTTTATCTCTTTAGAGATATCTCTAACGGTTTCATCTGCATAATTCAAGACTGCCCAATCTCTAGCATCCTGATTTTCAAATATTCTTTTTTTTGAGGACAAATATTCCTGCATATTGTTATAACGATCTAAATGGTTACGACTAAAGTTTAAAAAAACAGCCGCCTTCGGCCTAAATTTCTCTATTGTCTCCAATTGAAACGAGCTAACCTCAAGACAAACTAAATCATCTTTTTTGATATTAGGGATTTCTTTACAGAATGGTCTTCCGATATTCCCGCATAAATGGATTTTTTTGTCTGTATGCTGGAGAACCTGGGAGATTAGAGTTGTAACTGTGGTCTTTCCGTTTGTGCCGGTAACTGCGATTATCGGAGCCGAGCATAATAAAAACCCCAGCTCAATCTCACCTATTATTTTAATGCCCTGCTTTTTTGCCCATAATAAAATCGGCAAATCAGGCCTTATGCCCGGGCTTAGAACAATCAAATCACTGTCTTTAATAAAATCTTCTGTGTGTTTACCCAGATCGATATCAATTCCATCGCCAAGTTTCTTGACATTATCTCTTATCCTAGTATCATCTTTTGCATCCGTTATTTTAATTTTTATTCCTGCCTTAAGGCTTTTCAATAATAATGCGGATTCAAGGCCACTACGACCTAAACCGAATATTGTTATGGTTTTATTGCTAAATCTCATTTATCGTAATTTTATTGTGGCTAATGTAAGTAAGGCTAGAATTATTGCGACAATCCAGAAACGGATAATGATCTTTGATTCATCCCAACCGAGAAACTGAAAATGGTGATGTATTGGAGCACACTCAAATATCCTTCTTTTTCTCAACTTATAAAAACCGACCTGCAATATCACCGAAAGGGCCTCTATTACAAAGATTCCTCCAAGCAAAAGCAAAAGTAATTCTTTTTTTATGAATATGGCTATTGTGCCTAAAGTTCCGCCTAAAGCAAGTGAGCCCACATCTCCCATAAAAATTTCTGCGGGGTGACAATTAAACCATAAAAATCCCAGGCTGGCGCCGAGAATGCTTCCACAGAAAACAGATAGCTCTGATGCGCCTTCAATGTAGGGTAAGAAAAGATATTCGCTAAATTTAGCGTGCCCAGAAATATAACTTAAAACTGCAATCGCCAATGCAGAAATAATTACGCAACCGATAGCTAACCCATCCAGCCCGTCGGTAATATTCACCGCATTTGATGTACCCACGATTACAATCGTTACAAATAAAATATAAAAGATTCCTAAATCAAAAACGGCTTTCTTAAAGAAAGGAAAATTTAATGTCGACTTAAAATCTGGAGCTAAATATAGAAAGGTCCCAATAACTAAACCTAGAATTACCTGTAAAAATAATTTTGTATTAAAAGAAAGGCCTTTTGAATTTCTCTTCCTTAATTTTAGTAAATCGTCACTGAAACCTAAAATCCCCAAATACACACAGACAAAACTTGTAAGCAATATAAATTTATTAGTCAGATCTGCCCATAAAAGAACTGTTAAGAGTATGCTTAAAAGGATAAAGACGCCACCCATTGTGGGAGTACCTTCTTTATGACGGTGCAAGCGATCGAGTTTTGCGCTATCTTCTTTGAGAACTTTTTCTCCTATTTTAAAACGGCTGAACTTCGGTATTAAAATCTTTCCCAATATTAAACTCAATACAAAAGCAGTAACGGCGGCCATAGCACTGCGAAAAGTAATATAACGTAAGACATTAAAGCCGAAAAATAAATCTTTTAATGGATAAAGAAAATGATAAAACATATCTTTTAAGAATTAAAGCGCTTCTTTATATCCTCAACTACCTTTTCCATTGCTACCAATCTAGAGCCCTTAACTAAAATCACATCTCCTGTATCAATGATTTTGGCTAATCTATTAGCAACCTTATCAGAAGAATTAAACCGCCAGATTCTCCTTTTATTTAGCTTTCCTTTTTGCGCACCCCTTGCCGTCCATCCCGCTAATTTTCCAACCGCTATAAGAAAATCGATTCCGTTTCTTCCTATTTTCTTACCAAGACCAAAATGAAGCTGTTTCGAAGTTTTACCTAATTCTAGCATATCGCCGCAGACTAATATCCTTTTACCGCATCTATATCTTGAAAGAACCGCTATTGCATTAGTCAACGATGAAGGATTGGAGTTATAGCAATCGTCAATCAAATAAAAATCCTTAATTCTATTGAAATTAAAGCGCCTTTTCGGAAGCTGGAATTCCTCTAAAGCTGACTTTATTGTCTTGATATTTAGTCTAAAACTTTTTGCGCATGCAATCGCTGCTAAGGCATTATAGACATTATACTCTGCAGGCGTTCTCAATCTAATCCAAATTTTGTTATTAAATAAAAAATCCAAATAATCAAAGCCCAAATTAATTTTTGTTGCTTTAAAATCCGAGTCGCTTTTGATGCTAAAAGCGCAAATCTTGAATCTCCTTTTTGATTTTTTCTCTATTTTTCTAAGATGACGGTCGTCGTTATTAAAAATAATGCGACCTTTGGATTTTAAGTGTTTAATTAGACTATATTTCTCTCTAAAGACGGCTGGAAGGTTCTTCAAAAATTCTAAGTGGGATTGACCGATATTGGTAAAAATAGCTGTATCTGGTCTGGAAATTCTAGCAAGATTCAGTATTTCTCCAAAGTGATTTGTCGCTAATTCCAATACGGCAATCTGGTGGTTTTTATTTAATTTAAGAAGCGCTTTGGATACGCCTATGCTATTATTTTCTGTACCCTCGGTAAAAAGAACCCTATATTTTTTCGATAATATATGCGCGAGCATATCCTTTGTTGTAGTCTTTCCATTGCTTCCTGTTATAGCAATTATGGGGATCTTAAATTTATTTCTATGAAAACTAGCAATGTCTTCAAGCGCTCTCCTTGTGTCCGGAACTAAAATAACTACGAGATTTTTTGGGTAATTTATCCTTTTTGAAATTATTATAGCCCTTACCTTATTTTTTATCGCATCTTTTATAAAATGATGGCCGTCAAAATTATTTCCTTCTAAAGCAATAAACAATTCACCAAGTTTTATTGTCCGAGTATCACTGGATATATCTTTTACAGATGTATTGGCTCTACCCTGTAATAATTCTCCGTTAGTCGCTTTTAGTAAATCTTTTATTTTAAACATCTCAGAATTTTTCTAACTATCTTTCTATCATCAAACGGCAGAACCCTGTCTTTTAATATCTGATAAGTCTCATGCCCCTTACCTGCAATTAAAATGGTGTCATTATCTTTTGCCAGGCTTATTGCCTTTTCGATCGCCTTGTACCTATTAGGTATAATTTCATATTTTTTTGTCTTGATTCCTTTTGTTATGTCCTGAATAATTTTCAGAGGATTTTCTCTGCGCGGGTTATCATTCGTTAAGATAAAATGATTCGCTAATCTGCTGACAACCTTCCCCATTTTCGGTCGCTTAGTTTTATCACGTTCACCGCCACATCCGAAAACAACAATCAGCCTACCTCTATTAAATTCTTTTAAAGAAGTCAAGACGTTCTTCAGCGCATCTTCAGTGTGGGCATAGTCAACTAATAATTGAAATTTCTGACCGAGATGAATCGATTCCAATCTTCCCGGGACGCAATATAATCTCTCAATTCCTTTTCTGATTATATCAAGATCTAATTCTTGAGTGAACCCAACGGCGATTGCTGCAAGGATATTATAGACATTGTGCCGACCGATCAAACTTGTTTTTATCATGAATTTTTTCTTGGGAGCGTTTACCTGAAATTCACTCCCGCTTAGATTCGGCCTAATATTGCTGGCTCTAATTTCACAAGACCTCGATAATCCAAATCTGATAATTTTGGCTGCTGTAATTTTGGAAACTTTGCGGACATAAAGATCGTCGTTATTTATCACTGCCCAAGAATTGGATTTTAAATTTTTAAATAAATTTGCCTTGGTTTCGAAATAATCTTTTAGATTGTGATGATAGTCCAAATGATCCTGAGTCAAATTTGTAAATACCGCTGTATCAAAATTCACATCCCTTACCCTGCCCTGGCTTAGAGCGTGCGATGAGACTTCCATTACGCAGTATCTAATCTTCTCTTTTAGCATCTTCGATAAAAATGATTGGGTCTCTAACGGGCCAGGAGTCGTATTTATCGACGGCAAAATTAGGTGTTTGAATTTATAATCAATTGTACCGATTAGGCCTGTCGGTAAACCTGCCTGTTCTAGAATGCTTTCCACTAGATAGCTGACTGTGGTCTTACCGTTTGTTCCGGTTATGCCGATTACTTTTAGTTTTTCAGAAGGAAAATCATAAAATCTCGCAGCCAACCCTGATAATGTCTTGCGGGTATCTGCGACATCGATAAAAGTTACACCGCTGGTCTTCATTTTTTTTGAAATCTGATTATTCTTTTCTCTAACAACTGCTACTGCGCCATTTAGGATTGCGTGTTTTATAAATTTATGGCCATCGGCCTCTGTGCCCTTAATAGCCACAAACAGATCTCCTTTAGAGATTAAACTTGAATCGCAGTGGATTTGCTTAATCTCTGGATTAGGAATCTTATCTAGATTAGGGAATAACGTTCTCAGTTTCATACAACGCTACCAATTCCATTTCTTTTGAAGTTTTCAAATATTTTAGAACGTCCTGGGCAACTTTTTTAAATACAGGGGCGGCAACTGTCCCTCCCAAATAGGCAGGATGGGGCTCATCAAAAAAAACCGCAATCGCAACCCTTGAATTCTCCTTAGGAACAAAACCAATGAAACTAGCTCTAAATTTAGAATGCGAATATCTGCCACCTTCAACCTTTTGGGCCGTCCCGGTCTTTCCGCAGGCTTTATAACCAGGTATTTTCGCACGTATGCCGCTACCGGATTCTACTACCGAAGTTAAAATCTCTTTCATTCTTAAAGCTGTCTCTTCGCTAATCACTCTCTTCATTTCTCTAGAACTAAATTCTTTGATCAATTCACCTCTTTTATCCTGAATCTTTTTAATTATAAACGGCCTCATCTGGATGCCGTTGTTTGCTATAGAGGAAATCGCAGTAACCAATTGCAATACTGTAACGCAGACCTCTTGACCGATAGGAATAGCTCCGATAGATGTCTTTGACCACTGACGAGGCGGTTTTGCCCAACCCTCCACTTCTCCCGGCAAATCAATCTCCGTCAAAGAACCAAATCCAAAAAGCTTAATATATCTATAAACGATCTCCGGGCCTAATATCTGTGCGACTTTTGTCACACCGATATTGCTTGATTTCATAATTACTTCTTTGAAAGTTAGTGTACCGTGCGGACGATAATCATGCAAGATATGATTGGCAACTCTGTATTCACCGTTCTCGCAAAAAAATTCGTCTTCTTCGGTTACTTTATCTTCTTCCAAAGCTGCTGAGGCTGTAACAATTTTAAATACAGATCCGGGTTCGTAAAAATCGCTTATAGCTCTATTTCTTCGACTATCAGCTTCTGCCATATTAAAATTATTAGCATCGAATGTGGGCCGATTTGCCATCGCCAGTATCTCGCCGGTTTGAGGGTCCATAACTATTATCGAAGCCCCTTTAGCGTTATGTTTCTTGTAGGCTGCTTCAAGTTCTCTCTCGGCGATAAATTGAATTGTCTCATCAATAGTCAATACTAAATCGTAGCCGTCCTGCGGCGGGACAAATTCTTTTTCCAGCATCAAATCCTGCTGTTTTGCATCTCTTACAATCATCGACCAACCAGATTTTCCCTTCAGGTACTTATCATAATGAAGTTCTATTCCTTCTAGGCCGACATTGTCCAAACCGGCAAAACCGATAACATGGGAAGCAAGCTCTGTATTGGGATAATATCGTTTGGCTTCCCTCCTAAAGTCTAAACCTTCGATATTATAGGATTGTATCTTCTCGTATTCTGCGTTGGATAATTTTCTCTCCAGCCAAATGAAGGCCTTCTTGCGATTAAGCCGACTAAGATAAAAATTTCTACTTGTGCCGGTGATTGATGCGAGCCTGCTAGCAACCTCAACTTTATTTTCAACTGCGCTCGGTATCGCATATAGCGACTGAACCGGAAGGTTCATCGCCAGCGGTCTTAAGTTTCGGTCGTAGATTATACCTCTTTGCGGCACAAGCTCTAAGAAATTATGATGCTGTTTCTCTGCAAGTTTACGCAAATAATCAGATCTAAAAAGTTGAATCAGGATAAGTTTTAGGGAAAGAAGTACTAAGAATAATACGAGGAAAGAGATAAGTACCTTAAGGCGGACAGAGGGCTTTTTAATAAACACAACTTAAATTATTTTATTTAATTTTTTCTGTTGCTTCGGCCTTAGACTTCAAGCTAAACAAATTAGCGAAGAAATTAGTACTTCTTTTTGAATTAGCCAGGTTAATATTCAATCTAGCCGGCAACTTTAACGATGCGATTTGACTTCTGTCTGTAAACTGTAAATCCTTCTGTGAGCACAAAACCTTCTGACCTAAGTTATGTGCTGACTCTAAAGTGTTTATATTATACACCAGAAGGCTTCTATCATCAAGCAAGTCTTTCAGCCGATCTTGTTTGACCCTGCCCTCATAGGCCAACTTGACAGTCTCAACCTGCATCTGAACATAAAGTAAGCTAACAACGGTTATTATCAACAAAAATATGAAAAATCTATTTAATCTCATCTATATCCTTTCAGCCACCCTTAATCTTGCGCTCCTGGCGCGAAAATTATCTTCTATCTCCTCCTGCATCGGCCTTAAGGGCTTTTTGGTAATAATATTTACCAGGCTTTCTTTGGAGTATTTTCGAATTTTTTCTTTTGAGATTCTATCTTCCAGAGAATGAAAAGCAATCACGCAGATACGGCCGTCTTTTTTAAGAACGTTTATGGCTTTATCCAAAGCTATATCTAATGCCTCTAATTCTCTGTTGACCGCGATGCGAATGGCCTGGAAAGTCCTTGTGGCAGGATGGATTTTTTGATCTCTATATTTGTATCCGATGCTTTTAACAATGAGCTCGGATAATTCTTTCGTCGTAGAAATCGGTGTCTTGCTTCTTTTCTCCACCATCAAATGAGCAATACGGTTGTGCCATCTTTCCTGGCCGAAATTGCGAAGGATGGAAGATATCTCTCTTTCTGATAACGAATTTACAAGATCATATGCAGAGATATAGCTATCTTTATCCATGCGCATATCTAAAGGCCCATCCCCTCTTATGCTGAATCCCCTCTTGGGATTATCCAGCTGAAATGAAGAAACCCCTAAATCAAAAAGGATGCCGTCCACTCTCTTAATTTTTATGTTTTCTAACACTGAATCCAGATTACGAAAGTCATCCTTGACTAAAATGTAAGAACCCTTAAATTCTTTTAGGTTCTGCTCGGCAAACGACAGCGAATCGGCATCCCTATCAATTCCTATAAGTTTTCCGCCGGGAGTAATCTTCTGGAGTATCTTTCTAGCATGCCCCCCGGTTCCGATAGTACAATCGAGTATTACTTTTCCCGCTCTTAAATCTAAATAGTTTATTATTTCGTTATACATAACTGGCTTATGCTCCATTACCGTCCTAATCAATTAATTTCTCCGCAATATCCTCAAAAGATTCCTTGGAAGAACTATAAAATTCTTTCCAAAGATCTTTACTCCAAATCTCAACCCTGTTGGCAACACCGATGATTACCACTTCGCGTTTTATCTGAGCAAAATCTTTTAAGTATGACGGAACAAGGATCCTTCCCTGTTTATCAGGAACAACATCTGTTGCCCCTGAAAAATAAATGCGATTAAATTTTCTGGTTTCTTGCTTAGTAAAAGACATTGATTTGAATTTCTGTTCCTGCGTGCGCCATTCTTCTTCGGCAAACATAAAAAGACATTTATCTAAGCCTCTGGTCAAATAGAATTTTTCTACAAAGTTCGTCTTAGCTGCCTCGCGGACTTTCGAAGGTAGGATCAAGCGACCTTTTCGGTCTAATGTATGTTGGTATTCACCGTAAAACATAATTTTTAAATATTTTAAAAAGCATTAATATTTTACCACTTCTCTCCACTTTCTGGCACTTTGTATACCCAGTATACTATGATGCATAACTTCTTGTCAAGGAAAAAATTGACTTATTTTATTGTGCTACAATAAGTAGTGTCAAAAAGGACATCTGACAACAATATATTGTGTTTTGGGATTGCCTCTAAAGGAGGCTATCTGGTAGGACTCTTAAAGATTTGCCTTGTTTTCTTGAGGTCTTCTTCTATCTGTCTGACAAGTGAAGATCTATTCTTAAATTTATTCTCGTTTCGAATCTTTTTTACAAACTCAACTTCTATGGATTTTCCGTAGATTCTTTTATTAAAATTAAAGATATACACTTCTACGACAACTCTACCGCGAGCACTTTTCTTAAAAGATGGCCTCAATCCGATATTGGCCACGCCTAAAAATCTCTTTTTATCTAATTTTATCTTGACCGCATAAACTCCTTTTGACGGAAGTACTTCATGTTTATAATCAATGTTTGCTGTAGGAAAACCTAAAATCTTTCCACGCCTAGAGCCTTTTACTATTTTTCCGAAAATCGATACGCGTCTACCCAAAAACCTGGCCGCTTTTTTTAAGTTTCCTTTTTGGATTAAACTCCTGATCAGAGTACTACTTATTTTCCTTGTTCCAATCAACCTCGTCGGGATAACCCTTACTTTAAAATTATGGATCCTTTCCCTTTCTGTTAATAATTTGATATTACCTAATTTATTTTTTCCGAAATTAAAATCTTTGCCCACGAAAATCTCAGAAGGATTAATCTCTTTTAATAATATATTTTCAATGAATCTTATTTTATCAATCTTTGAAAATCTTTCCGTAAATCCTTGAACTATGCATACGTCGACGCCCAAATCCGCCAGCAATCTTATACGATGTTCTAAAGAAATCAAAAGAGGCAGGTATTTATGAGGCTTAAGCACATGATAGGGATGGGGATAAAAAGTAAAAACAATACTGGTACCGCGAATCCTACGGGCCCTTTCAACTATCTTTTTAATTATGTATTTATGTCCGAGGTGGACTCCGTCGAAAACGCCGATAGATAAAACCGGACGTCTAAATTTGTGATTAATCTTGCCAGCGCCGTAACAGACTTTCATTTACGTCTTCTACCTTGACTGCCTCTTCGATTCTAAATGGACCAATGGCGATCCGTCTAATTTCTGAAATGTGTCCTCCGCAATTCAAGCAGTTGCCGATATCTTCGCCAAGTTGACGGATATATGTGCCCTTGGAACATTTCACATAAAAGTCTATCTTAGGTAAATCTATCTTTTTTACCTCTAAAGCGTATATCGTTAACTTTCTTGATTTGCGGGGAACTACTATTCCTTTTTTTGCTAAAATATAAAGCCTCTTACCTTTATATTTTAAAGCTGATACCATGGGCGGAACCTGTTGGATCTCACCAACGAACTTCCCAAAAACATCTTTAATTTTTTCCGGGTTTAGCCCTTCTATGTCTTGAGTCTTAATAACTTTTCCCAAAGCATCGCCGGTATCAGTTGTGATACCTAAGGTTAAAGTAGCAGTGTATTCCTTGAAAAAATTTACGAATTTATTAAAAAATTTAGTTGCTCTTCCCACAAGGATTATCAAAATTCCTGTTGCGATAGGATCCAACGTGCCAGCATGCCCGACCCTTCTTATGCCGAGTTTCCCTCTTACTGCATCTACGACATCATGCGAAGTAATCCCTGCTGGTTTATCAATAATTAGAATGCCTTCTTTCATATTATCCTTTTGAGTTTTTTAAGAACAAGCTGTTCTGATTGCTTAATCCCTTTCTCTATTGAGCATCCACTGGCAGCGCGATGACCTCCGCCGCCGAAACTTCCCGCTAACCTCGCTACATCTATTCTTCCCCTTGACCTTAGATTCACCTTTGTCAGCCTGGAATTAATCTGTTTAAAAATCATTGCAACTTCAACGCCTTTTATTGAACGCAAAAAGTCAAAGATGTTATCCGCTATATCGACCCTGGAGTTTAATCTCCTTAATTCATCAGACTCTATTTTCACCCAAGCAATTTTATTTGAGTTATCGGTCTGGAAGCTATTAAGAATGCTAGTTACTAACTTCATCTGCGCTAGAGGATTAGCTTCATAGATCTTTTGATAAATTTTATTTGCTGATAAATTTTTACTTAATAATTCCGCGACGATTCTATGCGTTCCTGCATTTGTGTTGCTGTAACGAAACGAGCCCGTGTCTGTCAAAATCCCGACATATAACAACAAAGCAGACATTCTATCCAATCTATAATTCAGTTTCTTGAACATATGATAAACCAGCTCTGCCGCCGAAGATACTTCCGGCATCACCCAATTTACATCGCCGAATCTATTATTGCTTTTGTGATGATCGATATTGATAGTGATCTTGTCTTTTTTAATTAATTTAGAAACGCTACCGAGCCTTCTCTCGTCGCAACAATCCACGGCGATCAACACATCGTAATCCGGAATTCTTTTCTTGGAATTTATAATAGATTTTACACCAGGCAAAAAATCGTATGTCTTAGGGGATTTGTCCGCATTTACGACTGATACCTTTTTGCCCATCTTTTTTAGCAGCCTTGCTAAAGCCAGCTCTGCGCCCAAGGCATCCCCCTCGAGGTTTATATGGGCGCTAACGATAAATTTTTTATGTTTTTTTATTGCGTTTAGAACTTTTTTTAGACTCATTTTTCAACCTTTCTATTTCTTCGTAAATGTGCATACTGTACTCGATTGACTTATCTAATGTAAAAACAAGTTCTGGGCTATGCCTTATTTCGATACGATCGGATAACAATCTTCTTATGTAGCCGGCCGCACTCTGAAGACCGTGTAAAGCTAAATTGGCATCCTTTTCGCTGCCTAAAACAGTAAAAAAGATTTTTGCGTAACTTAAATCCTTGGTTATCTCCACTCGGTTTATTGTTATAAAACCCAGCCGGGGATCTTTTAATTCCTTTTGGATAATCAAGCTGATTTCTCTTTTGAATGTTTCATTAAGTCTTTCCATTCTGCCCATATCTAAAACAACTCCGTTTGATAATCAACTAATTCAACGCCGATAAAATCTTTTATAAAATCAACTATATTACAGAAAGCCCTATCAACCATTACCCGTTCCTTATCCACTTTAGATATTGCTAAAACCGACTTCTGCCATTTATCGTGAGCGTCAACTTCTGCCAAAGATATATTATATTTATTTCTTATTTTGTCTTTTAGGCTACGCAGGATCATTCGTTTTTCTTTTAATGAATTGCTATTAGGAATCCTGATAATGATCTGTAACAGACCGATAGTCATAAGTTCTTTATTAATCTGCTTGCGTATGCGAGCTCTTCTTTTTTTGTTTCAAGCCCGCCGTCTAACTTCTTATAAAAAACTTTATCTAAAACATTTTTAAAACGATTGTCCAACTTGACCCCCAGCAGTTTTAAATCGTGGCCGTTAATACTTAGTTTTGTTTTATTATAAATATTTAAGAAGACGCCGATTCTCTTCTTCGCAATCTGATTTTTTGCTTTAATCTTTAAAAGAAGCAAGGCCTCATAGCTTAGCGGCTCCAAAACTATATAGACTTGGCTTTGCCGCAATTTCTGCTTTCCCAAGAATTCAAATAAATTTTTATTAACATTCTTATAAGAATATATTTTTTTCTTCTCATTCCTTTTAAGATTGAATTTCTCAGCTAACTTTTTTATTTCAATTAATTTAAGCCTATCTGTCAATGCCATAAAATAAATAATCCAAAATTTAAAATCATCACAAGATACGATATTCGTTCTACCGGAGGACCTTTCTATAGCATCGAATAATCTAAATATGTTGCGATCAATTTTTAGTTTTGGATGAATAAAATAAAGCCCACAGACCTTAGCTAAGCGCTGAATATAACTTTTAGGCTTGGCTTCATTCAGAACAAGATAAAGCTCCTGCCAAATTCTTGGAGGTTTAACTGTCTCGAAAACGCGCTTTCTTATAGCCTGCTTGATTAAATCAAAAGAATCCCCCTCTATCTTAAATTTAAATCTTTGCTCAAAGCGAATCGCCCGCAAGACTCTGGTTGGGTCGTCGATAAAACTTAAATCGTGCAGAACCTTGATCTTTTTATCCCGTAAATCTTTCAGGCCATCAAAAAAATCGATTAGCGTTCCGAATCCTCCAGGAGTAATATCAATTGCCATAGCGTTAATAGAAAAATCTCTTCTGTAAAGATCATCTATAATTCTTCCCGCAGTAACCTCTGGTAATGCGCCAGGATGTCCATAAACTTCTTTTCTGGCTGTGGCAACATCGATCTTTAAGCCGCTAGGCATAACCAATACGGCTGTATTGAATCTTTCATGCTTTGTAAGCTCTGCTTTAAATTCTTTGGAAATTTTTTTAGCGAAATCGATTCCGTCTCCTTCGATAACGATGTCGAAATCAAAATTCTTTCTGCCTAGAAAGAGGTCACGCACTACTCCGCCCACCACAAACGCAAGGTAGCCGTTCTCTTCGGCAAGTCTGCCAAAGCGCCTTAATAAACCAAGAATCTCTTTCGGTAATTTATCTAACTTGTTAACACGCATTTTATGGTCTAGGATGAAATTGCTTATGAATCGATTTTAATCTATCTTTATTTACATGTGTATAAATCTGTGTAGTTGAAATATCAGAATGGCCTAACATCTCCTGTACTGATCTTAAATCCGCACCTCGCTCTAAAAGATGAGTTGCGAAAGAATGTCTTAAGGTATGCGGTTTGATCTTTTTCTTTATTTTAGCGATTCTGCCATATTTTTTTACAATCTTCCAGATTGATTGACGGGAAATCCTTTTTCCGAGCCTGCTTAAAAATAGAAATGATGAAGCATCTTTTTTAGCCAGTTTTCCTCTAGTCTTATCCAAATATCTCCTTGATGCTATAATGGCGCTTTTACCGATAGGGATTATCCTTTCCTTCTGGCCCTTGCCTAAACACCGGACAAATCCGATATCTAGATTCAAATCGGAAACCTTTAAATTTACAAGTTCCGATACGCGCATACCCGAAGCATACATCAATTCCAATATTGCCCTGTCTCTTATGCCTTGCCAATTACGAGGATAGATTACATCGATTATAGACTTGACTTCCTGAGTTGACAAAACCTCAGGAATTCGCCTCCACAATTTAGGAGACTCAAACAGACTTGTGGGATCTAGCTTGCAATGGCCTTCCCTGACAAGAAAACGATGGAATACCTTAATTGCTACCAAGTTTCTGCTTATAGAATTCATAGAAAGACTTTTGTCTTTCTGTTTCATTAAAAATGCGTTGATTAGATTCCTATCAACCTTAGCTGCATCAATCAGGCCTCTTGATTTCAAAAAAGAAAAATATTTCTTTAGATCGCGGCTGTAAGACTCCAAAGTGTTTTTGGCTAAGCCGCGTTCAATGGATAAATAATTCATGAAATTATCTAATTGTTCTTTCATTTACAAAAAATTATTTGATTGCCTTTCTTCACCTATGGTTGAACTCGGCCCGTGACCGGGAAAAATTTTTATATCATCCCGAAAGCTCATCAATTTCTTCAAAGAATTAACCATTTTTTCTTCAGAGGCATAGGGAAAATCCGTCCTGCCGATTCCTCCAGCAAACAGTGTATCCCCGGTAAAAATCATATTATCTGTTTTTAAGCAAATGCCTCCTGGCGTATGGCCGGGAGTGTGGATTACCTCCAAAGTCAAATTGCCCAGTCCGATATTGTCTTTATCCTTCAAAGTCTTGACTTCCGTTTTAGGAAGTTTGGGTAAATTTAAGAAAGATGACATATTTTTTTTAGAATCAGACAAAAACTCCACATCATCTTTATGGATATAAACCGGCAGAGCGAATTCGTCATTTGCGCCTATATGATCTATGTGTCCGTGCGTATTTATAATTATCTTGGGAGTTAACCTGTGTCTATCAATAATGCTTTTAATTTTGTCGAATTCATCGCCCGGATCGATGACTATTGCCTCCAATCCATCTTTTTTAGCTAAAATATAACAATTAGCTTGATAGGCACCAACAGCTACGGTCTCTAGAATCATAATCTTAATCTTTTATCCAGTCTTCGATCTTATTGTAAGTAAAATTTGTTCTTATTTTTTTATCGATACTATTTAATCTATTTTTTAATTGAGGTAAGATGGCATACTTCAATTTAGACCCGGACAATTTCTCTTTGTAGCCGGCAATCTGCTGAATATAAATATCCAATTCTTGCTGTTTCTGATCTGCCAATAAATTCCGCATCTCGCTTAAGTTTTTCAATACTTCGTCAAAGCACTGAATCTGTTTTTTATAGCTCTGGCCTTCTTTTAAAGATTCTAACAATTCAACCTGCCATGCCTTCCAAAGATTATAGTGATTGCTATAAAGAGTTATATTATCATAAACCACCTCAGGATATTCTTGAGGCTCTAGAACTACTTGCTCCTCGGCTTCTTTCTTCTTTTTCTTACGTATGAATTTTTTTCTAAATGCCTCACAGCCTTCGAGGCTTAAAAAAGAGACCAAAATCAAGATTACTATGATCTTTCTTAGAAAGATATTATCCAAAATTTGCCTCCTATTTACCTCGCTTAGAGATTCATCTCTAGCGGGGCTTAATCATTTTACTGAATTCCTGTTCGCTAATAATCTTTACGCCGAATTGCTTTGCCTTTTGATACTTTGAGCCGGGATTTTCACCAGCTACTACAAAATCCGTATTCTTGCTAACGCTTGAAGAAAATTCTCCACCTAATTCCTGAACTTTTCTTTCTGCTTCGTCTCTAGCGAAGCTTTTCAATTCTCCCGTGAAAACAAATCTTTTATCTAAAAGTTTCCCTGATGTTGATTTTATGACTTTTTCTTGAGTGTTTACACTGGCTTTTTTAAGCTTTTCAATTATCTTTTTAGTCTGTTCCTGACGGAAAAAATCAATTATGGACTGGGCCATTACGCTGCCGATATCACGTATATTCTGTATTTCTTCTACATTTGCATACATCAACTTATCCAAACTTGCATATCTCTGCGCTAAAACAAAAGCAGCCTTCTCCCCCACATGTCTAATGCCTAACCCAAATAAAAGTCGCGACAAAGGCTGCGCTTTGCTTTTTTCTATAGCAGCAATAAGATTATCTACTTTTTTATCTTTAAATAATTCCAGTTTTAACAAATCTTCTTTTTTTAAAGAATAGATATCAACAAAATCTTTGACCATTTTATTACGAACTAATTGCTGGACCGCAGACTCGCCCATTCCTTCGATATCCATCGCAGTCCTTGATGCGAAATGAAGTAATCCTCTTTCCAGTTGTGTGGGGCATGACGGATTAATGCAATAATAGGCGACATCTTCTTCTTTTTCTTTTGTAACTTTTCCGCCGCATTCAGGGCATTGTTTTGGAATAGAAAATTTCTTTTCTTTTCCTTTACGAACTGAAGCTACGACCTTGATAATTTTCGGTATAACATCGCCGGCTCTTTCAACTATTACGCGATCGCCGATTTTAACGCCTAGGCGTTCTATTTCATCGAAATTATGTAAAGTGGCCCTAGATATTGTAACGCCGCCGCATTTTTTTGGTTCTAATTCTGCCACAGGTGTAAGCGTCCCAGTTCTTCCCACTTGAACTTTTATATCTTTGATTTCCGTTGTTACCTGGTGCGCAGGAAATTTATAAGCAATTGCCCATCGAGGGCTCTTAAGAGTGAATCCGAGTTTCTCCTGTTGAGTGAGAGCATTAACTTTGATAACCATTCCATCAACTTCATAAGTGAGGCCATCACGCTTATCCTGCCACCTCATACAGTGATCTATTACTTCTTCAATATCTTTACATAATTTACTATTGGGATTTACACGTAATCCCCATTTCTTGGAATCTTGCAAAAAGTCCCAATGAGTTTTAATTCCTTTAGCTTGCTCAATGCTTCCGAAAGAATGAATAAAGCAATTTAATTTTCTCTTTGCAGTTAAGCCCGTATCGAGAAGTTTTAGTGAACCACTTGCGGCATTACGCGGATTAGCAAAAAGATTTTCCTTCTTTCTGGTCTTTTCTTTATTTAGAGCCCGGAAATCATTTATGTCCATATAAATTTCGCCGCGTACTTCTACAAAATCAGGAAAATCTTTTCCCCGTAAATTCAAAGGAATAGCCCGAATGGTTTTCAAATTTAAAGTAACGCCTTCTCCAGACATACCATCACCCCTAGTCGCACCTAAAGCGAATACACCTTTTTTGTAAGTTAGCGCTGCGCTGACACCGTCGATCTTTAATTCAATAACATATTCAATTTTCTCATGCGCGATCAGTTTCTTAATCCGCGTTTGCCAATCTCTGATCTCATCAACCGTATAGGTATTATCCAAAGAATACATTTTGGTTTTGTGCTTTACTGTCTTGAAACCTTCAAGAACCTGACCGCTGACTCGTTGTGTCGGTGACTCAGGGATAATCAAATCGGGAAATTTATCCTCAAGTTCTTTTAATTGGCGCATGAACTCATCGTATTTTCTATCAGAAATCTCCGGTTGATTTAATGCGTAATAACGATAATCGTGATGATTGATTTCTTTTCGTAATTCTTCGATTTCTTTTTTAGCTTTTATTTTATCCACTTCTATATTCCAGATGCCAACCTCGCCGCCAAAAAAGCCGGCAGACCCGCATTAACAATTTTAATTTGTGCCTTTTCTATATCGTATTTAATCCTTTTTAAATAAACTTCTTTTTTTTCTGTATCAAAAACACAGTAAGCAGCGCGATTATCTCTGTCTCTTGGCTGACCTACGCTCCCAACATTTACGATATATTTTTTATCTTTGGATTTTTTTATTTTGGGTTCAGTAAAGTAAGAAATCTTTTCTTTATCTCTAACGAATATTCCTGGTTCGTGCGAATGACCAATAAAACAGATATTATTCTTCATTAAATTAAAAGTTTCTTCAGCCAAAACGCTATCCAGAAGATAATGAAAACTTTCTGGTTCGTTAAGAGCACCATGGACTATTGTTAGCTCTTCATTATCATAAACAAGACTGAGAGATTTTAAATAATCTTTCTCTGTCTTATCCAATTGTCCGGCAGTCCAAAAAACCGCCTGTTTAGCGACCGGTCTAAAATATGTCGTATCGGTTAGACCAACCGCTGCCCAGTCGTGATTTCCCGCAACAACTACAGCTTTAAGCTGTTTTGTTTTCGCGATACATTCCTTAGGATTTGCCGCATATCCGACAATATCTCCCAAGCAGAGATATCGATCTATTTTCTCTTTTTTGTAGGCTTTTACAACTTCTTCGAAAGCCTCTAGATTACTGTGAATGTCAGAAAAGATTCCGTATCGCATCAGTAAACACATAATTTACGGAACGACAGTGAACGTAAATTATAAGTGCGAACTGACCCCCACTGCTTCGCTTTACGAAGCAAAGCTGTGGGGGTTAATTCCGTCTTACAACTTATGTTCGCCTCGCACCATAAGTTGTGTCGTCATTAAAATTTTATCCCAAAATCCTTGAACTCACCAGTTGCTTCCTGCCGATCCACATCTTGATCTTGAATATAATCAGAAAAATTCGAATTGATCTCTTTTATTAATTTTTCCAATTTCTTCTCTTCGGCTTCAGCAACTACCTCTACTCGTCCGTCATGAAGATTCCTTGCCCATCCGGTTATTCCTAAATCCAAAGCAATTCTCTCAACAGTAAACCTAAAACCAACCCCCTGCACTCTACCTGAATAAATTATGTGAATTCTTTTCATTCTCAAAAGTCGGGAAGGGCGGACTCGAACCGCCGACCTCTTGGTCCCGAACCAAGCGCGCTAGCCAAACTGCGCTACTTCCCGAATTGCCTTAGTTTATTAATCTTGCGATTAGGTATCGAGCCCATTAGGGCGAGATACCTAATGCTCCCTCGTAGTTTTACTCCTCGGGATTTCCGCCTACGGCTTATTGGACTTCGGCGGATCCGCCGAGCGATAAAAACACGAATGCGGAAATTCGGCCATATTGTTTATGTTCTCTTCGCTCCATAAACAATGGACTTTTCAGGATAAAACTGACCCCACCAATACTCGTAAAACCAGCCTGAAGTTCCGATTAGGCATTTATTCATTTTAACAAATTAGTTTATCATTTTGGAGGGATTTAGTCAATCTATTCGTGTAGGAAAAGCAGTTAAGACTGATAGAGGGAAATTCTTGATTATTGATGAAACCTATTGAAATCTAGCCCTTTACGCTAAATACTAATTCAGCTTTTGCAACTAATTCGTCTTTTACGTAGGCCTCGCCAGATAAAATCCCTGCGTTGGCCATTAACTTCATCGGTTTTATCTCTAACCTGAGTTGGTCTCCAGGCACAACCGGCTTCATAAATTTAGCCTGCACCTTCCCAAGATAATAGATTAGATTCTTATCTTCTTTAGTCTTTTTACTTAGATAGAAAAATACTGCTCCTGCCTGAGCTAATGCTTCGATAATCAATACACCAGGCATGACCTTCTCTTGAGGAAAATGACCTACAAAAAACTGTTCATTAACTGAAACATTCTTTATAGCAGTTAGGCTTTCCTTTAGGACGTAGTCGATCACCTTATCAACAAACAAAAATGGGTACCTGTGGGGGATAATCTTTTTGATTTCTTCAATTCCTAAATATCTCATTTCAGACAGAGCTCCTTTTTTAATGAGACCACGATTTACGGAACGATAGTAAACGTAAATCGTATGGTCGAATTAATCCCGACGTTACGTCGGGATATTCATTTATTTATCTCATAACCATTCCACCGTCAACAGTAATTACTTGACCAGTAACATACTGGGCGGAATCACTTAATAAAAATAAAACTACTCTTGCAATCTCTTGCGGTTTTCCAAATCTTCCTAACGGAATAAGCTGCTTTAATCTATCTTTCAGCTCGTCTTTTAAAAAATCAAGCATGTCAGTCTGAATATAGCCCGGGGCAACGGCATTAACCCTGATATTATATTCAGCTACTTCTTTTGCTAAGGCTTTAGTAAAACCGATTATCCCTGCCTTTGATGCAGAATAATTTGTCTGTCGCGCGGTTCCAGTGATGCCGCTTACAGAAGAAAGATTTACAATCTGACCACTTTTCTGTTTCATAAATGTCACTATGCAAGCTCTAGATGCATTAAACACGCCGTTTAAATCAGTATCAATCACATCTCGCCAATCTAACTCTTCCATCAGCATTAATGCCTTATCTCTTATTATACCGGCATTATTAACCAAAATATCCAATTTACCTAATGTATTCTTTGTCTTCTCCACGAATTCTTTTACTTTTGCAAAGTTACGGATATCAACTTGCTCTGCCATGGCCTTACGCCCAGAAGATTCGATTTCTTCAACCAGGCTATTAGCAAGCTCAGCGTTTTTCACATAATTAAAAGAAATATCTGCGCCTTCTTTCGCGAGCTCTAAAGCAATGGCCCTACCTATTCCTCTTGTGGCACCGGTTACTATTGCAACTTTATCTTTCAGGATCATTTTATCTATAGTCCTTTATGACCAAACAACTGTTATTGCCGCTTGGCCCAAAAGAATTTATCAACACATTTCTGATTTCTTTCTCGCGGGCTTGGTTGGGAACGTAATCCAAATCGCATTCAGGGTCTTGCTCTTGGTAGTTTATCGTCGGTGGAATAAAATCTTCTTTTACTGCACCAACCGCTGCTGCTGCCTGAAGCCCGGCCGAAACGCTAAAGCATTCTCCCACCATTGATTTAACTGAACTTATCGGGGTCTTCTTGGCCTGTGAACCGAAAACTTCTTTGATCGCATCAGTTTCGATCTTATCGGCCAAAACAGTCGAATTTGCATTGGCGCAGATATAATCAATGTCTTTTGGTTTCAATCTGGCCTCTTGTAAAACAGATGTCATCGATTTTCTTATTCCTTCGCCTTTAGGATTATATTTATTTATACGATAAGGATCAAAGCGCATATAGAAATTAGAAATCTCAGCTAATATTTCTACTTCTCTTTCTAATGCATGCCCTAAGTCTTCCAATACTAAAAATACAGCGCCTTCGCCGAAAACAATCCCGTTTCTCCTCTTATCAAAAGGGCAACACTGAACAGGCTGATTATCTTTAGTGCCCGATAAAAAACCTAATTTATAAAATCCTAAAAAGGTCTGTATGCACATTTCCTCTACGCCGCCGGCCAAAATAACTTTTGCCCTGTCAAAATTTAAAAAATTAATCGCATAGCCTATTGCATCAAGACTGGCGGTAAAACCCGTCGAGATAGTAGTATTGAAACCTTTTATATTGAATTTTATCGAAACCTGACTTGCAGGAGAATTGATAACTGTATTAGGAAATGCCGCAGGATTTACATAGCGCGGACCTTCGCGGAGCGCCTCTTTATCAAACTCGCTGATACTATAGACGCTTCCTAAGGTTGTACCGACAACCACGCCGATATCATTAGTATTTTCTTCGGTTATAGCCAGATGCGCGTCATCGATAGCAAGTTTACCCGCCGAACAGATAAGTTTAGTACTTCTGTCTAAAGAACGTAACCCTTTTTTTCCAAGAAATTCGCTGGCTTCGAAATCGCTTATCTCACCAGCAATTTTAACTTTCAAATTAGAGACATCGAATAGACTGATCTCTCGGAAACCAGCCTTGCCTTGTCTTAATGACTGCCAGTATTGCTTTCTTCCGATGCCATTAGGGGCGATTACGCCTATACCGGTAACAACGATCCTCTTGGTCATCATATTAGAGAATATCGCAAATTCTTGTATATTTCAAGAGTTTTATATCTACTGTCTATTTAAATTTGCTGCGTACTTTGCCAATTGATCAATCTCAATGTTGACTTTATCTGAATTGGATTTTTTGCCTAAAGTGGTATTTTTGTAAGTATGCGGGATTATATGGACTGAGAAAACATTTCCTTTTACTTCCACTACGGTTAAGCTTATACCATCTATAGCAATCGAGCCTTTTGGAACAATATAAGGAAACATTTCTTTAGCGATAGCAATATGAAAAATATGGCTCCCGTTCTTAAACTCTTTCCTTCTTATAATGCCAACAGCATCAATATGACCTGTAACAAAATGGCCGCTTAAACGCGAATCTGCTTTCAATGCGCGCTCGATATTAACTGAGCCCCTAATCTTTAAATCCTTTAAATTTGACCTCTCTAATGTCTCTTGCATCACGTCAAAAGTCAGTCGATTATTCTCTATCTTTGTGACCGTTAGACATGCTCCGTTAACAGAGATACTTTCGCCAATCTCTATCTTTTCAGAAAGTTTATCAATTTCTATTGTCAGCCGCAATAAACCTTTTATATAGAGTTTTTTTTCGACTCTACCCAGATTTCCGATTATTCCTGTAAACATATCCTTCTATTAAAAGATCGTCACCAATCTGTCTTATCTGCCTGTTTTTTAAATTAATTGTTCTATTAATTGTTTTTATACCTTTTCCAGCTACTGAGGTTAAGGAATTGTCTCCGCCTATAATTTTAGGCGCGATAAAAAACATAACTTTATCAACTAAATTTTCATCAAATAAAGAACCGATGATCTGACTACCGCCCTCAACTATAACATTTATGATTTCAAATCTCGCAAGTTGCTTCAAGAGAAAATCTAAATCGACTTTTCCGTTTTTTCTAGGTGTTTCGATTAGGATAATCTCTTTCTGGGATAAAATTCTGCATTTGTTTTTCCTCGAATTGTTTTTACATGTCGCGATAATAATCTTGCCTCGAGATAATCTTGAAAAAATCTTGGCCTTTAGAGGTATTTTTAGATTGCTATCAACGATGATCTTAAAGAATCTTTTATTTTTGTCCGGGCAATTTAATAATGGATCATCTTTTAAGATCGTATTTATGCCAACTAAAATCGCATCGTAAGACTTTCTCAAATCGTGCGAGAATTTTCTTGCTTTTTTTGAGGTAATCCATTTGGAATCACCCGAGCTTAATGCAATTTTACCGTCGAGGCTTTCCGCGACCTTAACTGTAACAAACGGAGTCTTTTGCGTGATATATTTCGCAAAATCTTCATTTATCTTTTTTAATCGGTTTTCTAAGCAACCTAACTTCACTTTTATGCCATGTTCGCGAAGAACGCGGATAGAATTACCGTTATTTAACGGGTTAGGGTCTTTAGTACCGATGATTACTTTCTTTATCCTATTTCTGATAATGCTATCTACGCAAGGCGGCGTCCTTCCGAAATGAGAACAAGGCTCTAATGTGACATATAAAGTTGCATCCTTAGATCTATTACCTGCTTTTTTTAAAGCTATCGCCTCCGCGTGTGGTCTACCGACCTTTCGATGATAACCATTCCCTAATATTTTATTATCTTTCACTACTAAGGCACCCACCAAAGGATTAGGACTAGTTTTACCCCGTGCCTTCAGTGCAAGCTCTAAAGCCTTATTCATGAAATATTCATCTTTTCTCATTCTTCGCCTGCTTTAATTTCTCAACCACCTCATAAGAAACCCTAGGTTGACCGATAACGATCCCCTGTTTTATTGCTCCGTGATAATCTGAACCACCAGTTACAAGTAGGCCAAATTTATCTGCTAAATTTTTATAATGCTGGATTTGACTTTCGGAATAACCCGGATAATAAACCTCTAGACCTTCAAGCCCCGCCTTAACAAACTCTGGGATTAAGTTATTTTCCCAGAGACTATGCGGGTGAGCCAATACAGGGATTCCGCCAGAATCCAAAATCGTCTTTATTGCCTCCTTAGGCGTCATTTTAAATTTGCCCACGTAAGCAGGAGAATTATCTCCAATATATTTTTGGAATGCTTCGGAAAAAGAAGATACCCACCCTTTTTGTTTTAATATCACCGCAAGATGTGCCCTTCCCACCGTACCCATGCCTGATAAATTTAAAACCTCCTGAGGATCGATATTGTCCACGCCTTGCTCTTTTAATTTTTCTACCATTTCGAAGATACGCTCTTCTCTGATCTTTTTCATTTTCTCTAGTCTCTCGATCAATTTTGCATCGCGATGATTGATATAATAACCCAAGATGTGCACTTCTTTTCCATCCATCTCTGCGGTGAGTTCGACACCGGGAATGACTTCTAAATTGAATTTTTCAGCTTCTTTTTTGGTAGGTTCTATCCCTTCGAGGCAATCGTGGTCGGTAATTGCAATGGCGCTTAGGCCACTTGCAGCCGCTAACTTTACCAATTCAGCAGCCGATAGAATACTATCGGAAAAATCTGTATGTAGGTGTAAATCGACAAATTTCATTAATGAAATTTTATTTTGATTTTTTGTCCGGGCAAAGAGTTTTATTTATCTTATCCAAGACCCCGTTTACGAATCTGCTCGATTCAACATCGCCGAATTTTTTGGCAAGTTCTACTGCCTCATTAATGGAGACCTTAGGCGGAATATCTTCAACAAACAATAATTCGTATGTAGCAAGTCTTAAGATATTCCTGTCTATAACAGCCATGCGCTTCAGCTGCCAATTGGTGGCAAAATTAGATATCTCCTTATCGATTCTATTCATATTCTTAACAGCTCCCCCAACTAAACTGGTAGTAAAATTAATAATGTTAGAATCGTTTGTTTCCTGAAATTGCCAAAAATTCTCTAATGATTCTATGTGAGAATTGCCTGTAACGTCAATCTCATAAAGAATCTTAAGAGCGCATTCTCTTGCCCGGGTTCTTTTTCGCATTTTTAATGAACGCATAACTTATGGAGTGCCGAAATTTCGGGACGACATAAGTTATTTGCGTGAATTAAACCCACCACCACTTTTAGTAATGGGGCGTTCTTTTTATATAAAATGTTCATCCTCTTCTCAACCCTTCCTTCTTTTAATTCCACGGTTGTTTCTAAAAGTGGTGGGTGGTAAGTTCGGACACATAAGTTATGTCGCTTAAATCTATTATATAAGGCTCCATAACTTATGTCCTCACTTATTTTATCTTATCAACTAAATTTACCATTTCGATGGCATTCAATGCTGCGTCTCTACCTTTGTTTCCGTCTTTGGCGCCTGCGCGTTCGATTGCCTGTTCGATTGTGTCTGCGGTTATTACGCCGAATATCGCTGGTTTTCCCGTCGATAAAGATACTTGTGATATACCTTTTGAGACCTCGGAAGCAATATAATCAAAGTGCGGTGTTGAACCGCGGATCACTGTTCCTAAACAGATAACCGCATCCGTAGATTTACCTTTTGCCAATCTCATTGCTACTGAAGGTATCTCATACGCACCGGGAACCCAAACTATCTCAATCTCGCTCTCCTTAGCACCATGACGTGTAAGTGTATCAACGCAACCATCTATAAGGTGTTTAGTAACAAAATCATTAAACCTGGATGCGACAATTGAAAACTTCTTACCCTTAGCTACTAGTTGTCCTTCGACTATCTTAACCATAATTCACCCCTCCTTTCAATAAGCCCACGACTTATGGAACGAAGTGAACATAAGTCGTTTGGGCGAATTGACCCCGCACCTTTTTAGTATTCATATTTTGTTTTTAAAATATTTGAATATATAAAAGGTGCGGGGTAAATTCCGACTTATAACTTATGTTCGCTTACACTCCATAAGTTATGTCATCATTTAAAATAAATGACCTAATTTCTCTTTTTTGGTTCTAAGATATTTCTCATTTACAGCTGTAGGGGAAACTTTCAAAGCCACCCTTTCAACTACTTCAAGACCATAACCATCCAATCCTATAATCTTGCGAGGATTGTTAGTTATAAGACGAATCTTCTTTAAGCCCAGATCGACCAAGATCTGCGCGCCGATTCCGTAATCCCTTAAATCAGCAGCGAAACCCAATGCCTCATTGGCTTGGACCGTATCCATTCCTTTATCTTGCAAATTGTAGGCACAGATTTTATTCTTGAGGCCAATGCCTCTTCCTTCCTGATTCATATACAAGATTACGCCTTTGCCATTTTCTTTAATCATCTCCATAGCTTTTTTAAGTTGCTGGCCGCAATCGCATCGTAGCGATCCAAACACATCGCCAGTCAAACATTCAGAATGAACCCTAGCTAATATTGGTTCGTCTTTCTTGACTTCTCCCATAACCAAAGCAAGATGACAAAGTTTATCTATCTTGGATTCATAAAGTATTAAATCAAATCCGCCATATTCGGTAGGTAATTTTGTTTGCGTAACCTGCTTTATAAGTTTCTCTGTCCTTCTGCGATATTTTATCAGGTCGGCAATCGTACAAATCTTCAAATTGTGTTTTTTTGCGAATTCTAATAATTGCGGTGTTCTGGCCATAGAGCCGTCTTCGTTCATGATTTCGCATATTAGAGCAGCTGGAAGCAGTTTTGCCAGATGCATTAAATCAACTGCGGCCTCAGTGTGACCAGTCCTGACTAAAACGCCTCCATTAACCGCCTTCAACGGAAAAATATGTCCGGGACGTATTAAATCCTCTGGCTTGGTCGCAGGATCAGTTAGAACCTGAACTGTCCTTGCGCGATCATAAGCGGATATACCTGTGGTAATGCCAGTTGCCGCATCAACAGACATCATCCATGCAGTTCCGTAAGGATCATTAGTCTTCTGTCGTTCCTTCACAAAATTATCAGCCATAGGTTGGAGATTTAGATATTGTAATCTTTCCTCTTTCATGGGGACGCAGATCAGGCCTCGGGCCTCCTTTGCCATGAAATTAATATCCTCTGGCTTAACGAAACCGGCTGCCATTATTAAATCACCTTCGTTTTCACGGCCTTCATCGTCGATGAC
>JBDRFF010000008.1:0-36452 GCA_043819095.1 Candidatus Omnitrophota bacterium
ATGCGCAGGATAAATTTTCCGTTTTGTGCCTTTGCATAAAGCCAATTAAACAATCCGGTGCGCGCTCCGCCAATATGTAAAAATCCCGTGGGAGATGGAGCAAATCGAACGCGAATCATTCTGCGAGCCTCATTCCTTCCTTTAATGCGCGCTGATTAATCTCTAAAAGATTCTGTTTATTTTTCGGCGCCATTTCTTTCATGGCGCTTAAGACACTTTCTGGCTTTATATTTTTCTTCTTTGCTAAATAAACACCTAATGCAATAGTATTAGCTACTTTGATATTCCCCAGCTTAATGGCGACATCGGTTAACGGTGCAAAAATTACTTTAATATCTTTTCTTTTTGGTTTCTTATCTGCTAACGATGAGTTTACGATTAATAATCCTTTATTTTTTAGGCGGGGTTCGAATTTATTCAAAGCCGGCTGGCCCATAGCAATGCATACATCAGGATGAGCAATAAAAGGCGAAGCAATTTCTTTATCCGAAATCTTTATCATGCAATGAGTGGTTCCGCCGCGAACTTCAGCTCCATAGGACGGAAGCCAAGTAACAATCTTATTTTCTTTAACGGCTGCAGCAGAAAGAAGCTTTCCCATCAACATTATGCCCTGCCCGCCGAAACCTGCAAAAATTATTTCTTCCATTATGATTTTATATTTATTTTTTAAAAATCCTATTTGCAACAAAATAGATTAACTTGGATTTCATTACCTGAGAGTTCGGTACCAAGTTTGCCGGGATGATAAGCACGAATCCCAAATTGACTACCTTGAGTAATATATTCTGTTCTAAAAAAATTAAATGTCGGATTAAAACCTGTGCTAACAGGAATAAATGAGATATTAGAATCAATTATTTTATAATCTGCCGGACACCAAACATCTATAGGATTGTTATAATACCAACGTTCGGTACGTCTTACAAAAGTACAATCCCAATCTCCAGGGCCTCCGCCTCCACCTAAATTCGATGCCCATTCGCCCATACCTCCATTAGCAGCTCTAAGCCAAACATCTTCAGCGTCTATATAACCAGCTCCGGTAGTCCCGGACGTAAAATCAGGATCTGTATTTGCTACGCCGATATTGCCTTCGGTATCTATGGTTAATGCATCATATTCAGAAGAGCCGTCACTAGTCTTAAAGTTATATTTTACATCACCGGCGCTTCCAGAGGTATAAAGCGTTAAATCACTATTTGGATCAGCTGAAGAAATCTTAAGAATATTATCAGCTCCGATTGCTCCCTGTTCCTTTATATCTAGCAAAGCTTCGGGAAGCTTGGTTCCGATACCAACCTTCCAAATCTCTGCAGTTTCTGCATCGTTTGTGTAAAGATAGTCGTTTGCATCATCAAATGTCCAATAATTTGTTATGGTCCGCCATGCAGTACCATCGCAATGCCGCAACTGTCCAGTATCGGTATATTCTAGCGTACCTGCTTTAGTAGCATCACAAACCTCACCGGTAGAACGGGGATATAATCGCAATTCTCTATACACGCCGTATGGTGCGGGGTAATAAGTAGTAAGCGTGAAAGTTTCTGTAGATTGAGCAAAGCTAATTCCGACAACTCCGAAGAAAACTAAACCGAAGGTTATAAAATTCAACTTTTTCATCTCAACCCTCCTTTAATGAGCGCATGACTTACGGAACACGAAGTGCGACGTAAGTCATATGCGCGAATTAAACCCCCCACCACTTTTAGTGATGGAGCGTCTTTAAATAAAACGCTTATCCCCCCGACCACCACAATTTTGAATCGCCGGGCTGTTTCTAAAAGTGGTGGGGGGTCAAATTCAGACATACAATTTACGTCATTACATTCCGTAAATTGTGTCTTCATTTGACTATTTCAATCTCCCCAACGGAAATTGTTTGGCTAATGCCTTATCTATCCAATCCATCGCCTGCTTGGGCTTCATGCCCCAATACGTCGGACAGGCGGATAAAATTTCCACTAATGAAAATCCTTTGTTCTCAATCTGATTTTGGAATACCTGCTTTATCGCCTTTTTTGTCTTGATAATCTGCTGTGGCGAACTAATCGATGTCCTCTCGACATAACAAGTGCCCGGTAAAATCGCAATTATTTCAGAAATCTTTAAGGGATATCCTTCGTATTTTGCATCGCGGCCGCGGGGCGTCGTGGCTGTGACCTGATCCAGAATTGTCGTCGGAGCCATCTGCCCGCCGGTCATACCATAAACTGCGTTATTGATAAAAATAGTAGTTAAGTTCTCTCCACGGTTAGCAGCATGAATCGTCTCAGCGGTTCCGATTGCAGCTAAATCCCCATCACCTTGATAAGTAAAAACAATTCTGTCCGGCAAACATCTTTTTATTCCGGTTGCGACTGCCAGTGCCCGGCCGTGTGCAGCCTCAGTGCAATCAAAATCCCAATAATCATAGGCAAGAACCGCGCAGCCAACCGGAGCAATAGCAATAGTTTTATCTCTAATAGCGAGCTCATCAATCACCTCGCAGATAAGCCGATGCACAATTCCATGTCCGCAGCCTGCGCAATAATGCGTGAGCTTATTAATCATACTTTGCGGTCGGGAAAATGTTTTCGTTTGTTTTTTCATTTACGAATCGATTTTATTTGTTTTAAGATTTCTTCTTCTGTTGGGATTCCGCCACCGCTGCGGCCATAAAATTTAACATTACATCGGCCGTCTACTGCTAACTTGACATCTTCGACCATCTGACCTTCGCTCATCTCAACCACCAAGATATCTTTAAGCTTTTTATTCGTGCTTAACAATTTCGAAAATGCATTATTAGGAAACGGCCATAAAGAAATCGGCCGAATAAGACCGACCTTAATACCTTTCTTACTTGCCTGCATCATGGCTTCTTTGGCAAAGCGAGCCGCACTACCGTAAGCAACAAGAACAATTGAACTATCATTTAGATTAAAGGCTTCATATCGTGTTTCTTCTGTCTCTATCTTGCGATATTTTTTCTGAAGAGCTTTATTGAAGCTTTCTAAAGCACCTTCTTTTAAGAATAATGACCGAATTATATTCGGTTTTCTTCCTTTTGCTCCGGTTAGTGTCCAAGCTTTCTTTGTATTTTTAACCTCTGGTTTTTTGATAACGAATTCATTGACCGGCTCCATCATCTGTCCTAACATCCCGTCGCTTAAAATAATTACAGGCATTCTATATTTATCGGCGAGATCGAAAGATAATTTTGTTAAATCTACTGACTCCTGCACCGACGAAGGCGCAAGCACGATCGAGCGATAATCGCCGTGGCCTCCGCCTTTTGTGGCTTGAAAATAATCTGATTGCGCGGGGGAAATATTGCCCAAACCAGGGCCCCCGCGCATAATATTTACGATTACCGCCGGAAGCTGGCATCCTGCCAAATAAGAAATCCCTTCTTGTTTTAAACTTATTCCCGGACTAGACGAAGTTGTCATTGCCCGTGCACCTGTTAGACTTGCGCCAAAAACCATATTTATGGCGGCTAATTCTGACTCGGCTTGGATAAATATTCCGCCTGCCTCGGGCATACGCCTAGACATATACGCAGGAATTTCATTCTGCGGAGTAATCGGATAGCCCGCATAGAATCGGCAACCCGCCTGAATCGCAGCTTCGGCGATTGCCTCATTTCCCGTAAATAAAACTTTTTTAGTCAATGTATCCTTCAATACAAACCTCAGGACAAGTTATGCAGCAAAAGTTGCAACCGCTGCATAATTTATCTTTGCTGTTTTTGAATTTTGCCGGCTTTACTCCCAATTTATTGAATTTAGAATCGATTGTGATAACGCCTCTGGGGCAATACACAATGCATAAATAACAGGCTTTACATCTATCTTTAGAAATTTTTATCTTTGCCATACAACCGAAGATTTTAGAAATGATTTTACTTTTTCCATAATCGAATCTTTATCCAGACCGGCAATTTTTAAAAGTTCATCCCGTGAGCCGTGCGTGACAAAATCCGTCGACAAACCTAAATTAAGAACCTTTGGGCAGTCTTTATCGGAACAAATTTGATTTATCTTCTCTAGCAGGCTGGTGCCGAATCCGCCATCAATGATTCCTTCTTCTAGAGTCACAATCATTTTAAACCGCGAAGTGATATCTTTTAGCAGCTGCCCGTCTAAAGGTTTAATAAAACGCGCATTAATAACCATCGCATCAATATCTTCCTTTGCCAGATCTTCGGCTGCCTGTATTGCCGGTTTTACCGTCGTACCAAGCGCAATCAAGGCCAGGTCTTTTCCTTCGCGAAGAACCTGAAATTTACCCAACTTGATTTTATCCTCTGAAGCATCGATCTCTGTCAGCTGCTCGGAAGTTTTAGGATAACGTATGGCTACTGGTCTATTTAGATTAACGGCAAACTCAAGCATTGCCTCTAGCTCTCTTAAATCCTTAGGCGCCATTAATACAAAATTCGGTATGCTTTTTAAATAAGCAATATCGAATATCCCCTGGTGTGTGACTCCGTCTGAGCCCACGACGCCGGCTCTGTCGATGGCTAGAGTTACGGGAAGATTCTGAAGCGCGATGGCTTCCATAATATGATCGTAGGCGCGCTGCAAAAAAGTCGAATAAATCGCTACTACCGGCCTTAGGCCGCTTTTGGCTAATCCAGCGGCAAAACATATGGCGTGCCCCTCGGCAATGCCTACATCAAAAAATCTGTCGGGAAATTGTTCGGCAAATCTATAAAGACCTGTCCCGTCGGGCATCGCAGCGGTGATAGTAACTATTTTGTTATCGGTCTTGGCTAATTCAATTATTTTTTTGCTGAATATCTCGGTATAAGTATGTGAATTTTTATTTTTGGAGGAGGCCTTAGGTCTGCCGCTTTCAATATCAAAAGGCGCTGCGCTGTGGAATCTAACCGGAAAATCCTCAGCTGGTTTATAGCCCTTGCCTTTCTTGGTGACAACGTGAAGAAGGCGAGGTCCTTTTAAGGTTAAAATATTTCTTAGCGTATTTATTAATAAGGTCGTATTGTGTCCGTCCAGCGGGCCGAAATAACGAAAACCTAGCTCCTCAAAGAAAATCCCGGGAATAATCAGACCTTTTAGGACTTCTTCGAATTTCGAGGCCAGCTTAAACATGCGCGAACCGACAAGAGGGATGCGCGTCTTGACAAAATTCTGCAGCGCCTCTCTAAAACGGTTATATATCGGCCTAGAAATAATCTTGTTAAGATAATTCGAAAGGGCTCCTACCGACGGAGAAATACTCATTTCATTCGTATTTAAAATCACGAGTATGTCCTTGTTGAGATGGCCCGTATTATTTAAGGCCTCAAAACACAAGCCCCCGGTCAAAGAACCGTCCCCGATTATAGCCACAATTTTTTGCTTTGTTTTTTTGATATCCCTTGCCGCTACCATTCCTAAAGCCAGCGATATTGCTGTCGAGCTGTGCCCCGTGGTAAAACAATCGTATTCTGATTCGTCTTTAGAAGGAAATCCGCTTATACCGCCAAGTTGTCTGAGCGTGGAAAAATTCCCGTATCTTCCGGTAAGCAATTTATGCGCGTAGGTCTGATGGCCTACATCCCAGATAACAACATCTCTGGGAGTATCTAAGCAGTAATGAAGGGCAATTGTCAGCTCTACCGCGCCGAGGCTTGATGCCAGATGGCCGCCTGTCTGCGATACAGTAGCGAGGATCTTTTCCCTGATCTCCTCAGCAATAATGGGGAGTTTCTTTAAAGATAATTTCTTTAAGTCCGATGGACTCTTGATTTTTTCTAGCACTTTAATTCATTTTTTATGATTGGAGTTTCATCAACCGCTCAACAATAGAAAGAACCCTTTTGCTATCTTCCTTCTTAATGTTGACGAACTCGATGCCGGTATCGAAAAACGACGGTTTTCTATCTACCGTGTCTTTACGCTGCACAATCCACACCGCCTTGCCCTCGCATTTTATATGGGACTGCGTATCCATAAGGTCTAACTCTAGCTCGACGGGCGCAAACATACCCAGGTTCTTTTTTAAGACCACGCACACGCCCCCTATACCAAGATTCTCCGTGTGAGTGAGCATTGCTTCTGGCTCGTCGTGGTTTTTGCGGATGATAACCAAACAAGGATACTTGGCTCGAGGAAACTTTCGTCTATTTACTCCTTCCCACATCATAACCTCCTTTAATAAGCGCACAACTTATGGACGACGATGTTTTGCCGGAGGAACATAAGTTGTATGCGCGAATTAAACCCCACACCTTTTTAGTATTCATTAGCTTTTTGAAAGGATTTTCAAAAAACTTTGAATAGATAAAAGGTGTGGGGTCAAATTCAGACATACAATTTATGTCATTACATTCCATAAATTGTGTCTTCATTTGACCTGCCTCTGTATTCTTTCGATTGACTTTGCCTTTCCTGTTTTTTCATCTATGACTATAACAACGCCCTGCAGCTGTACGTCCCCTGAAGCTACCTCGAATCGTACGGGCATGCCTGTTAAGTAGCGTTCGATGATCTTCTCTTTATTCTGCCCGATAACCGAATCACACGGACCGCACATTCCTATATCGGTTATGTAGGCCGTGCCTTGAGGAAGAATTTTCTCATCGGCTGTCTGAACATGCGTATGAGTCCCTACGACTGCGCTTACCTCGCCGTCCAAGAAATGACCCAAGGCAATCTTTTCACTGGTTGCCTCAGCATGCATATCAACAAGGATAATGGGCGTTTTGCTTTTTATCTTTTTAATAATCTCTGTTGCCTGCCTAAAAGGGCATCCCACAACAGGACGCATAAATACCCTGCCCTGCAAATTGATTATTCCGATTGGTGTTCTGTTCTTTTCAACGACGCAATAGCCGGTTCCGGGAACGCCTTCAGGATAATTTGCCGGGCGCAAAAACTTTGCTGTCGTATCGATAACATTTACTATCTCGCGCCTATCCCAGATATGGTCGCCGGTGGTTAAGACATCTATGTCGTAAGCGAATAGCTCGTCGACAATCTTAGGGGTTATGCCTGCGCCCCCGGCTGCGTTCTCGACATTGGCTATGGTAAAATCGATTCGTTCTTTCTTTTTAATCTGGGGCAGAAGCGTATTTACCGCTTCTCTGCCGGGTTTTCCTACAACATCGCCGATAAATAAAATATTCATTATTTTGCGTATTCTATAGCTCTTGTCTCCCTGATTACAGTAACCTTTATCTGTCCAGGATACTCCATTCCTTCTTCAATTTTTTTGCGGATATCCCGCGCCAGCACCGATGATTCGGTGTCGGAAATTTTATCAGGCTGAACCATAATCCTGATTTCTCTTCCTGCCTGAATAGCGAAAGCCTTATCAACGCCTTTAAAATCTTTTGCGATTGACTCTAATTTTTCCAGGCGTTTTACATAGATTTCCAATGTCTCACGACGAGCTCCTGGCCTAGCGGCGCTAATCGCATCCGCGGCAATAGCTAAGACACCGTAAAGGCTTTTTGATTCTGTCTCTTCGTGATGCGCTCCAACGGCATTAATAATTTCTGGGCTCTCGCCGAATTTTTTAACTAACTCCGCTCCGATTGTGGCGTGCGTTCCCTCAACATCATGGTCAACCGCCTTGCCGACATCATGCAAAAGACCAATCCGTCTAGCTAGCTTAAAATCTAATCCCAGCTCTGATGCCATTATGCCCATAAGATAGGAAACTTCCTTGGCATGTTGAAGCGAATTCTGTCCATAGCTGGTGCGGTATTTAAGTTTTCCTAAAAGCTTGACTAGCTCAGGATGCAATCTGTGCACGTCCAGGTCGAACACAGCGCGCTCGCCCTCTTCGCGGATTCTCTGCTCCATCTCTTTTCTTGCCTTATCTACGACCTCTTCGATTCTGCCCGGATGGATTCTTCCGTCGGCGATTAGTCTTTCTAACGCGATCCGTGCCACCTCGCGCCTGACTACGTCAAAGCCCGAAAGCGTCACGGCTTCAGGCGTATCGTCGATAATTATATCGATGCCCGTGGCCATCTCCAATGCGCGGATGTTTCTTCCTTCTCTACCGATAATCCTTCCTTTCATTTCATCGCCGGGAAGACTAACAACGCTAACCGTCGATTCGACCGTATGCTCGGTTGCGCATCTCTGAATTGCGACAGTTATAATCTCTTTAGCCTTCTTTTCCGCAGACTGTCTTACTTCATCTTCCATAGTCTTAAGCATCTTTGCCTTCTCTGTCCTGACCTCTTCCTCCATCCTTGAAAGAAGCAGTTTTCTCGCCTCCTCGCGCGACAAAGAAGAGATACTCTGCAGCCTCTGTTTCTCCTCGTTGATGAGATTTTGCAATTGCACATCCTTATTCTTGATCGAGGTCTGCTGCGCGATAATCATTTCTTCTCTCTTTGCTAATTCCCTTTCTTTTCTTTCCAAGAGACCAACCCGGCGTTCCAGGTTTTCCTCTTTTTGCATCAATCTTTTCTCTAAAGAAGTTAATTCATCGCGCCTGTCTTTTGTCTCCTTTTCAAAATTCTGTCGTATGTGATAAAGTAAATCTTTTGCTTCTAGATCGATTTCTCGCTTGCGGGTCTCGGCATCTCGTTTTGCCGACTCGATAATCTCTTTTGCTTTGGCTTCGGCACTCTGAAGTCTCTTTTCCGCAAAATATTTTCTATAGTAGTATCCGATAAATATCAAGCATCCCGCTGCGATTAAAAATATCAACGACTGAACAATATTCTCGCTTGAAAGCATCTTAGGTTACACCCCCGTTCTTATTGTATACATATCTGTATTATATAACTACTTAGTTTTTAAATCAAGTTGTCGAGTCGATTGCTGAATTTTTTCTACGAAAAGATTACTTGATTTACGGACGAGTCTAAGGAAGAGTGAGGCAGGTTCTCTACAATTTGGAAATCAAAGGCTAGGCCGATACTCGTTGTATCTTTCGCTAACGTCTTTAGGAATCGATCGTAATAACCTTTGCCTCTGCCCAGACGGTTGCCTCTTAAATCAAAGGCAATCCCGGGGACAATAACCAAATTGAGATCTTCTAATGATATAGATTTTGTAAATTCCTTATTTGGCTCTCTTATACCATAGATGCCTGTTGTTAACTGCGTATCGATATCAGAAACCAAATAAGGAACAAGTTTCTTTTCTTTTTCAAAAATCATGGGCAGCCCAATGGTTTTACCTTGGGCCTGCGCCTCTCTTATCATCATACCTGTCTCTACCTCGTTTTTTAGACTCGCGTAAAATAAAATAATCTTTGCTTTCTTAAATTCAGAACTTGCAAAAAGTTTATCTTTAATTGAAAGGCTTTTTTTAGCTCTATCAACCTCCTTTAACGAATTTAGCTTACTTAGCATCATGTTTCTTAATTCTTGTTTGCTGCTAAGATTATTTTTTATTTCCATGTTTTTTGTTATAATCATCTATCGCTGATTTTAATGCCTGTTCTGCTAATACTGAACAATGTAATTTTATCGGCGGCAGTCCACCTAAAGTATCCGCCACTACTTTGTTTGATATCTTTAATGCCTCATCGATGGTTTTACCTTTAACTAACTCTGTTATCATTGAGCTTGTGGCTATGGCTGCACAACAACCAAAAGTCTTAAACTTTGCATCCTCTATTATACGGCCATCCTTGATCTTAATAAAGAGTTTCATAACATCTCCGCAGACGGGATTTCCTACTGTTCCTACGCCGTCGGGATTTTCAATCTCGCCGACATTGCGAGGATGCGTAAAATGATCCATTACTTGATCGCTATATCCTTCAGCCATTTTTATTTTCCACCATTAACTTTCGCGGCCTTGCTGCCTTGGAATAATTTTTCGGAGCTTGCGCTTTTGATAATAAATCTAGCTTTCCTCTTTTCTTCAATTCATTATAAATAAGCACCCAGGCGCAATCTCTATCTTTGTCTACTTCGCATTTTCCTTTATCCATGCCGCCACATGGACCATTTAATAACCCTTTAGAACAACGCGTTACGGGACATATTCCGCCGGTTGAATCCAATATACACTCGCCGCAGGCAGAACATAATTCCTGAAAGGCTCCTTGGCTATCAGTTGCTCCAGCGAAAAGCGTATCGCATCCGGGAAATACCAGAAGTTCCCGACGATCATTTGCCTTAACAGATTGAATTCCCAGGCCGCAGGCCATAACCAAAATCGCATCTGATTCCTTTAGTGCTTTTGTGTTTTTGGCTAATGCTGTCTTTGTCTGGGAAGCCACACAAGGCGCATCCGGTATAACATAACCCGTAACGGTTTTACCCTGAACTTCTAATTTTTTCTTTATTTCCAGAATCTCAGGTTCGCCGCCGCTTTTACAGGTTGCAGCGCATTCTCCGCAGCCTACTAAAAAGATCCTGTTTGCACTTTCGAGGCTCTTTAAGATATCTTCAAATTTCTTCTGGACCGAGATAATCATCTTTTACGAGACCGCGATTTATGGAGTGCCTGCAGTAGACAAACGACATAAATCTCTTGGTCGAGTTAAACCCCACCCTTTTGGCGGAGCATCCTATAATTACCGCCCTAGCCAAAAGGGTGGGGTAATTCAGATATACAATTTATGTCACTGCGTTCCATAAATTGTATCTTCATTAATTTTAAGATTAAATCGACAAAAATGCAAATAAAATTAACTTTTTCCTATTTAGGCGCTACTTTTGCTTGCGCCCTTTTCTGCTTGCTCCGTCTAAGACTATCTAATCTCTGTTTGATTCCTGCTTCTTGACCGATATTGGTCGGCTGATAATAGATAACATCTTTGGGCATATATTCCTGCTTAACGAAATGTCCGGGAAAACTATGCGCATATTTGTAACCTTCGCCGTGACCCAATTTTTTTGCGCTTTGATACGAGGCGTCTTTCAAATGGTCCGGCACCTCTTGCAATCGGTCGCTTTCTACATCTTCCATTGCCTTCGCTATCCCTAAATATGCGGCGTTAGATTTTGGCGCGCAGGCAATATAAACTGCTGCCTGGGCCAAAGGGATACGGCATTCAGGCAGGCCGACAAATTCGGAAATCTGTAAAGCCGCATTTGCTACGACGATCGCCATGGGATCGGCATTGCCTACGTCTTCGGCTGCACAGATGCAAACCCGACGGGCGATAAAACGCGGATCCTCGCCGGCATAAAACATTTTTGCCATCCAGTATAACGCGGCATCCGGATCAGAACCGCGCATAGATTTTATGAAACTCGAAGCCGTATCGTAATGTGCGTCTTCATCTTTATCGTAAAGAACGATTTTTTTCTGGATGGATTCCTTGGCTACGTCTATCGTGAAATTAATCTTGTCTTCTTTTGATCTGGGCGTAGTCAGGCTGCCGACTTCTAATGCATTAAGTGCTCTGCGCGCATCTCCGTCGCAGACTTTTGATAAAAATTTTAACGCTTCGGGTTCCATCTTAATCGGCAGACCTCCTAATCCTCTAACTTTATCTTTTAGTGCACTATTGAGAATAGCCGAAAGATCTTTCTCCTTTAAAGGATGAAGTTCAAACACCAATGACCGAGAAAGAAGTGGCGAGACCAAAGAGAAAAACGGATTATGCACTGTTGCGCCGACTAAAATAACACTTGCTTCCTCTACGTCCGGCATTAATACATCCTGTTGCGCTTTATTAAATCGGTGAATCTCGTCGATAAAAAGGATTGTCTTCTTCCCGGATGTAGCGCGTCTATTTCTGGCGGATGCGATAATTTTCCTCAATTCATCCACATTTGATGCGACCGCATTGACCCGTACAAATTCCGATTTTGTAATATTGCTTATGCAGTAAGCCAGAGATGTCTTGCCTGAACCAGGAGGACCATAGAGAATCAAAGAACTAAACCTATCGGCCTCTATTGCGCGTCTTAGAAGTTTATCCTTACCTAAAATATGCTCCTGGCCGATAAATTCTTTTAGGTCTGTTGGCCGCATTCTCGCTGCCAGCGGAATATTTTTTGATGTTGCCTTTCGTTTTGTCTCAAAAAGTTCTGTACGCATAACCTGTCTTTTTATCCCGCACCATTTTGTAATAATTAATTCTTACATACAAAAGGTGCGGGATTTTTTCGGCCAGACAACTTACTTCGCTATCGCTTCCGCAAGTTGTGGCCTCAAAAAAAATCCCCGCAACATGCCGTCGGAACTAGTAGAATGAACCTTGTGTGTAAAGTGGGTGCCTCTCTTGCTTATCCATCAGACAAACCAGAAGTCAAGCTCCCAAAATTTTGATGTTGGTTCAACACACGATCATCCCGACAAACACGGCAGGGATAAAGCCTATCTATAGTATAGCAAAAAATTACCAGATTGCAAGGACTATCTGCGCACCTTAACCTCAAGCTGTCCTTCCAGCGCTTGAATTATCTTTTCCTGTATCTGATTTATCTCCTCATCCTTTAAGGTGCGGTCCTGTGCCTGGTATTCCAGAGAATAGGTAAGGCTTTTAAAATTCGAAGGAATCTGCTGACCGTAATAAAAATCAGCGAGAGTAATGTTCTTTAAAAAAATCCCTGCCTCTTTCTTGATTATCTGCACCACATCCTCCGACGAGGTATCTTTCCTGATAAGCAAACTGATATCCCGCTTAATCGAGGGATGAAGCGCCAAGGGTTTAAATCTCCTTTCTAAATTTGCAAACTCATTCAACTTGTCAATTCTTAGTTGAGCAATAAATATCTTATCCTTTTTTATTTCCCAATTATCTAGAACCTGTGTTGATACCTCGCCCAAAAAGCCGGCATCGCTATCCTGAATATCCAAAACCGCAGCAGCGCCTTCTTTAAAAACAGAAAGGCTTTTTGGAACGAACCTGTAATCCTCAATCCCCAAATTTTCCATTAGAGATTCGGCAGTGCCTTTTAAATCAAAGAATGTAAGATTGCCTTTTGCCTTGCGAAACCAATCGTTATATTGTGCGCCTGTCATGGCAATAGACAAAACCGGAATTTCTCGCGTGCCTGCAAAAATCTCACCCAGTTCAAATATTTTGATATCTTCGATATTGCGACTCAAATTATTGCTGATACAACTAAGCAATCCGGCAATAGCCGTAGGCCGTAAAATCTCCTGTTCTTTGCTTAAAGGATTGACAATCTTTGTAGATTCAAGAGAATCTAAGCCACATCTTTTAAGCTGTTCTCTGCTGATAAGGTTATAGCTGATGATTTCATTCAAGCCCCCTGCAATAAGCATCTCTCTTATCTTTTCCTTTAGCGTCCTCATGGGCTGAGGCTCTATCTTGGCTGTCCTTACCGCCGGGAGTCTTAACGGAACATTCTGATAGCCATAGATTCTTGCGACCTCTTCGATCAAATCTTCTTGACGGCTTACGTCTTGACGGAAAGACGGAACACCTACCGTTAAGCTATCCTTCTTCGCCTTTATGATTTTAAAACCCAATCTTTGCAAAATAGTTCTTGTCTGACTGGTGGAAACATTGACTCCTAGAATACGATTTAACTTTTCTATACTCAATAAAACTTTTTCCGGTTGTTTTAATCTTTTTGTCTTAACATCAATGCACTTTAGGAATTTTCCTTTTGCCAAATTGCAGATTAGTCCTGCGGCGCGCTTGGATGCAAGCTCTACGCCTTCGACATCCACGTTTCTTTCGAATCGATAACTTGATTCGCTGCTTAATCCCAGTTTTCGAGATGCATGGCGGATTGCTGCAGGATCAAAATAGGCGCTTTCTAAAAGAACGTTTTTAGTACTTCCCGTTACTTCAGTATTTGCCCCGCCCATAACGCCGGCAATAGCCACTGGTTTCTGTCCGTCGGCAATAACCAAGATCTCAGGATTAAGATCTCTTACTGTGCCGTCGATTGTAATAATCTTCTCATTCTTATCTGCTCGGCGCACAATAATCTTATTTTTAAGCAATTTATCAAAATCAAATGCATGAAGCGGCTGACCCCATTCCAGTAAACAGAAATTGGTTATATCGACAATGTTATTTACCGAGCGAAGCCCCAGAGACTCTATTCTTTTCTTTAACCAGGCCGGAGAATCTTTTACCTCTACATTTTTAATTAAGGTGCCAATATATCTTAAGCAGCCAGTTTTATCCTGAATCTGGATTGATTTGGGCGTAAAGCCTTTTTTAGGTTTCGGCTTCGGTTTCGAGATCGTCGGTATTTTTAATTTTTTGCCGGTGATCGCCGCGATTTCTCTGGCAACGCCGATATGGCTTAACCAATCGGGACGATTGCTGGTTACCTCTATCTCCAGAATCGTATCAATTCCATTATTACTAATAGAGGTAACTTCTAAACCTGCCATAGTCAGTCTGTCTGCCAACGCCTGAGGCTTAAGCGTTATGTCAACGTAATCTTTTAGCCATTTATAAGAAATCTTCATCGTCTCAGAATTGTTTCAAAAATCTTAAATCATTTTCGAAAAATAAACGGATATCATTGATGCCGTATTTTAACATAGCGATTCGCTCAACGCCCATTCCGAAGGCAAACCCGGTATTTTTTTTACTATCGTAACCAACGGCTTCAAATACATTAGGATGGATCATCCCGGCGCCTAAGATCTCAAGCCAGCCCTTCTTGCCGCAGGCAGAACAGCCCTTTCCTTTACAGATTATACAGGAGATATCAATCTCGGCAGATGGTTCTGTAAAGGGGAAAAAATGCGGGCGAAAACGCATCTTGATATCTTTTCCGAACATCTCTTGGGAAAAATGCGTCAGGATCCCTTTAAGGTCTGAAAATTTGACATCCTCGTCGACAAAAAACCCTTCCACCTGATGAAACATAAAGGAATGGCTGGCATCAACTGCATCGGGCCGATAAACCTTGCCCGGAACTATTACAGCTAAAGGCGGTTTATATTTTTTCATTGCCCGGATCTGAACCGGCGAAGTGTGGCTACGCAAAAGTAGTTTTTGTTGCCCTTTGGTTTCTAGATAAAACGTATCGAACATATCGCGTGAAGGATGATCGATAGGAATATTGAGCGCGGTAAAATTATTGTATTCGGTCTCTATCTCCGGGCCTTCAATAATCTTAAAGCCGATGCCCACAAAGATATCGCAGATTCTCTCAACTATCCTGGTTATAGGATGTCTATGGCCGGATTCCTGGCGAATACCCGGAAGGGTTAGATCTAAATCTGCTTTTCTCTCAGTGCTTGTTTGTGTCTTAAGATTTCTCTGTCTCTCGGAAATCTGCGATATGAGTTTTACCTTTAAATCGTTGGCTTGTTTGCCTACTCGGGGTCTTTGTTCCGGGGCCAATTGAGGCAGACGGCTCATAATATCGGTAATTATGCCGCGCCGTCCCAAATATTTTATGCGAATTCTCTCGAGGCCGGATATATCTTGGGCTTCCTGAATCTCCTTTAGCGCCTCATTCTCAATGTCTGTAATATCCCTAAACATAATGCCAATCCTAAAACTAAAAATGCTATTTTCTGTTTTTGAGGACTTAATTCTCTTTTAATCTCTGAACCCTCTACCAATTTTTTAATTGATGTCGCATGAATATCCAGCTCGCCGCCGTGTTGCCCACAGGCACGATTAAATGTCCCTTCTATTTCAAGAATATCGCCTTTATCTTTATAGCTGCCTGTATAGACTATCTCGTCAGCCAATTTTTTCGGCAGCCAGATGCCAATTGCAGCATATTCATCTTTTACATTGATCCAGACAAAATTGCCTCGCTGCATTATATCGCCGATTGCTTCTCCTATATAGACAACTGCCTGGCCATCGTATATCTTTGCATTTTCAATCAATTCTTTACTGGCTAATTCCTGCGCAAAGCTTTTGGAAGCGCACAGTAAACTTAAAATTATCAAGTATAAAAATATTTTATTTAGCTTTCTCATTTTCCTCTAATCGTGGCAATGATAAATGCGATTAATACAAATATTGACATAAACTCTAATCTTCCTGCCCACATCTGAAATATATAAGTAAACTTCAGTGCCGTGGGCATCGAAGGAGAAGTTATACCGCAGGAAAGTCCCACGTTGGCGGCTGCAGATGTCGATTCAAACAACGCATTCAAAAACGGATACCCGCAAATCATGCCTATGGCCGCACCAAGAAAGTAGAGCCCAGAATACAAAATGATAATCAAAAATGCCATGCGCAGATATTTATCCTCTAAAATCAGATCTTTAATGTGATGGAATTTCTCGACGATAACGCTGGATTCAGGCAGTATAAGTTTTTTCACATCGCGGGACAAATCCTTAAATACCAAACTTACCCGAAGCGCTTTGATGCCACCGGTAGTGGAACAGGAACTGCCACCCAATGCCATAGCAACGATTATCCCCAGCAAACTTAAACTTCCCCATTCGCGTATGAACTGCGCAGAATATATAGTAGAATATCCTGTTCCGGTATGGGCAGAGATAAGCTGATAAAATCCTTTTCTAAACAATGACAGCGCTTCCGGATAAACACCGTTTCTTGCCAGGCCGATAACTACAAAACAGAACGTTACCACTATCGTAATAAATAAAGTTGTAATTTCGATATTACGCCTGATCTCTTTTCGGTCTCCGGTCCACAGTGCATAATGCAACTTAAAGTTCAAGGCGCCTAAAAGCATTATGGTAATGGTCACGATCTCAAAAGCTAAACTATGATAATAAGAGATATTTTGCGATTGCGGGGCAAATCCCCCCGTATCAAAGGCAGCCATAAAGATGCAGGCACCATGGAAAAATGACCGCAGCAGGGGCATGCCTTCGAAAAACGCCACCATCCCTAAAAAGAATGTTCCCAGGCAAAAATAAACAATACTTACCATCCAGATGAAACGCGCAGTGGAAATGATATTCGGAAGCACCTTTTCTTCTCTTGCTTCTCCGACATACATCTTAAATGCGCCGGAGATCCCGCGCACCAAAAAGGTAAGCGCAACTACGACTATCCCCTGGCCGCCGACGAACATCATCAGATGCCGCCACATATTGTGGCCGTAAGACATATGGTCCAAGTCCTGCACGAGGGTTAATCCAGTCGTGGCGAATCCGGACATAGCATCGAAAAACGCATCAAGAAACGACTTCCAGTGTCCGCTTAAAAATAACGGTATCGCGCCCAATGATGCGGCGATAAGCCATGACAAAGATACAATGACCATCCCGTGCATCCAACTTAAATCCTTTTTCGTCCAGCAGAGCATCGAGAGGGTTGTCCCGATTGCAATACAAATAGAAAAACTAATAATAAAATCGAATAAAGGACTAATCTCGCCGGCAATCACCGAAACAGCAATCGGTATTAACATAACAAGCCCGATACCGATAATTATGCGTCCGAGATAATAACCAATTGCTCTTATGTCTTCAAATTGCGGTCTAGGAATCATCTTAAAATATTATTAAGGCTAGCCAGGAAAGAAGCAAAGCTAACAACATAATAAAGAATGCGAAGCCGATTTCTGTCAATATTCCTTCGATTGCCTTTTTTATATCAGTCATTCTTTATCTTTCCGATGAGCGCGGTCAAAAGCGCACTTTCATTTTCGATAAGCGTTAAAGCGATAATATCATCACCCGATAAAAACACAGTATTTCCTTTAGGGATAATTACTTCGTTTTTTCTGATTATCGAAACCAGAACCGAATCAGCGGGGAGCTTAATATCCTGAAGTCGCTTATTGACCACCGGCGAATCCTCGGATATATCCACTCGCACAATCGAAAGCTTACCGCGCTTAAAACTCATTAAGGTTACAAAATCAGAGAAAGAAACCTCCTCTTCAACGATCTTAGCGATAATGCTCGTGGCATTAATCGGGACATCTACGCCTAAGTCGCTAAATACGCGTTCGTTTTTGGGATCATTGACCCTTGCTACCGTGCGCGAGACCTTAAATTTCTCTTTGGCTAACTGACAGATAATAAAATTGTCTTCGTCTTCTCCGGTGACCGCCGCCAAAACATCTGCTCGGGCAACGCCTGCATTTTCTAACGCTTTGGGATCGCATCCATCGCCGTTTATAACCAAAATCTTATTTAGCTCCTTTGCGATATCTTCGCAGGTAGCCTTATCTTCCTCGATGAGAACAACCTTGTGTTTATCCTGATGTAATGTTTTGGCCAAAAAATATCCGACTTTACCGCCGCCTACAATAACAATATGCATCTTGCCTCCTTAAAAAAGCTTCTTTATCTTATTAAGGCTTGTGATTTTGACAACGCCGATAATCTTGTCACCCTTGTCCACAATTGTCTCCGGTCGGGGAATGATAACGTTTTTATCTCTTATTACGGCAGAGACAATAAATTCATCGGGCACGTTTAGCTGGCTTACGGAGCTGCCCTCCATTTTGTCGTTTACGTCGATCTCCATCACGCCTAATTGATTTGTCTCAATCAGGCAACTGGAAAGCCGGTTCTCAATAATCTTGTCTCTGATCATGGAAGCAAATAGTGTCGTGCCGCTTAAGATATCAAGCCCCAATTCTTTAAAGATCTGGGCTCTTTGCGGATCGTATATTCGGGTAACAACCTTGGGGACATTGAATATTTTCTTTGCCATCTGCGATGCTAAGATGTTTGTATTGTCTCCGTTTGTCACGGCACAAAAGGCATCGGCTTTTTCTACGCCCGCCTGCTTTAATACGTCAGGGGTAAAGCCGTTTCCGGTCAGCGTTATGCCGTTAAACCCGGCGCCCAGACGATTAAAGGAATTTGGATCCTTATCGACTATCACAATATTGTGCCCTTGGGAGGCAAGCAATCCTGCCAGCTCTGCCCCTACTCGACCACATCCAATAATTATAATATGCATCTTTCTTCCTTTTATTTTTTGACCAGATCAACCAGCTTCTTAAAAGCTGCCTTATCGCTTACGGCTATCTCGGCCAAGGACTTACGGTCAAGGGATATCTTTGCCTTCTTTAACCCATTCATAAATTGGCTATAGGTTATGCCGCCTACTCGGCAGGCCGCGTTTATCCGCACAATCCAAAGCGAGCGGAATGTCCTTTTCTTAAGTCTTCTATCGCGGTAGCTGTATTTTAAGCTATGCATTAAAGACCCTTTTGCGTGGCGATAACGCTTACTACGGGCTCCCCATTGACCTTTTGCCTTTTTTAATACTCGTTTTTTTCTGCGGTGACTTGCAACAGAATGTCTAACTCTAACCATAGGGCAGCAACCTCCTTATCATAGATTGATCAGCAGCGCTAACAAAATTCGCCTGTCTTAAACGGCGTTTTCTCTTTCTTGATTTCTTAGACAAGATATGGCTTTTAAAGGCGCGTCGCTTTTTTATCTTTCCTTTTTTTGTGAGCTTTACTCGTTTAGCTAAAGCCTTTTTTGTCTTTAGTTTTGGCATGGCTTCCTTTCTTTAATGAGTGCTTGACTTATGTCGCTCGCGCTTCATAAGTCAATTGCGCGAATTAAACCCCGCTCTTTTGGCGAAGTCTATTCAGTTCTTGCTTACCCCGCCAAAAGGGCGGGGTAAGTTCGGACCTATAAGTTATGTCGTTAACATTTTTATCAATATAAAACTCCATAACTTATGTCCTCACTTATTTTGGAATTATTGTCATCGTCATGATACGGCCTTCTTGGCTAGGACCTTTTTCTATCTGTCCGACGCTGGCAGTATCAGCAATAAATTTATCTAAAATTTTTCTTCCGAATTCCCTATGCGCCATCTCTCTGCCGCGGAAGAATAAACTTACCTTGACCCTATCTCTCTTTTTTAGAAATTCTACGGTGTGCCTTAGCTTAACCTGATAATCATGTTCTCCGATCTTGGGTTTTACACGGATCTCTTTTAGCCTGGACTGCCTCTGTTTTTTCTTGGCCTGACGCTCTTGTCTCTCCTGATCATATTTGTATTTACTAAAATCCATGACACGGCAGACTGGGGGCTTAGCGCCTGCGGCTACTTCAACCAAATCCAAACCCTGTTCTTCTGCTAACTGAAGCCCTTTTGCCGTCGGTAAGATACCTAATTGTTCGCCCTTAGGCCCGATTAAACGAATTTCTCGCACACGAATGCGTTGATTTACTCTGATATACTTTTGGATAGTGCCACCTCCTATTTTGAAACCCTATTTCTTAGATAGGATTTCTTGTTTCATATCTTTAATAAAATCTTCTAACGTTTTAGCGCCCAAATCTCCGGCGCCTCTTTTTCTAACCGAAACTTTTTTCGATTCAACCTCTTTGTCACCGACGATAACCAGATACGGAATCTTCTGTAATTCAGCTTCGCGGATTTTCTTATTCAATGTCTCATTACGCAAATCTACTTCAACCCGCAAGTCTTGGGTTTTTAATTTTTGTTCAATTTGTTTGGCGTAATCAATGCTCGAATCTTTTATTGGAATAATCATAGTTTGTGTTGGCGCAAGCCACAAGGGAAACGCACCGCCGTAATGCTCGATTAATGCGCCGATAAATCTTTCAATGCTTCCTAAAATTACACGATGAATCATTATCGGCTGCTTCTCTTTTCCGTCGGAATCCGTGTATTCCAGATCGAATTTCTTGGGAAGGGAAAAATCGCACTGGATTGTCGCGCACTGCCAATCTCTACCTAAAGCGTCTTTTAAGGTGATATCTATTTTGGGGCCGTAAAATGCGCCTTCACCTGGATTAATACCATAAGGCAAATTTCTTTCTTCCAATGATTCCTCTAAGGCCTTAGTTGCTTTATCCCAATCGGATTGCTCGCCGATAAACTTTTTCGGTTGGGTACTTATCCTGATTCCGAAGTCAGGAAAACCAAAATCCTTCAAAGCATCAATAACAAATTCCACAACACCTTTTATTTCATCTTTGAGCTGCTCGGGCGTGCAGAAAATATGCGCGTCGTCCTGCGTAAACCCCCGCACGCGCAAGAGTCCGTGGAGAACTCCGCTTTTTTCATGGCGATAGACTGTGCCCAATTCAAAATATCGAATCGGCAGATCGCGATAAGAACGCAGTTTTGATTTATAAATAAGCATGTGCCCGGGACAATTCATCGGCTTGACTGCGTATTCCTTATCGTCGATCTCGAAGAAATACATATTGTCTTTGTAATAATCATAATGACCGGATTTTTTCCATAACTCGCCTTTTAAAATGTGCGGTGTTATCACAATTTCATATCCGCGCTTTAGATGTTCGCGCTTTTCATAATCTTCGACGATGGTACGAAGCATCGCACCTTTAGGATGCCACAAAACTAATCCTGCTCCGGCGAGCTCATAATAAATACCAAAAAGCCCGAGTTGCGGACCAACTTTTCTATGATCGCGCTTTTTCGCTTCTTCTTGAAGTTTAAGATATTTATCGAGTTCCTCTTTAGCCTGGAAACAGGTGCCGTAAATTCGCTGCAGCATCGGATTGGTCTCAATACCATGCCAATAGGCGCCAGCGACGGATAATAATTTAAAAGCCTTGATTTCACCAGTTGATTTTACATGTGGGCCACGGCAAAGATCAACAAACTTATCGCCGGTTTTATAAATCGTGACTTTCTCGTCAGGCAAATCTTCAATAAGCTCGACCTTATAATCTTCTTTTAATTTCTTGAATAACTTTATCGCATCTTTTTTCGACAGCTCTTCGCGCACAAGCGGCAGGTCTTCCTTTATTATCTTTTGCATCTCCTTCTCAATCTTGGCTAAATCTTCCGGCGTGAAGGTTTCCTGGAGATCAAAATCATAGTAAAACCCATCGGCAATAGATGGACCAATAGCCAGCTGCGCCTTTGGCCAAAGCTTTTTTACCGCCTGCGCCATTACGTGCGAACAACTATGTCGTAGGATTTCTATGTCCATATTCTTTTATTTTCTTGACCCCCCTCGTCTCCCAGTATTCAACATGCGTGAGGCTCAGGGTCACCTCACTTTTGGCGAGATGGTGGGCCCAAGAGGACTCGAACCTCTGACCTTTTGCATGTCAAGCAAACGCTCTAACCAACTGAGCTATGAGCCCGATTACAATTTTCATCAAATGGGCAAGGGGGGAGTTGAACCCCCACGACCTTACGGTCAAAGGATTTTAAGTCCTTCGTGTATGCCATTCCACCACTTGCCCAAAAAATCTGGAGGCGACGACCGGGATCGAACCGGTGGATAATGGTTTTGCAGACCACTGCCTTACCACTTGGCTACGTCGCCATACAACAAAGAACTATTATTTTTTTAAAATCGCCGTCGTTTCTTTAACGATTATATCTATATCAGCTAATCGACCGATACCGAATTTTCCGTCGGCAAGCTTTCCCTTTGTCGGACCAATAAATTTATATCCAAATTTCTTTAATTTCGCAATATTGTCTTGCAAAATCTTGCTTTTATACATTGCGTCGTTCATCGCCGGTGCAAACGCAACCGGCGCATCGGCCGCCATTATCACACAGGTTAAGAGATCATCACAAATCCCATTTGCAGCCTTTCCTATAATATTAGCGGTTGCCGGAGCAACCAGGACCAAATCTGCTTTTCGCGCTAACGATACGTGTTCTACGTTATACTCACCGGAAACCAATTCAAACAAGTCGCGATAAACCCTGTTGCCGGATAGCGTCTGTAGCGTTAATGGCGTAATAAACTCCTCTGCGTCCTTAGTCGTTATTACAGTAACGGAAAGTCTTCTTTCCTTTAGTCGACGGATTATATCACAAGCTTTGTATGCTGCGATACTTCCTGTTACTCCTAAAATAATATTTTTCATTTAGATTTCTTTTTTGCTTTCTCTGCTTTTTTCTCTTTAGATTTTTCTTTCGGTTTTTCTTGCTTGGGCTGCTCTTTTTGTTTCGGCTTCTCTTCTTGCTTTGCCTTGGGTTTTTCTTTCGCCTGACTTATCTGCATTCCGACTTTTTCTTCGGCGATTTCATCTAAAGACAAAACTGTGGGCTTATCAGAAGTACGCTCTTCAATAAGAGTAGGCATGCCCTCTGCTAATTCTAGCGCCCTCTGGGAAGCCAGGATCACAAGCTTATAAACACTTCCATCTGTCTTGGATAATAATCTTTCTATCGGTTGATACGGCATTTATTTCTCCCTCCTTGCGCGCTCAATAATTATCGCGGCCTCAAGCTGCGCCAACGCTACATTGAGTCTATTGTTTAAAATTACATAATCATATTTTTTTGCGAAAACCATCTCCCACTTAGCAATCTTAAGTCGTTGCTGCATATGACCTTTTGTCTCGGTTGAACGCTCCTCAAGCCTCTGTCTTAACACTTGCAAAGAAGGCGGCATGACAAAAATTCCACAGGCCTTAGGATATTTTTTCTTAACGGCCTGCGCGCCCTTAACGTCAATACACAAAAGAACGTCTTTGCCTTTTTTTAGATTATCTCTCACGAAGCTTTTAGGCGTTCCATAAAAAAATCCAAAGACCTCTTGGCTTTCCAATAATTGGCCTCTGGTTTTTTTTCTTAGAAATTCATTCTTAGTTATAAATTGATAATCTTTGTTTGTTTTTTCACCCTTGCGTCTGGTGCGCGTTGTAACGGAAACGGTTTTAACCAATGAGCCTTTTATCAGCTCCTGCTCAAGCAGTTTTTTACACAGAGTGGTCTTGCCGCTTCCCGACGGACCAGAAACTATAAAGATTATTCCTTTTCTTTTTATCTTAGAGCTACTCAACGTTTTGTAACTGTTCTCGGATCTTCTCAATAAAATCTTTTATCTTAATTACGCTTGTTGTAATCTGTGTATCCGGAAGCTTTGCTCCGACGGTATTTATCTCCCGCTGTAGTTCCTGAGAGATAAAATCAAGTTCTTTTCCGGAGACCGTTGGTTTTTTTAGTTTATTTCTAAAATTATTGACGTGATATTTTAATCTCGTTACTTCTTCATTGATATCAGCGCTTTTTAAAAACAAAGGCAATTCTTCCGGGGCTAAAAATTTTGATTTCTGAGAAATAATTATCTTTGCCCGACGAGGAATCAAAACAAGTGCCTCCTGCAGCTGTTTTAATTTACTGAAGATATCATTATAAATGCTCATTCCTTCGGTCTTGCGCATCTCCATAAGATTTTCTAGTGCCTCGGCGACGGCCGAGCTAATCTTCGGCCAGATATCAGAAGAGACCTGGGTATGTTGAATTTCCACAATGCCGCTTAAGCCTACAACGTCGCTTAATTTAATCGGCTCTTTTAATCCCAGCTGCCTATTCAGCGTTTTTAGGTTATTGAAATAATCACGCGCCAGGGCTTTATTCAAAACCACTTTTTGTCGAGCAGGAACGCTAAAGCTCAATGATACTACCACCCTTCCTCTTTTAAGCTTTTTGCGTATCTGTTTCTTTATCTTCTCCTCGAACATACCAAATCCCGGCGGAAGATGAAATACCGTATCTAAAAATTTATGATTGAGACTTTTAATCTCGAGGGAAAACCTTCCTCCTAAAACCTGCCTCTGCGCCTGTCCGAAACCTGTCATACCTATTGTCATGCCCAAATCCTCTTTTTTATATTCTGTTCTTGAGTTGTTTGCGTAGGATACATTTTTACGATTACCTCGTCGGGCTCAAACCAAAGTTTGATCTCGCGTTCTGAATCTTTAGGATTAGCAGAAACATGAATTACGTTCTCATAAACCCCGCGAGTTGTAATCCGGCCGTATGAGCCGCGAATCGTCGTCGATTCTGCTTCTTCAGGATTTGTCATCCCAGCCATCTGGCGACACTTCTTTATTGCTCCTTCGCCCCAATAAACCAAAACCATTACTTTCCGTCGTTCATGAAATTCACCCTGAATATATTTAATAACATCCTTAAAAAATGGTCTATTCTTAAGGTGCCTGTAATGTTCTTCTGCTAATTTTTTTTGGACCCGAACCATTTTCGCAGCAACTATTTCTAATTTTGTTTCAGACAGACGTGTTAAGATATTGCCTGTTAAGGATTTTTTTAAACCGTCGGGCTTGATTAAAACTAATGTTTGTTCGTTTTTTGATTTTTTTGCTTTCTTTTTTCTAGTCATCATCTTCTTATAATATCAATAAGTCTGTTTAAATCTTCTTTGGAATAATAATCGACCTGGATTCTGCCGCGTTTTTTACCCGCTGATATCCTGACCTTGGTGCCTAACGTATGCTGCAGGGCTTCTTCGGCTGCCTTTAAAAATGGTTCTTTTGTTCCTTCGTGAGATCTCTTAGCGTGCCTCTTAGTTTTGCCTTGGACTAAACTCTCTAACTCTCTGACAGACAAAGACTTAGATACAGTTTTTTTGAAAAAAGCCAGCTGTTCTTTACTTGTAGCTAGGGCCAACAGACAACGCGCATGGCCCATACTAATTGTTCCATGGGAAACACCATCCTGAATCTGCTGGGGAAGATTTAGAAGACGTAAAATATTAGCAACCGTGCTTCTATCTTTACCAACGGATTGGGCAAGCCGCTCTTGAGTAAAATTAAATTCCTTAACCAGGCGTTGAAAGGCGTGGGCCTCTTCAATTGAGTTCAATTCTTCTCTTTGGACATTTTCTACGATGGACAAAACCAGGACATCTTCATCAGAAACGATCTTAATGATTGCCGGAACTTCATTCATGCCTAAAGATTTTGCTGCGCGCAATCTTCGTTCGCCAGCAATTAATTCATAGCCATCCGCGGCCTTGTGAACTAAGATCGGCTGCAAGAAACCTTTTTCTTTAATGGAAGAAATTAATTCCTGCAATCTTTGATCATTAAAATCTTCGCGAGGCTGAAAACGACTGGGTTGAATTTCGTTCACATTGAGATAGATTATGGCTGAAGCATCCTTACGATCAACCTCTCGTTGTATTACATCTTCCGGTATTAAAGCAGCCAGGCCTTTGCCCAGCGCCTTTTTCTTATCCATAATATCAGCCTCCTAATCCTTCTTTAATTACTTCTGGCTTAACCTGCACCGTTGGTGGTTTTAGACCCAAAAACTCATTGGCCAAATCTTGATAACTCTTTGCGCCAGCAGACGTTTTGTCATATAAAGCAATCGGTTTGCCAAAACCGGGGGCCTCGCTCAATCGGATATTCCGCGGAACGATTGCTTGATAAACCTTATCTTTGAAAAATTTCTTTATCTCATTAATAACTTCGTTAGTGAGATTAGTTCTATAGTCAGCCATTGTCATTACAACGCCTTCGATCTGAAGAGCAGGGTTTAACCTTTCCCTGACCACATTAATCGATCTAATAAGCAATGTGACGCCTTCTAGGGCATAATATTCGCATTGTATTGGAATGATTACAGAATCCGCAGCCATAAGGCCGTTTAACGTAAGAAGCCCTAAGGATGGCGGGCAGTCAATAAAAATATAATCAAATTTATCTTTAATCGGTGCGAGTGCTTTGCTCAGCTGGCTTTCTCGGGCCACAAAACCTACTAATTCTATTTCTGCTCCGGTAAGTTCTAGATTGGAAGGAGCAATGCTTAAATCTTTGATTTCTGTGGCAGTTATAATTTCCTCGATTGGTAGGTTATTTACTAAAACGCGGTAGATCGAATTGGTAAGCTTATGTTTATCTATGCCCAGACCGCTTGTGGCATTACCCTGGGGATCCACATCAACTAACAAAATCCGCTTTTCTGCTAAGGCTAAAGAAGAGGCTAGATTAATAGCTGTTGTGGTCTTACCAGTACCACCTTTTTGATTGCAAATAGCAATGATTTTAGCCATTTGTGTCAATTTTGGCTATGTTCCACGTGGAACATAGCCTGAAAATTATACATTTTCTTTCTTAATTACTGTAGCGCGAATCTTAGCGGGTTTAGCGCCCATGAGGCCAAAAAGGCCTTTCTTTTCTTCAGACAGAACCTCAATATTGACATCATCGCGCCCAACCTTGAGATGCAATAAAGCTTTCTGTATTGCTTCGTCTAATGTCTTAGCTGTAACTTCTATGGTTTCCATTTTTTACTTTTCTGCTAAACGACTGATTCTGCGTTGAGATAATATTGATAATATTGTATAACTAACCCAATACAATGTCAAGCCGCTTGGAAATTTATAAAATAAGAAGCCGAATAACAGCGGAAACATAAACATCATCATTTTTTGCTGTTCCTGCATTGTCGACGAGCCAGAAGACTTCATGGATAATTTTTGCTGAAAGAACATAGCCACGACCATTATGAGTGGCAAAATATTAATTGCATCCCCAATCACTGGATAAGATTTTGCTAGAGTAATTAATCTATCAGGTTCGGACAAATCTTTTATCCATAAAAATGTTGCGCCGTTTAATTCAACAGATCGCATCAGCGCCTGATACAAAGCAAAGAATACCGGAATCTGCAAAAACATCGGCAGGCATCCACCCAACGGATTAATTTTATTCTCCCGGTATAGTTCCATTATCTCTTTATTTAATTTCTGGGGCTGGTCTTTGAAAGCTGTGCGCAATTTTTCTATTTCCGGCTGCAATACCTGCATTTTTTTCATTGACGCAAGACTTTTGGATGTAAGGGGATACAGCACTAAATAAACCAAAAGGCATATTAAAATAATACAAACGCCCCAATTAGGAATAATAGAGTGGAAAAATCTCATAATAGCTAGCAACCCTTGAGAAATTATATCAAAAGTACCAAAGCTTACTATATTCTCCAATCCACGATCGAAACTCGAAAGAATTTTTGTATTTTGGGGCCCAACATAAAGACGGCAGTTAAAATCATAGTTTTCTCCGTAAGCAAGCAAAAAACTTGTTGTTGCCAATCCAGATGTAACTCTTTGCGCGCCAGTAGGTTTAATAAATCCGCTGGAAATTGATGATAGGGGATACAGAATAGAACAAAAATATTTATCACGCACTCCTACCCAGTCAAGATGATCAAACACTATAACTTCTTTTTTTAAGGCGCGAGCGAAATTTTTGCGCAAGATTTTTTCCGGCGTGGATACGGAAAACTCTAAAAAATATTTATCGCGTGGGGAGAATTCCGAAGGAGAAATTTGTTCGAAGTCTATTGAAGCGTTATAGATGCGATATTTCTGTTCAATATTATTACCGGACAAATTGATAAAAGATATCTCTAAATCGATTGCAAAGCCTTGATCGGGTACGGTGAAGGTCTTTACGATCTTTACTCCTCTGTCTTGATAAACATAAATCACTCGATCATTGCTTTGAGAAAGGACGAAAGGAGAATTTTCAAAATCCTCGACGGCGCCGAAATCTGTTTCAAAAAGTTTCTTATCATAATCTTTCAGGGTAATCTGTTTTATCCTGCCACCAATATTAGAAAAGGTAAGGATAAACTCCTCCGTCTCTTTTACAACAAGATTCTCATCAAATTGTTGCGGCAGAGAAGCAGGGGGCGTAGCTTGTTGGGATGAAGGCGTTATCGCTGTTTCTGTGGACTGAGATTGCGACTGTGCAATCTGCGTAACTTCCTGTTGTTCAATAGGTTGTGTCTTTACAGCAAATGACTGCCAAGCCAATAGTATTAATAAAGATAGTGCAATTGCTAAGAAAACTCGTTTCTCCATAATCTTATTTTACCTTTCTATTTACCGGATCATAACCGCCAGCGCAAAACGGATTACAGCGCAGTATCCTTTTTATTCCTTTCATTGAACCAGAAAGAATTCCATAGCGCCCAACCGCCTCTAAACAATATTCCGAACAGCTAGGATGGAACCGGCAGCTCCGGGGAATCGCCCAGCGAATACAGTTTTGATAGAACCTTATTAAAAAAATAAATAGTTTTCTCATTGGGGATTAGAAAGCTAGCCTCTTACGGCCTTTGCGGCGTCTTCGCTTTATGACAGATCTACCAGAGGAGGTTTTCATCCGTCGACGGAAACCATGGACTCTTTTGCCTTTTATTCTTGTTGGGGTTTTAAGATGTTTTTTCATAGTTGTTAAATTATAACACAAGGACTTTTTTAGTCAAGAATTTTTAATGAGCCCGCGACTTATATTCATTCCGACAAATCGTCGGGATTCCAATAAGTCGCTTGGGCGAATTAAACCCCGCACCTTTTATTTATTAATATTTTTTGAAAATCATTTCAAAGAGCTAGTGAATACTAAAAAGGTGCGGGGTAAGTTCGGACAGATAAGTTATGTCGTCGAATTTTAAATGTATAATTCCTGCCTGTCAATAGACTAACATAACTTATGTCCTCACTTAAAAATTCTCTTGCAAAAAATTTTTTGTTTGTTATAATGGTAGAACATTTCAAAAGATTGAACCTGTGAATAACTTGTGAATATTGTTAATAACCAACGAGCCCTCCTGTGGATAAGAAAAATATCTTAGATATTTGGTCAAAAGCGGAAAAATCAATACAAAATAAGGTCGGACACGAGGCTTTTCAAACCTGGTTTACTTCGATAGGGGTCAAAGAGCGTTCTCCGAATGTATTAGTTATTGAGGCCCCCGATGAATTTTTCAAAAATTTATTTATTGAGCGTTATCTTGCGCTGATTAAAGACTCTATTAATAGCATTTCATCAACCATCGTTAAAATAGAATTTGCAATTAATCCTGCTGTTGCTAAAGACAATAAGGTTGTTGATAGGCCGTACGCGGAAGTCAGCAGGCCACCTAGAATGTCAGCGCCTTTAAATCCCCGTTTTACTTTTGATGGTTTTGTAGTCGGCCCATCCAATCGCTTTGCGCACGCAGCTTGCCTTGCGGTCGCAGACTCTCCGGCAAAAACATATAACCCTTTATTTATATACGGCAGGGTAGGTTTGGGTAAAACGCATCTTATGCAGGCAGTGGCTCATATTCTTCAAGAAAAAAATCCCGGTTTTAAAACCTGCTATACTACATCGGAGAAATTTACTAATGAACTCATAAGGGCTATTCAACATCGCTCGACTCAGCAATTTCGCGACAAGTACCGCGGCATTAACATGCTGTTAATCGACGATATACATTTTATTGCCGGAAAAGAGGCGACGCAGGAAGAATTTTTCCATACTTTTAATAGCTTATACGACGACCATAGGCAAATCATCGTATCTTCCGACCGGCCGCCCCGCGAAATTTCAAAATTAGAAGAAAGATTGGTTTCCCGTTTCGGCTGGGGTTTAATTACGGATATACAGCCGCCAGATTTAGAAACCCGCATCGCGATTTTGAAGAAAAAAATCGAGAGGGAGCCGATCCAGGTTCCTGACGACGTGATCTATTTCATCGCGCAGCAGATTAAAACCAATATTAGGGAACTGGAAGGCGCACTAATCCGCGTTGTGGCCTATTCTTTATTAGAGGAGAAACCGATTTCGCTGACTATGGCCCAAGATATACTAAAAGACATGGTAACGGAAACCAAGAAAAATATTACGGTTGACTCTATCCAGAGAAAGGTAGCGGATTTTTTTGATTTGTCTTTGCATGATTTAAAGACCAAGAGGCGCAATAAAAATATTGTTTTACCCAGACAGGTAGCGATGTATTTGGCACGCGAATTAACCAACCAATCTCTACCTGAAATAGGGGAGTTGTTTGGCGGGAAAGATCATACAACCGTGCTGTACTCGTGGAAAAAAATTAAGGGTGTAATAAAAACCGATATTAACCTAAAACACTCGGTAGAGAAAATAATAACTGAGATTCAACACTGATTCAGAGCTTATAAACTGTTCTTACACAGGTCTCATTAACACAACTTCTGTGTTTATAGAGGATTAATAATGTTTTATTTTTTTAACAAATACTACTACAAATACTACTATTTTTATATATAATTAATAAATAAAGGAGGAGTAATGAAGATAGTGGTTTCTAAAAACGAGCTTCTTCGTGGAATTCAAACCGTTCAGAATGTCGTATCAACCAAAGTAAACCTACCTATTCTAGCGAACATATTAATAGAAACCATAGGTAATCAATTAAAGCTTGTATCGACCGATCTGGATGTGGGGATTTCTTGTTTAATATCTGTTAGTGTATTAGAACAAGGCGCGATTACCCTTCCTTCAAAGAAATTTGCCGATATAATTAGAGAATTGCCCGATGGTCAGATTACTATTATTGCAAAGAAAAACAATGCGGTTGAAATAGAGTGCCTTAATTGCCGGTTTAAATTGATGGGGGTATCTAAAGACGAGTTTCCTAACCTGCCGGAGTTTAAGGATAAAGAGGCCATCCATATTGATCAGGCACAACTAAAAGAGATGTTGTTTTTAACCGCCTTTGCTGTTTCTCGCGAAGAAAGTCGATATATATTGAACGGAATACTTTTTGAATTAAAAGATAACGAACTAAAACTGGTAGCCACGGATGGCAGGCGACTGGCCTTTATTAAACAAAATCTCACCAAAGAGACAAAAAAAGATTTAAGTATCATCGTGCCGATTAAGGCCGTGCAGGAATTATTGAGAAATCTTCAGGATGAGGGCGGCGCGTCTGTGATTGTAGGCGAAAACCAGGTTTTGTTTGGGTTGGACGGCGTGTTGATTGTCTCCAGGATCATCGAAGGCGATTTCCCAAATTATAATCAGGTCATCCCGAAAGCTTCGGAGCAAAAGATGAAGGTTGGCCGCGATGAGTTTTTAGCTTCAATCCGAAGAGCTAATTTGTTATCAACGCCAGATTCGCAGGCAATAAAATTCGAGATTTTCCCGGAAAAGGCAACTTCAGGCAAAAGCGGCAAACTTGTGATTTCCAAATCAACGCCCGATATCGGAGAATCGCGCGAGGAATTGCCGATTCAATATCAGGGAAAAGAATTAATAATCGGCTTTAATCCGCATTATCTAATCGATGCTCTAAAAAATTTAAAACAGCAAGAAATAGATTTTGAGTTTACCGAGGCAGACAAGCCCGGAGTAATCCGCATGAAGGATTATGTGTATTTAATTCTGCCGATGAGGATCTAATGGAGCGGATTAAAAACGTAGTCAGTAGCGTGCTCGAAAAGCTGGCATCAGACAGTATTGATCGTCATCAACGGTTATGGCAGGCCTGGCAGGGTGTCGCCGGCAAGAAATTCATTAAACATGCTACAATCGATAGTTATAAAAATGGCAGGCTAGTAATAAAGGTTGATTCGTCGGTTGCGATGTTTCAGCTTAACTTAAAACGCAATCAAATTTTAGAGAAACTACAAAAGGCAGATAAAGAATTAAAAACCGTAGATTTAAAATTGGGGAAAGTGTAATGAAGAAAAAAATGAAAAAGGCAGCTCAGAAACCAGAGAAAGTCAAAAAGCCCATCGCAGCCAAAAAGTCTATAGAAAAGGGAAGCTACGATGCAACAACCATCCAGATTTTAGAGGGAGTTGAGGCTGTACGGCTCAGGCCTGCCATGTATATCGGCGATACATCCACTCGCGGCCTGCATCACCTGGTTTTCGAAGTCGTAGATAACTCTGTTGATGAAGCCATGGGCGGGTACTGTCAGAATATCGAGGCGGTCGTCCATTCAAATAATAGCGTCAGTGTCACTGACGATGGCCGCGGCATCCCCGTTGATATGCATAAAACAGAAAAGAAGCCGGCGCTGGAGGTTGTTATGACAACGCTTCATGCTGGTGGTAAGTTCGACCATCGCGTATACAAAGTTGCCGGCGGTCTGCACGGCGTTGGCGTAAGCGTAGTTAACGCGCTTTCCGAGTGGCTGGAAGTAGAAGTCAAAAGAGACGGCAAGATTTTTCACCAGAGATATGAGAAGGGCAAGCCAAAATCTAAATTGGTTACAATAGGCAAAACCAAAACCACGGGCACCAAAGTTACTTTTAAGCCCGACAAGGAAATCTTTAAGGATAAGCTTAAGTTTTCATACGATATTTTATCGCAGAGATTAAGAGAGATGGCATTTTTAAATAAAGGATTGCGCATCAAGCTCATCGATGAGCGCGAGGATAAAGAAAGCGAATTTTTATTTAAAGGCGGCATTATCCAGTTCGTCGAATACCTTAATAAGAACAAAAATCCCCTGCATCGCAAGGTTATATATTTTGAGCGCGAGAAGGAATCTGTCAAGCTAGAGTTTGCGATCCAGTTTAACGAAGGCTTTACGGACAACATGTTTAGTTTTGCAAATAATATCAATACTATCGAGGGAGGATCGCATTTAAGCGGGTTCAAGTCCGCGTTAACTAGAGCAATTAATCAATATGCCAGAAATAAAAAGATGCTTAAGCAAGAGGTTGCTTTTACCGGAGACGACGTGCGGGAAGGGTTAACTTCTGTCGTAAGCGTTAAGCTTCCCAATCCTCAATTTGAAGGCCAGACCAAGACAAAATTAGGCAATTCAGAAATAGAAGGATTAGTTGCTTCAGCTGTGTTTGATTCTTTAAGCAGTTTCTTTGAAGAGAATCCAGCGGTTGCAAATAAGATTATCGGCAAAGCGATTCTCGCATCGCGAGCAAGAAGCGCTGCAAAAAAAGCAAGAGAGCTGACGCGTAGAAAAGGCGCATTAGAAAGCGGCGGGCTGCCGGGGAAGTTGGCTGATTGCTCGGAAACAGATCCCGCGCTTTGCGAACTTTATATCGTCGAAGGTGATTCTGCAGGCGGCTCAGCAAAACAAGGTCGCGACAGAAGATTCCAGGCTATTCTTCCTATTAAAGGTAAGATCCTGAATGTGGAGAAGGCGAGGTTGGATAAAGTTTTAAGTAATGAAGAGATCCGCATCATAATTACTGCTTTAGGCACAGGCGTAGGCGATGAATTTGACGAAACTAAACTGCGCTACAATAAATTGATCTTGATGTGCGATGCTGATGTTGATGGATCGCATATCCGCACACTGCTATTGACTCTTTTATATAGACATATTCCAAGACTTATCGAAGCCGGCCATGTCTATATCGCGCAACCGCCATTATATAAAATAAAACAGGGCAAACGCGAAGAATATATCGAGACGGACGGGCAGATGGAGAATCTGTTATTAGATATTGGTTGCGAAGGTTTAAAGCTGATTCGGCTAAAAGGTAAACAGACTATCGCAGATAGCAAATTTAGGGAGATTTTGGGTATTTTGACCGAGCTGGAAGGCTTAAGGGCTGTTGTAAGTAAAAAGGGAGTGGATTTTCAGAAATATACCAGTTTTCGGCATCAGAAGACCAAAAAATTGCCTATTTATAGGGTAAAAGTGGAGGAAAAAACCCATTTCGTCTATTCTGAAGCAGAGCTGGCTAAATTGACTAAAAAGGCAGGCGAAAATGCCCAATATCTAGAGCTTTTTGAGGCAGCTGAGATAGAAAAAGCCATCACAAGGCTAGAAAAGTTGGGTGTGGGTATCTCTACTTATTTTCCGCCTTCTCAGGAGGAATCAAAAAAGAAAAAAGATAAGCCAAAACCAACTTATAAAATTATAAATGCGAAAGAAGTCCATTATTTCTACTGTTTGCGCGAGATATTAAAATTCGTTAAGCTGCAGGCAAAGAAAGGGATGACAATTCAGCGTTATAAAGGTTTAGGAGAAATGAATCCGCATCAGCTTTGGGAGACCACTATGGATCCGCTGCACCGCACGATCTTACAGGTAATACTAGAAGATGCGGTCGAGGCAGATAAGACATTTACGGTTTTGATGGGCGATCAGGTTCAGCCGCGCAGAGAATTTATCGAGAGCCACGCCCATATGGTGAAAAATTTAGATATATAAGTGAGGACATCAGTTATGGAGCGAAGCGAACATAACTGATTAGTCCGAACTTATCCCCCCTGCTTTCTTGCGAAAGCAAGAAGGGGGGATTAATTCGCCCAAACGACTTATGTTCATCCCGACGTTTCGTCGGGATTCCATAAGCCGGGGGCTCATTAAAGGAAGACGCATGAAAGATTCTCAGATGAAAGAAAAAATCATTCCGGTTTATATCGAAGAAGAGATGAAGCAATCCTATATTTCCTACGCCATGAGCGTTATCGTAGGACGAGCGCTTCCGGATGTGCGTGACGGATTAAAGCCAGTTCACAGAAGAATTCTTTTTGCAATGCATGAACTTCATCTAGAGTACAGCAAGCCTTATAAAAAGACCGCACGTATCGTGGGAGAAGTTTTAGGTAAATATCATCCACATGGGGACATGGCAGTTTATGATGCGCTGGTAAGGATGGTACAAAATTTTTCACTTCGATATCCATTGATTGACGGACAAGGTAATTTTGGTTCTGTTGACGGGGATGCGCCTGCAGCCATGCGATACACTGAAGCGCGCATGGCATCGATTTCCCAGGCAATGCTGGGCGACATCGAAAAAGAAACCGTGAATTTTTCTCCGAATTTTGACGGCTCTTTAATGGAACCGGTTATTTTACCGTCGATCTTGCCCAATCTATTAGTCAATGGCTCAAGCGGAATCGCAGTTGGCATGGCCACGAATATTCCTCCGCATAATTTAGCTGAGGTATCTGACGGAGTTGATTATTTGATTGATAATCCCGCCGCAGAAATAAAAACCCTGCTGCGCCATGTAAAAGGCCCTGATTTTCCCACGGGAGGCATTATCTGCGGAAGAAAAGGCATAAAAGACGCCTATGAAACTGGCAGGGGTAGGTTAGTTGTGCGTGCCCGGGCAACTATTGAGCGACAGAAAGGCGGCAAGGATTTTATTGTTGTAACTGAGCTTCCTTACCAAGTCAATAAGGCAACGTTAATCGAATCCATCGCAGGTCTTGTGCAGGACAGGAAGATCGACGGAATAACCGATATCCGTGATGAATCAGACAAAGACGGAATGCGCATGGTTGTTATATTAAGACGGGATGTCGAACCGCAAATCGTTTTAAACCAGCTTTATAAACATACGCAGCTTGAAGCAACCTTCGGCGTGATTATGTTGACTTTGGTTAATAATCAGCCACGTGTCTTAAACTTAAAACAGATGCTCCAGTATTATATCGATCATCGCAAGGACATCATCCGTAGACGCACAAGGTTTGAATTAGATAAGGCTGAGAAGAGAGCTCATATTTTAGAAGGTTTAAAAATCGCTCTTAAATATATTGACAGGATTATCAAGACGATAAAAACTTCTAAGAATGTTCAAGTAGCTAAAGAGGCGCTGATTAAGAAATTCGGGTTATCGCCCGAGCAGGCACAGGCAATCTTAGAGATGCAACTACAGCGGCTAACCGCGCTTGAGCGCGATAAGATCGACGCAGAATACAAAGAATTAATTAAAAAGATAGAGCTACTAAAAGCTATTTTAGCTTCGGAGAAGAAGATCGAGGGCATTATTAAAGACGAGATATCAGAGTTAAAGAAAAAATTCGGGGATGAGCGCCGCACTGAGATAATCGGCGAGGTTGAGGAAATCGAAATAGAGGATTTGATCGCCGAAGAGGATATGGTTATTACATTAAGCAATGCCGGATACATCAAAAGATTAGCAGTAAGCGCTTATCGAAAACAGCATCGCGGCGGCAAAGGCGTTACTGCCATGGAAACGCGAGAAGAGGATTTTGTCGAGCATCTATTTGTCGCTTCCACAAAAGATTATCTTTTGGTCTTCACTAACAAAGGTCGTTGCCATTGGCTTAAAGTATATGAAATTCCACAAGCATCGCGCGCCTCCAAAGGCAAATCGATCGTAAATTTATTATCGATCGGAAAAGACGAGATTGCCACATCGGTTGTCCCAGTTAAAGAATTCAAAGATA
>JBDRFF010000009.1:0-6524 GCA_043819095.1 Candidatus Omnitrophota bacterium
TTACTCGAGGGTTTTTGTCTTTGTGCTGGCAAGAAGAGTGGAATCGTAAGCAACCACGCGGTTGCGGCCGGCTTCTTTAGCATGATAAAGCGCTATGTCCGCAGCATTTATCATCTCTTTTTCCTTAAAAGCATTGTCTATAGGATAAGAGGAAATGCCGAAGCTTAAAGTAATCTTTATGGATTTTGCTCCAGCAAAGGAATGCTCTTCGATAAGTTGGCGCATCTTTTCACTATAACTCATTGCCCCTTCTTTTGAGGTGTGCGTAAGGATTACGCATATTTCCTCCCCGCCGTATCTAAAGGGCACATCTGCCTTGCGGGTGGAGGTTTTCAATATTTCGCTAACCTCTCTCAAAATAACATTGCCTGTTTGGTGGCCATAGGTGTCATTAATCTTTTTAAAATGATCAATATCCATTATCACCAAAGAAAGACCGATATTATATCTTTTGGCCCGCTCCATTTCGCTGTGGAGGCGTATGACAAAATACCTATAGGTAAATAACCCTGTGAGTTCATCTGTGATAGCCTGTGTCTTGAGGGCGATATTTTGTACTAACAGACGGAAGGACTTAAAGATACTTATTCCCACATAACTTATTATTATCAAGCCAACCGGCGCAAAATAATCCAGACGGATATTGTAGGAATAAAGCAGCAAGCCGATTTGCCAAAAGATAACAATCGCACCGATTACCTTAAATATAATCCTCGGCTTTATCGCCCTGTATGTCAGAATAGAAATGCATATAACAAAGATACATAGCAGCAAAAATTCTTGCCATTTTGGCAGGTATTTGACAAAGCTGTTATTTATAAGCGTCAGTAGTTCATTGGCATTGACTATGACTCCGGGTAATAGGCCAAAAGGGGTGTTGTGGACATCGTGAAGGATTTCGTTAGTGGGGCCGACTAAGATAATCTTATCTTTAAATGTCTCGGCAGGAAAATCGGTTTTCAGGATTTTCCAGAAAGGAATCACTTGAAATTCGTTAAATTTAAGGCTAAAATTGATCGGGAAAACACCTTCTTTATCCACGGGGATGGCTGTGTCTTTAATCATCACGTTTTTCCCGTCATATTTTATATCTTCTAACGGCAGATCTCGGAAGAGGGCAAATGTTTTTAGTATGAGAGAGTATTCAAGCGTTTCATCCTCTTTTGAATAAAGCATTGAGCGTGCGCGCCTGACATACAAATCTACATCACGAGGCTTGTTTATAAAACCGTAGCCTCTGGACGCATCGGAGATCTCTTTAAGCGGTTTCAGATATTCGCCTTCCCGCGAAAAATAGGAGGCGCTTAATACATTACCAGCGTCACGAAAGGCCTCTTGAATAATCACATCATCATTCTTTAGCTCACTTTTTCCGATAAAAGAAAAATCTAATGCTATGACCTTAGGATTATACGGAGAGAGTCTATCTACCAGAAAAGCAAACATAAGTCTTGGCCAGGGCCATTTTTTATTTAATAGTTTAAAGGAATCGTCGTCGACGGCAACGACAACGATTTTATCGAGATTCTTAGGCGGCGGGGCAATCAGATGGTAGATCCTGGTCATAATATCCTGTGATTTTAACTTAGGTATAGCAAAAAATTTTAGGTCGGCAAGAACGAAGAAATAGATTGCGCTGACGATGAGCACAATAACGAGGGTCTTTATAAGTTCCTTATGATAGCCCGATAAAGCTATAAGCTTCTTCATAATTTGAGTTTATTGTAGCACTTGCTATTAAATTTATCAATAAAATTTGAAACAATATTGCATTATTGATATAATGGATTTATTATGCGCTTATCAAGATTAACAATCCTTATTGGTTTTTTCATCGTTATCTCCGCAAGCTTCATGCGGCAGTTGATGAATGTTATTTATTCCCAGATCGGCAAGCCGGGGGCAGCAACTGCTTTAGGCATATTTTTTGTTCTGATATTTTTATTTGTTGCCTTGCGGCTAGCCAGAATGCCTTTAGAAGCTTGGAGAAAAGTCATCTTTTTTATTGTATGCGCTTTGGGATTGTACTTAAGTTGGCAGCTTAAGATTGTAGAAGAAAGGATTCATGTTTTAGAATACGGGCTCTTAGGATACCTAGTCACCAGGGATCTTTTAAAAAACACCTTCAGTTTTAAATCTATCGCTTTTATAATTTTAACGATTACAATTTTCGCCTTTCTCGACGAAGGTTTCCAGTATGTGCTTCCCTATAGAGTTTGGGAGTTGAGGGATGCTGGTTTAAATCTGATCGGTGGTCTTTGGGGCGCAGCCTTGTTTTTCATCAAAAATCAACTCAAGCGTTAATCTTACCCGCCTTAAAATTTCCCCTTGTCCTGCAAAAGCCTTTGCGGCATCAAGAGAAAATTAATCCACAAGGGATAGACCTTCCTGATACCTTTAAAGGATGGGTCTAAACGCTAGCTAGCAATTTTCTCTTGACAAAACGACAGCTAAGTGGTATATTGTAAAAAATCAACAGACCTTTAAGCTGGTCCTTGAGAGACCGGCAAGGGAGCTTAAGATGAAGTATACAAATAGGAAAATTTTAGAAACCCGCTAGAAAGGCGGGATTTTTTTTGCCCATGAGAGAAAAATCTAAAATACTAGACAAGCAAGGAATAGAGCGTACGCTTATGCGCATCGCCCATGAAATACTCGAAAAGAACAAAGGCAATGACGAATTTTGTATGGTAGGCATCAGGACACGCGGAGTATTCCTGGCTGAAAGACTAGCAAGGTATATCGAAAAAATAGATAACATCAAAATTCCCGTAGGAATTTTAGATATTACTTTGTACAGAGATGATCTTTCTTTAATTGCCGAGCAACCCGTAGTGCATGAGACGCAGATAAATTTTGACATTACAGACAAAAAAGTAATCTTGGTAGATGATGTTTTGTATACGGGAAGGACTATAAGGGCTGCCATAGATCAATTAATAGATTTCGGCAGGCCAAAGATTATTCAGCTTGCAGTCTTGGTGGACCGTGGCCACAGGGAGTTTCCAATCCGAGCTGATTATGCTGGGAAAAATATCCCTACAGCCCAAAATGAGACCATAGAGGTTAGATTAGAGGAACAGGACAAAATTGATGAGGTGGTAATCGTTGAACGAGAATAAGGCTATTTGGACAAAGAAGGATTTGTTGGGCCTTCAGGAATTAAGCAAGGAGGAAATTGAGCTTATCCTTGATACGGCAAGTTCTTTTAAAGAGATTTCCACCCGCGAGATAAAAAAAGTCCCGGCGCTTCGCGGAAAAACGGTGGTGAATTTATTTTATGAACCCTCGACGCGCACGCGGGTATCGTTTGAGGTGGCTGCAAAGAGATTGTCCGCAGACGTAATTAACATTTCAGCTCAAGACTCAAGTATCAAAAAGGGCGAGACTATTATTGATACCGGAACAAATATCCAGGCGCTTAAAGCGGACGTTATCGTTATTAGACATAATTCGTCAGGTGCAGCGGCTTTGCTGGCGCGTTACGTGGATATCAGCGTGATTAATGCCGGTGACGGCTGGCATGAGCATCCTACGCAGGCACTTTTAGACATCTTTACCTTAAAAGAAAAATTAGGCAAGATCAAGGGTTTGTATGTGACTATCGTGGGCGATATCGCGCATTCGCGTGTGGCACGATCGAATATCTGGGGCCTTACAAAATTAGGCGCAAAAGTAACTGTTTGTGCGCCGCCGATGTTGATTCCTCCGGGTATTGAGCAAATGGGTGCAAAGATAAACCATAATATTGATGATGCCTTAAAGAATTCTGATGCGGTAAATGTGCTTCGCATGCAGTTTGAGCGCGATACGAAAGGTGCTTTTCCAGATTCACACGAATATTTTATAAAATTCGGAATTTCCAAAGAGCGTTTAGAAAATGCAAAGAAGAAAATTCTAGTAATGCACCCCGGCCCTTTAAACAGAGGCATTGAGATTTCAAGCGAAGTTGCCGACGGAGTTAATTCGGTTATATTAGAGCAGGTTACAAATGGTATTGCTGTAAGAATGGCGGTACTATTTTTAGTATCGCAAGGTAAGTGAAGCCACAACTTATGGAAGTTCGTAAGAACAACATAAGTTGTAGGGCTGAACTTACCCCCCACCACTTTTAGAAACAACCGTGGAATTGAAAGTGGTGGGTTTGAAACGAAAATAAACGTTTTATGTAAAAAGAACGCCTCATTACTAAAAGTGGTGGGGGGTTAAATTCGCACTGATAACTTACTCACACTTACGTGTTCGTAAGTTATGTGCTCAATTAACCATGAAACTTTTAATTAAAAACGGTCATATAGTCGATCCGGCAAATAAGATTGACGAAACCCAAGATATTTTGATAAAGGACGCCAAAATATCCAAAGTCGCCAAAAACATTAAGGAAAAGGCCGATAAAATAATCGATGCAACTGATAAAATTCTAATGCCTGGTCTTGTTGATATGCACGTACATTTAAGAGAGCCCGGTAGAAAAGATAAAGAAACAGTTGCAAGTGGCACAAAGGCAGCATTAAAAGGCGGGATTACTTCTGTTGTGGCTATGCCGAATACTCAACCGCCGATGGATAGCGCAGACAATATTAAGTTGTTAAAGACAATTATTAAAAAGACTGCCGAGGCAAATGTCTTTATTGCAGGCACAATTACTTTTGGTCGCTTAGGTAAAGAATCGACTGATGTAGGATCTCTTAGAAAAGAAGGTGCAATTGTTATTACTGATGATGGCTCCTCTGTCGACGATGAAAATCTTCTATTCCAGGCGTTAAAAGATACCAAAAAGGAAAAAATATTATTGATTTCTCATTGCGAAGACAAATCTCTTTCAAATAATGGCGTTGTTAATTTGGGATTTATTTCAACTATTTTGGGTTTAAGAAGCGTCCCAAAAGAGTCAGAATATAAAATTGTAGAAAGGGATATTAAGCTTGCGGATAAAGTAGGTGCTTCTATTCATATTGCACACGTAAGCTGTAAGGAATCTGTAGATATCATCGCAAAAGCCAAGAAAAGAGGCGTGAAGGTCACAGCTGAGACAGCACCACATTATTTTGCTTTGGATGAAGAGTCGCTCTTAACCTATGATACTAATTTGAAGATCAACCCTCCCTTGCGGACCAAGGAAGATTTAAAGGCGATAAAACAAGGATTAAAGTCCGGGATAATCGATTGCATTGCATCTGATCACGCGCCCCATACAAGACCAGAGAAAGAGGTGTCATTTGAAGAAGCCGCATTCGGCACGATAGGATTAGAAACAGCGTTAGCTGTCGCAATAACCGAATTGTTAGATACAAGCATTTTGACCTGGACACAACTTGTAGAAAGGATGTCTTTATCGCCCGCCACGATCTTAGGAATAGATAAAGGCACATTGTCCGTAGGAAAAGACGCTGATATCGTGATTGTCAATCCAAACAAAGAATGGACAGTTACACAGGATTGTTTCGAATCAAAGTCTAAAAATTCTGCCTTTATCGGCAAAAAATTAAAAGGCGCAGTTGCATATACGATCTGCGCAGGAAAGATTGCCTACAAAAGCAAATGAGGTCGCAAATGAAGTTTATTGCGACAAAAGAATTAGGAAGATTGGTCAAATGGATGCGCATTGCAGGATTCGATACGGAATATTTTAAGGAAGACAATCATTCAAAATTAAAAATCACAGCTTTGAGAGAGAGCCGCGTAATCTTAACCAGAAACACGAAACTTAGCAAGCCTAGAGGCATTAAATCGGTTCAGATAAAAAGCGAATTATTAAATGACCAGATGCGGGAAGTATTTAAGGAATTAAAAATTAAACCCGATAAAGATTCAATGTTTTCACGCTGCACCATCTGTAACGCGGAATTAGTATCCGTCGAGAAAAACAAGATCAAACATAAAGTCCCGGAATATGTGTTTGAGACTCAGGAAGAATTTGTCGTCTGCCCCACCTGCCAGAGGGTATATTGGCAGGGTACGCACTGGGGAAATGTGCAAGATACATTAAAGGAGATATAGATGCAATTTTTCGCTGATTTTCATGTGCATTCGAAATACAGCCGAGCCACAAGCAAAAATATGGATGTCAAGAATATTGCCAAATGGGCAAAGCTAAAAGGTATCCAACTGATGGGCACAGGTGATTTCACTCATCATCTGTGGCTTGAGGAATTGAAAGCGCATCTGGAGTCGCAAGATAACGGTTTGTTTATCTATGATGGAATAAATTTCATGCTTACTTCCGAGATAAGCAGTATTTATTCCAAGAAGGGAAAAACTTATCGAGTACATACAATGATTTTTGCTCCTTCGTATAAAATTGTAGATAAAATAAATCAGACATTATCCGGAATCGGCAATATTGCTTCCGATGGACGCCCGATATTAGGATTAGATGTTAAAGAGCTAACCAGAATAGTTATGGATATTTCTGAAGATTGTTTTATTGTGCCAGCGCATGCCTGGACTCCTTGGTTTAGCGTGTTTGGTTCGAATTCCGGTTTTGATAAGATTGAATACTGTTTTGAAGAACAAATAAAGCA
>JBDRFF010000010.1:0-6172 GCA_043819095.1 Candidatus Omnitrophota bacterium
GCAAAAAGTTTAGGGTCGAATCGCTGGGATTTATTGAAAAGAGTAATTCTACCAAGTTTATTGCCAGAATTATTTCATGGGATGAGGCTGGCTTTGAGCTTTTGCTGGGTTGCGGTTGTGGGGGCCGAGATAGTCGGTTCTGTTTCTGGTTTGGGTTATTTAATTTTAGATTCAAGGAATCGAGGCCTTCCCCAGATGGCTATTTTAGGAATGACGTTGATAGGTTTTATTGGCCTGAGCATGGATCGTATATTAGTCAGGGTTAAGAAGACATTTTTACCGTGGGATAGTAAATGACAGGACGCCTTACGAAAATCGCGCATAGAGTAAAAAAATTTGATTTGATTATATTAGTGTTATTTTCATGGGAAATCTTCGCGCGATTTATTTATCCTCGATTTGAACCTCGAGCAGCAGTTTATTTACCAACTTTTTCAAGTGTCTTAAAAGAATGCTGGCAACTTCTGGCTGATGGAATTCTCATACAGCATATATGGGCTAGCCTTAGACGCGTATTGATTGGTTTTTCACTAGCTTCTTTATTCGGCATAACCTTAGGATTCATTATAGGTCTTTCACAAAAAGCATATGAACAATTGCATACACTGTGTCAGATTTTTCGGCCTATACCTCCTGTAGCATGGATACCGATTAGCCTGCTTTGGTTTGGAATAACAGATGCACAGCAGTATTTTATTATTTTTATAGGCGTCCTTTTTCCTATTTTGTTTAATACCCTGCAAGGTGTCCATAGTGTGTCCAGTCAATATAAACTCGTAGCGCAGACTTTAGGGGCTCGAAGATTCCTGCTTATAAGGCGAGTGATATTGCCAGCAGTCCTTCCAAGGATAATTTTTGGATTACGCTCAGGGCTTGGATATGCCTGGTTTATAATAGTGGCAGCCGAGTTTGTTTCAGCGCCCAACGGCCTGGGCTATCTTATTTTAGAAGGAAGAAACATGATCATTACAGAGAGGATTTTTGTAGGCATGATAACCATAGGCGCGATAAATCTTTTTTTTCATTATTTTTTAACTAAATTTGAAAATTGGATTGCGCCTTGGCGGAAAATCGCTTTTATTTTTTAATTATGGCCAAAGTAGAGTTTAAGAATGTATCCAAAGTTTACCAGGATAGTAAAGACGATCGCAAGATACTGTCTTTAAAAGACATTTCTTTTTTAGTGAATCCGGGTGAGATTATGGTGTTAATCGGTCCGTCTGGCTGCGGCAAGACCACGATCTTAAACCTTATTGCAGGTTTTATTCAGCCTACGGAAGGAAAGGTATTATTTAACGGCCAGCCGGTTACCGGCCCTGGAGCGGAACGAACGATAATCTTTCAGGAGTATATCCTCTTTCCCTGGTATTCAGTCCGCAATAATATCGAATTTGGTTTGACTGCTAAGAAGGTCCCGAAACAAGAAAGGCGGCGGATATCCGACGAGTTATTATCTTTAGTCGATTTAGAGCGATTTGCCGATTTCTACCCCCACCAGTTATCCGGAGGGATGAAGCAGCGCGTTGCTTTAGCGAGAGCACTTGCCGTAAATCCGGAAGTCCTTTTGATGGATGAGCCATTTGGTTCTTTAGACGAGCAGGTGAGAAGGTTTTTGCAGCAGTCTTTATTAAAAATTTGGAGAGTTAAAAGGCCGACAATTATTTTTGTTACGCATAGCATTGGTGAAGCGCTTATTCTCGGCCATAAGATCTTGGTATTGAGCTGTCAGCCGGCTGAAGAACGCGATTATATAGAAATCAATAAACCTTTTCCTCGTGATCTTGTGCGTGATTTATTTTTTCAAGATATCAAGATCAGAATCCATGGAATGCTACAAGAAGAGTTTAAAAAAGGTAAAAAGTGTTAGCCCTTAATGAAAAATAAAATAATCAAGATTGTAATCTGGATTATTTCCTGGCTAAGGTCCGGTAGTTTACGAAGAAAAATTATCTTGCCATTCCTTAGTTCTAAATTTTTTACGTTTCTATCATTAGATTTTTTAAAGCCCCCCCGGAATAAAATTTCCGATAATCCTGCCAGAAGCCAGATCTTGTTTCAAAAAATTTATTTAAAGATATTTAGGAAGCCGGAAGTTTTTTTGTGTAACTTTCAGGATACTTTAAGGGTGTGTGCAACCTACAGGTGCAATTTGTCTTGCAAATCATGTTATGCCCGGGGATTACATGATCAAATGCCGGTCGATATGAAAATAGATGATTTTAAGCGTCTAATAAAGTGGTCAAAAGACAAAGGTTGGAAAAAAATAAGATTTTTGGGAGGGGAGGCTACTATTCACCCGGAGTTTATCAAGATGCTGGATATTTGTTATCAAAATCAAATGATGGTTACGATACCGACGAATAACCTTTTTCCGGAAAAGATCCTGAAAAATCTCGATAATCGTTTAGTAAAGGACATTTCCATTAACTACAATGCCGGCTTTATGAATGATAAACAAAAAAATAGACTCTTCAGGGAGAATATTGGAAAACTCGCGCAACGCGACATGCCTTTTGGGTTTTCTTATGTGTTAAGTTATGAAGAAGACAGCGATAATTGGACCGATCTTATCAAGGATGCTGAACGGTTTAAACCTTTATATATCAGGGTAAGTATTGAACTTCCTTCTTTTTCCGACCAGTCTTTTTTTGCCGAACTTGACCCTGACGCGCTATTTGCGAAAGTACACCGGATGTGGCAGATGAGCGCGAAGTTATACATCCCATTTTTTTTCTACCGCCCTGTACTTTTGTGCATGGTCCCGCAATGGGCTCTGGATTCCGATTACTATTCTGGACATCTTTTTTTTACCTGTTGTCCGATCAGCTATTGTTCGAAGGATAGCGGTTACGGTACGATGGTTACGGTCAATCCAGACTTGTCTACTTTTCCCTGCGCATCGGTGTTTATCAAAGGGCCGGAAATACTTAGTTTTAATGACCGGAGCGAAATAGATCTTTTTTATAGAGAACAGATAAAGGCTTTGTTATTAACCCCGCTTATGAATAAGTGTAATTATTGCAAATACCGGAGAGAATTTGTTGCGGCTGTTCAAAAGGACCAGGCAATGATTGATGATAAAGGTATTTGCCAGGCCGGATGCGCTAATTTTCGGTGTCACAATAGCGTGTGTTTTAATTGCAAAGAATGAATGCCAGTGTGTGGTAGCTAAAAGATGAGCAAGAAAATAATTAGTTTAATTTCCACTGAGCTTATCCCTACTTGTCACGGACTGCGAAGCATCTCTTCGTTTTTACGGCAAAAAGGATACGACACAAAACTTATTTTTTTCGGTACCCGGAGCCGGCGCTATCCGCAAAAGGCCTTAAGAGAATTACGGAATTGCGTTAATGGGTCAGACTTAATAGGTATTTCTTGCTACAGCCAGAGTTTTTCTAAAGCCTTGCAGGTCATCTCCGTTTTAAAACCGCTTAGTATTCCTATTGTCTGGGGTGGCTGTCATGCCACACTGAATTCCGCCGAATGCATTAAGCATGTCGATATCATCTGCAGAGGTGAGGGAGAAGGCGCAATTCTGGAATTGATAGGATCTCTCGACAATCGCGAAAAAATAAAACGGATCCCTAACTTATGGGTTAAACAAAATGGGGAAATATTTAAGAATGCGCTTCGGCCGCTCATGCCCAATCTGGATATACTGCCTCCGGAAGATTACGAATTCAATCACCAGTATTTTCTTGAATCCGGGAAACGTATTGCGCGATATGCCGGACAAAGATTAGGCGCTCAAAGCTATCAAAATGTGCTTGCGAGAAAAAAACTAAAAGGATTTAGCGTATCCTTATCGCGCGGATGTCCTTATGCTTGCGCGTATTACTATAATTATGATTACAAGGAGATTTACCGGGACATCAACAATAATACCCTTAAAAGAAAAAGCGTTGAGGCCGCGATAAAAGAAATACTTTATTATAAAAAGAAACTTAATTTGACTTCGCGGTTTCATTTTATCTCATTTGATGATGACGATTTTTTTGTGCGCCCTTTAAGTGAAATAAAACAATTCTCTGAAGAATACCGAAAGAATATTGGTATTTCTTTTGGGTGCCATGTCCACGTACAGTCTTTCAATGAAGAGAAGCTTAAGGCGCTCATCGATGCCGGCTTAAAAGTAGTAACCACGGGGCTGCAGACGGGGAGCGAGAGGATTAACCGGGAAATATATAACCGGATCGTATCGGATAAAGAAGTGATCAATGTGGCAAAAACGCTGCGTCGATATTTAAAATATTTCTTTCTGCCCCCTTCTTATCATGTAATAAACACTAATCCCTACGAGACAAAAGAAGACGTGTGGAAGACAATTAACCTTATCAATGAGCTGCCCCGTCCGTTTAATATTCAGATATTCCAATTAGCGTTCTTTCCTAACAGCCGGCTGGCCACTAAGGCGTTTGAAGATAAAGTTGTTATGAATAAAAAAGATTTAGCTTTCGACCTCCATTATTACGACGCGATTTCTTATCTGAAAAGGAGGCGAAATTACCGCTACGAGTGGTTTTTATTGAATTTAATGAACAGTTGTCACCATAGATTTCGTAAAGGGCGGATCTCTTATTTGATGTTCAATATCCTTACGCACAAAAGAATGCTCAAAATGTCTGAGCGCTGCAGTTGGATAACATATTTATTATCTTTGCTTTTTCTTTTCTCAAAAAAAAGATATGTAAGGTATCATTATGAACGAAACCACAGATTGTAAGATGAAAATCAATATCGTTGTTGCTCCGACAATGCACCATCCTTATCAGTTACGGCGGATTTCGCATAATGATCAAGATCTTCCGCCTTACGGGGCCGCCTGCATCGCTTCATTTTTAAAAGCAAAAGGGTATTCTGTAGCGATAAAGGATTTTCCTTTATTTTTTGATGAATTTCGGGATATCTTGAAGTTACTGGATAGCAAAGCAATGTTCGAAAAGATCACGGAATACGTTACTAAAGATATTCCGCATCCGATGGTGGATAAATTCGCCGAGAAGATGCTTAACTGTGTCACTGAGGACAGATGCGATCTTTTAGGGTTTTCTCTCTTGAGCCGCCTTAGTCTTCCAATTTCTCTGTTATTAGCTAAAAAGGTGAAACAAAAAAGTAAAGTTCCAATTGTATTCGGCGGAGCAGTTGTTACGGAGTTTTTCGAACAATATAAATTTAATAAAAAGAGTTTTTTCTTTAGTAACTACGGAAACTGCAATTTCATTGATTATTTTATTGTCGGAAAAGGAATGTATCCTTTACTTGGGCTTTTGGAATACCTCCAGGGAAAGGTAAACATTGACAAGATTCCCAATCTCGTATACCACAAAGAAGGCGAATTAAAATTGAATCAAAGGGTTTTTTTTGGCCTCGAAGAGATTCCTGTTCCTGATTTTTCTGATTTGAATTTAGGTAAATACGAGACCATTCAGCGCAGGATGAGCAAAAAAAGACGGGAGCCAAAACGATTACAACTACCTTACCAGATTACTTCCGGATGTGTTCATAAATGCAGTTTTTGTAATTTTTATTTAGTGAGCCCTAACGTGCAGTTTAAAAGCTGCGATAAGGTTATCCGTGAATTGATGTTCCTTAAAAAAAAGTATAATACTAATCATTTTTTCTTTTGTGAATCCAATGTCAACCTTTCTTATAAATATCTGAAAGAACTATGCGAAGGTATTATTAAGCATAAGCTGGATATTGTCTGGAGGAGTGTCGCAAGCATCGTTAACATTGACAAAAACCTGCTCTCATTACTGAAAGCATCCGGCTGCTACAGTCTTACTTGGGGGATCGAATCGGGCAGCGATGCGATTTTAAAGAAAATGAATAAAGGATTTACCGCTTCCCATGCGCGTCAGGTTTTAAAAGATGCACATGATGTTGGTATACATAATACCGTCAATTTTATCACTGGTTTTATTCATGAAACAAAAAAGGATTTAAATTATACAATTTCTTTTGCGAAGGAAAACGCGGCTTATATTGACAAAGTAAGGATATTTGATTTTGCGCTTGCTTTTTATACGCCAATACACTTCCATCCAGACCGGTATGGAATTGAAAATATATTCGTTGATTATAATTCTTTAATGGGATTTTCGCGTATCGGATTTGATGAACAGGGTGGTTTAAAATGGGACAAAAAAATCAAGCAAAAACTAAAATTTTA
>JBDRFF010000011.1:0-3240 GCA_043819095.1 Candidatus Omnitrophota bacterium
GGCCATTCGTATTTGGGTTAGTTTCATTTTTGTAACATATTTGATTTTCATTTAGTTAATCCTTGCAAGACGGCCTGCCTGCGCCTCCCCACTGTAATCTGTGCACCATCCTTCATTCTTTTTTAATCCGTACAATCTGCGTAATCTGTGGATCGTAATCTATGGATTTAATCCGCGTAATCTGCGGACCTAATCCGTGTAATCAGGCTCTTTAGTTTTCATTCTTTTCCAATCTGCGTAATCTGCGTAATCTGTGGATCGTAATCTATGGATTTAATCCGTACAATCTGCGTAATCTGCGTAATCTGTGGATCGTAATCTGTGGATTTAATCCGTACAATCTGCGTAATCTGCGTAATCTGTGGATCGTAATCTATGGATTTAATCCGTACAATCTGCGTAATCTGTGGATCGTAAGCTGTGGATCGTAAGCTGTGGATTTAGTCGCTGTAATCAGGTTCTTTCTCCCAACTTAAATAAGAATGGCCCATTTTAATGCTGAACGCCCTCTTTTTTCACAACCTTTATCGCGGTTAAAAGAATAATATAGAAGTCCAAGGCAAAAGAACGGTTCATGAGGTAATATTCATCATATAAGACTTTTACGGGAATCTCTAAATCGTCTCTTCCGTTTACCTGCGCCCAACCGGTAACTCCGGGAACAAGTTTATGGATATTTTTCTTAGTGCGTAATTCCACAAGGTCATCCTGATTAAACAATGCCGGGCGAGGGCCGACAAAGCTCATATCTCCTTTTAAGATATTAAATAATTGCGGCAATTCATCAAGGCTGTATTTGCGCAGAAACTTTCCACCGGGGATCAAATACTCTTTCGGATTTTTCATCAAATGAGTGGCTACCTGGGGTGTATTTAGCTTCATTGTCCTGAATTTTGCCATTTTAAAAATAACATTATTCACACCCACACGGTCTGTCCAGAATATAGCCGGCCCCTTGGACATTAGTTTAATATATACCGCAATAACCAGCATCGGCACACTCAACAAAACTATCAAAATAAAAGCTAGAATTAAATCAAAAACGCGTTTTATCATCTTCCTTTAACCGTCTCCCTAATCTGCCAATACCTCTTCTATTTTAAGCACAAAATCTTTCGCGTCTTCTAATATCCATTCAGCATCGTCATTTGTAAGCACTTCGACTCCGTATTGCTCTACGACCCTGTCTCCTTGTGCTTTTTCCAAAGTATCGGCATATTTCTGTTCAAGCTGTTTTGCCCTTTTAATGTAGCTAACATACTCAGGCCTTACCTTATCTCTCTTGACATAGAATTCTTTAAATGCCGCTAAAGCGCAATAATGAGCCGTAGCGCGAATACCTATCTCAAATAAAGCTGCCAAGACAGCATGATACATTGCGTAATATCCGCAGATGACAGCCCAGTCAAATAAATCATTCTCAAACATTATCTTCATCGCCCGCAGGTTTTTATGAGCCTTGTCTATATGTTGTTCTGCCCTTTCTGTATTAACCTGTATCTTATAGAGATTTGGCCGGCCTTCTTTTGGATGGAAACATCCATGTAATATTTTTTCTATATCTTTTGTCATTTATCTATTGGCCTCTCTGACTAATTGCCAGAATAATGATTCGTTATAAAGAACGATTCTATCGCCCCATAATTCGTGATAAAACTCAGTTTTTTTCTTGAAGCCTTCGATAAATTTTTCTATCGTCGTAGAAATTGGACGGATTTCTAAAAGAGGGCTCACGTCTATTTTAGCCTTGTTCAGGACATTAATAGCGTCGCTATCCTTGTTGGAGCTAACAGCTAATATATCTATATCGCTGCCCTTAACCCATTCACCTCTAGCTACTGATCCAAAAAGGACCACAAGTTGGATTTGTCTTTTTGATAGTTCAATAACATTAGCGGTGTATTTTTCTAAGAGACGGGCAATGCTTTTACTTTTACTATAGAATTCTTTTTTTCTTTTTAGCTCCAGATATTCAAAAAGCTTAAGCAGATCTTCGCTATCGAGATTCGGCTTAAATAAAGACATATTCGAAATTTCGCGTCTTTTAAATGAGTCATCTTTTACAAATTGCCGCATAGTATCGTTAACGTTATTTAACGAAACTTTTGAAAGCCGAGAAATCTCTCGCAAGTGGATCTCCTTCGCGGGATCCTTCATGAATACTTCCAATATTTTCTTTCTTTGTAAGGGTATTAGCATATACGACCTCATGAGTTAAGGTTCTTTCGTGTTTAAGGTGAAAAGTGACCAGTAAATTTTTAAGCGCATTCACAATTTTAGACAAATTCGCAGAAAAGTTGAGGGAACTCGAAGGGCGCGAGAACTGTCTGAGTCTATTCTGGCGAAAGCCGAAGGACGAGTTCCGCAGCGCCTCAAACTTTCTGCGAATTTATCGGTCCCAAAGGGAAAAACTGTGCTAAGCGTAGAATTTAGCGATCACCTTGTATCATAAGTAGTTACATTATTTTTTACCCCAAATAAGAAAACACCTAAGTTAATGTTCCATAGCATGGTTCAACTGTTCTATATTATAGTACACTATGCTTGTATTGTCAACTAAAACCACTCAAATTCAACCTGTCATTTATAATGTTTTACAGTTTCCCCGATCCCCTGTTCAAGAGTAAACGGCGGATTCCAGCCAAGCAAATTCCTGATTTTACTGCTATCAACAAGAAGCGACCCGGTCAATTTCTCCAGCACTTGCGCTTTTCCCGCTATCCTGCAAACTGCCTTCAAAACACCTGGATGCAATGAAAATAAGATCGCCTTCTTATTCATGGCACTTGCAATCATCTTTATTAAATCCGTTGTAGACACATCCTGCCCATCGCTTACCAGAAAAGTCTCTCCTACTGCTTTTGGATGCTGTATACAAATCATAACAGCATCCACTAAGTTTCCAAGATACAAAAAACTGCGCAGGTTTCTAATCCCTTTAAACGGTAACGGGAAACCAGAGGCAGAAATTTTAATCAAATTTTTAAAATTAGCCTTTACCCCAGGGCCATAAACCAGCGGCAGCCTTAAAATCACTACCTCAAGCCCTGTCTTTTTAGCTATATCAGTCAATAAATCTTCTGCTTCTCGCTTACTAATACCATAAGCATCTTGCGGATCAGCGGCATCATTTTCACGGTACGGCTCTGTTTTTCCTTCACCATTTACTTTTACTGAGCTGATAAAAATAAATCTCTTAACACCGGCTTTTACAGCCATTTGTGCTAAACGTTGGGTACC
>JBDRFF010000012.1:0-2295 GCA_043819095.1 Candidatus Omnitrophota bacterium
GCGCCGAGCCATCGGCGCTACTGATTGCCATCCGCTTTTGTCCTGGCGCTTCGCGCCAGTCCATCAAGCGGCTGCAGCGGGCAGCCGTCCCCGCGAGCAAGCTCGCGTGTACGCCAGCCGCTGATCCGCAGCGCCGTTAGGCAGACAGGGGTTAGAGGAAAAGTAAGGAGTGTTAAGATTCAAAGATGAAGAAAGGGCCCTAACCCTTGTATATTGGCAGATGAAAGAGGCTTAGGAAAGATGGAAAGACCTTTCCATGACTGAAGAGGCTGAGAATATCTTTAGGAGGCTCCAAAGTAGGAGGAAGGAAGAGTTGGTTGCATAGGTTAATACCATGAAAACCCTTTAGGATAAAGCCTTTGAGAGAATTTACAAAAAATATAGTTGACAATACCAAAAAATGTAGATAAACATTGACAAAAATTTCAAATATCTTTGGATAGCTATTAATAGATTTTGGAAAGGAGACACCATGGAATGGGAAGAATACCTAAAAAAAATAGCTGAGGCCAAAGTAAAACCAATTGTATACGCCATTAACCAAAAGTTAAAAGACTTAAGTCAAAAAGACTCCTATACCAACGCGCATTGTAGCGCTGTATCTAAATACGCATTCTTTCTTTCCCTGCGCTTTAAGTTATCACAGAAAGACCGTAGAAAACTTGCTTTGGCTGGCAGGGTCCACGATTTAGGCAAACTCATTTTCCCTGACAAACTCTTCAGTTACAACGACAAGTTAGAAGAAGGTGATTGGAAATGGATCCATAGACACCCAGAAGAAGGTTTTATGATTGTTTATAATCTACTGAATGTTATGCTGGGAAGTGACATGACTCCTGAAAAATTGGATTGGCTTATTTTGGTCCTTTATCATCATTGGAGGTACGACGAGAACGGTAAGGACAGAGCCTACCCCAAGAAACTTTTGGAAGAAGAAACTAAAGAATTCTGCAAAAAATTTAAGCCAAAAATAACTTTGGTATTGAACAAGAAACAGAACGGCGAAAAGAAAGACAAAGACATAGATACGTGGCGGGTTCTAATAGGGATTCTGCATGCAGTTGATTCTATAGACGCAGTAACTAGTTCTGTCCGCCGCCCCATGGGGAAAGAACCAGGCAAAATAGCCACGATAATCGACGAAATAAAAACACAAAAAGGCACTAATTATCATCCTGATGTTGCTGAAAAAGTTTGGGAAATAGGACCACGGAGGTGGGAAGAATTTAAAACAGAGATGGGAATACCGTAGAGCGAGGTATATTAAAAACTTATAATAAGCAAAGGAGGCACAAATAGCGATGGGAAAACTGATTTCCTTTCCATGTTTAAAAGAAGAATGTGAGGGGTATCTCTGCGAGGAGGAACAAGGTTCTTATAAATGTAACATGTGCGGCGCTACTTTTGACAAAACAACCTATACACAAAAACTGGACAATATTACCTCATTAGAAACAGTTCTCTCCGATTGGTTGGTTGAAACACTCATGGTGTCCTACAAGGAATTCTTACATTCTTTAGAAAAGATATGGGGCGGGATGGAAGGCCAAATAAAAATTCTCTCTAGCTCCACCAGAGCTGGAAACATCTTATCTGCTGACATAAGCAGCATCATCAATACATCGTTACTTATGCCTGTCTTACACACAATATATGACCCCTCTGCAGTAGAAGTAAGCGATGCAAACAATAGTTCACCTAAAGACTGGACCGATTCCAACCTGATTCTCTTGTGCGGACCGATAAAAAACTCAGTTGCCGAAACACTAATGCCACAGATGTTTAAGAATAACCAAATCTCTTATAACTTTGTTAATCATACTTTGATAAATAGAGAGGGAAAGGAGTGGTCTTCTGACAAAGAATGGGACTATGGGATTGCAGTAAAGACGGAGAATCCTCTCAATCTCCATAAGAAACTCTTTCTTTTAGCTGGGTGTCGATCTGAGGGTACAAACGCAGCAACAATCACATTAATAACACGGGGGGCAGCTCGGGCAACCGCTGAATGCTATGGAGATAACTCATTTGAGATACTGCTTCGCACAGGCAGACCCCATAACCCTGCATCCGTAACTATTCAGATAGAAGCTCCGGAAGCTCTCGTTAATAAACTCCCCCAAAGGGATTTAGTGCTTACCGTAGAAGACGTCAAAATAATTCAAACAGCTCTTCTTTATCAAAATCAAAAAAGAAGGTAGCAATACTCAAAGCTAAAATGTGTCGTGGCCGAGAAGCATTATTTCGCTTAATTTTTCGCAGCGGCTACCTTTCTCTTACAGAGGGCAAGTTATA
>JBDRFF010000013.1:0-3151 GCA_043819095.1 Candidatus Omnitrophota bacterium
TAATCTATACACAGGACCAACAGGGAAACGAGACTTTATTAGAATATCTGCATCGGGGAAAATACTTCGGAATTATTTCACTTCTTACGGGAGAGTCTCATTCTGTAACTGCCAAAGCAATAAATGATTGCCTCCTCTTAATTATCAAAAAGTGCGATTTTGATTTTATCTTAAAAAAAATTCCGAGTCTAGCCATTGATTTAAGTCAAACCTTATCGCGCAGATTAAAACGCAAAGATATTCATCAAAAGACTATTTTTGAAAGTATGGCTATTTCCATATTTAGTTCTTACTCTCAGGCAGGCAAGACCGTTTATGCCTTGAATATGGCGCTAAGCCTTGCCAGAGAAACGCATAAATCAGTAATTATATTAGATATTGCCCCTGTTGATAAAATTCACAGTCTACCCCGCAGATTAGAAATTGAGGGTGCTTATCAAATCTTTGACCTGTCTTCTTGTGCCCAGGCGGATACGCCAAGAATAATAAAAGATTTTATTTTAAAAGATAGATTTGGCATAGACTTAATCACCCTTTGCTATAAGCCCCAAGATGAGTCGTGCGTGAAGAGATTGGCGGGCGTCTTAAGCCTCTTGGTGAATGATTATCACTATATAATTTTAGACCTGCCCAGTGAAATGGACAGGAGTATCTTCGATATACTGAATCAATCTGACCTCATCCACATATTGACGAGCCCAGAACCTGTAGATTTAAAAAAGACATCCAATTTAATCCACAGGCTCACAACCGATTTTAACTTTCATGAAGATAAGATAAAGGTTATTATTAATGAATATAAAGCATCAAGGCTTACATATGAAGAGCAAATAGGATTATTAAATCACCCCATATTTGCTACTTTAGCCAAGATAGAATTTAAGGCATCGGATAAAATGGTTTTGGATGAACCCGATTCTGAATATGCCAAGGCGATAACGAGGATTGCGCGCAGGCTCGGTGATTGTTTGGTAGGCTTGGCGTTAGGAGTGGGGGTGGCCTACGGTTTTTGCCATATCGGCATATTAAAGGTAATCGAAGAAGAAAAAATCACCATTGATGTTATCTCTGGTTCAAGCGTAGGAGCGCTCATTGCCAGCCTCTGGGTAGCCGGCAGGACAAGCAGTGAAATACTTGAGATTATAACCCAGGAATTTAAAGAGCCAAAATATATCTGGGGGCTTGTGGATTTAACGTTTCCCTTTCTAGGCTTTATTAAAGGTAACAAGTTCTACAAATTTTTAAAAAAATATTTAGGCAACAAGACTTTTTATGATGTGAAACTTCCCCTTAAGATTATCGCCAGTGATGTAAAAAGGAAAGAGCCGATAATTTTAGAGAAAGGCCTGCTGGCAGATGCAATTATGGCCAGCTGCACTATGCCGGGAGTATTTATGCCTTTTAAATTTAAACAAAGTTTACTATTTGACGGAGGAATAATTAACCCCTTACCTACCGAACCTTTATTCAAGATGGGTGTCAAGAAGATTATCGCGGTTAATGTCACTCCTTCCAGGGAAGATGTCCTTAAGCAATATGAAAAGATAAAGAATGTTGAGGCATCTAGCGGGCAATATTATCAAAAAAAACTCAAGACTAATATATTGGATATTATATTTAGCAGCGTTGAGGCGATGCAGTCAGAGGTAGCCAAGAATGAGGCGCAATTGGCAGACATTGTTTTACACCCGGATACGTCAGGGATGTATTGGTTAGAACTGCATCGTGCGAAAGAGTTTGCCAAGAGAGGGGAGGAAGAGGCACGCAAGAATCTGGATAAAATTTGGCAGGTCATAAATGAATGAAGGGGGAGGCTAAATGAAGATAGTAAAACGTTATTGGGTTGTTGCGTTATTAGGTTGTTGCGTTATTGGGTTATTGGGTTGCGGGACGATAAAAGAGGTTGCGAAGGGATTTATGGGCGTTTCTACACACTCATTAGAAAAGGCACGCAAAGATGCAATTATAAGAACCTTTAATTATGATTACTTTACCTGTTATACGCAGACTCTGGATATTTTAAAGCGTATACAGGCGTATATTTATATACAGAGCATAGAAAAACATATGATTGCCATCTATATCTCTGAGGAAGATACCACGCCAATTGGCTTGTTCTTTAAAGAGATAGATGCAACTAACACGCAAGTTGAAGTGTCTTCATTGAGCACTTATGCCAAAGAATTTATTTCAGGAAAGGTATTCTCTGTTTTGGATAAGAAGACTACCCTAGAAGAATTGGAGGCGCAGATTAATGCGAAAAAATAAACGGGAAATAAGTAAGCTTATTGAGGAATGCCATCGCATCGCCAAGAAAAAGGGTTGGTGGGACAGCGAGCGCAATGACGGCGAACTCATTGCGCTTATGCATTCGGAATTATCCGAAGCTTTAGAGGCAATGCGTAACCACGGCACAAAGGATAATATTGCCGAAGAGCTCGCAGATTGCTGTATTCGTATTTTTGATTATTGCGGCGCAAAAGATATTGATTTAGAAAAAACCCTCCTTAAGAAGATAGAATACAATAAAAGCCGTCCTTATCGCCATGGTAAGAAATTCTAAATTGCTAACCGCAAAAGAAGCCCAAGATATCGATAAAAGAGCAAGAGAGATATTGGGTATTTCTACGCTTGTGCTTATGGAGAATGCCGCCAGAGGAGTTACCGAAGAAGCCATAAAGGTATTGCGCGGCAGGAAAAATGTAGGGGTATTCTGCGGTAAAGGAAATAACGCAGGAGATGGATTTGTAGCGGCACGGCATCTTTTGACTTGTGGCGTAAACCTGAGTATTTTTTTGGCAGGGAGAGTTCAAGATGTAGAAAATGAAGCTGGAATAAACTTAGAGATTCTTTTAAAAATGGAACAAAAGATAATCGAGGTTGGCCAAGAAAATTTGTATCTGGTTAAAAATAAAATTTTTAAATACGCTTTAATTATCGATGCACTTTTGGGAATAGGTTTGCAGGGTCAACCAAAGGGCATTGTCAGGGATTTAATCGGGATAATCAATACCTCAAAAGCTTACATTTTATCTGTGGATATACCTTCGGGATTGGACGCAACAACAGGTGAAGTTTTAGGTTGTTGCGTTAAGGCAGATAGGACAGTTACATTTGTAGCCAAGAAACGCGGTATGGTTATCGGTGATGG
>JBDRFF010000014.1:0-3206 GCA_043819095.1 Candidatus Omnitrophota bacterium
ACAACAATTGTATCGCAGCCAAGCACAACTCCGCTTTTTTGTCTTTTTGCTACATAGCGCGCCTTGGCCAAGGCATTTCGCTTAACCAATTCTGCTGCGCTCGATACAATCTTTCTTTTCTCTTGCGCCTTACTTTTTACAACCTTAAATCTTACTCCAACCTGCTTTAATAGCGCCTGTCTTTGCGGAGATGCGCTGGCTAAAATTATTTTTTTCAATTTATGCTCCTCGATGCTTCTTGCCCTGCTAAATATCCAGTAGAAAATGCTGCCTGAAGATTGTATCCGCCGCTTACAGCATCAACATCAACTATCTCTCCGCAGAAATAGAGTCCTCTTATTTTTCGCGACTGCATCGTGCGAGGATCGATCTCTCTGGTCGAGACTCCGCCTCTGGTAATAATTGCTTCTTCTATCGGTCTAGACTTTGTAATCGTCAATGAAAAACTTTTAAGCAAATTTAAGACCATTCTTCTGTCTTGATTTGTAATCTGATTTGCCTTTTTATCCGCCGCAATGCCTGAAAGCCTGACAAAACAAGCGATTAACTTTTTCGGCAGAAGCTCTGCCAAAACATTCTTATAATTTTTTGCGCCCTGATTCTTAAAATCGCGCATAAGCCGTTTATCTAACTGTTCACTCGTCAATCCCGGCTTCAAATCAATACACATTCTCACTTGACCACTTGGCCACTCGGTCACTTGACCACTTAGCTCTAAAACAAGCGGGCCTGAAACCCCGAAATGCGTAAATATCATCTCGCCGATTTCAGATTCAATTTGCTTTTTTCCGTGCGAAAACTTAATCCGGACGTTCTTAAGACTCAATCCCTGCAGATCTTTAATCCAATCTTGCGCTGCCTCAAGCGGCACAAGTCCTGGACGTAAATCTACGATTTTATGTCCTAGATCACAAGCGAATTTAAATCCATCGCCAGTTGAACCGGTCAATGGATAACTCTTGCCGCCGGTTGCAAGAATTAATCTTTTGGCAAAGAACATCGCTTGGTCATCTAATTTTACAACAAATCGATTATTTTTTCCAATATTAACTACTTTCTTATTGTAAATAATCTTGACGTTATTTTCTTCTAAATAACTTTTGAGGACTTTTAAAACCGAATTAGCCTTGTCTGTCATAGGGAATACCCGACCTCCGCGCTCTGCCTTAAGTTTCAGGCCTTTATCTTCAAAAAATCTTACCAAATCATTATTAAAAAAAGCACTAAAGGCACTACGCAAGAATTGTCCAGTCTTAGAAAAATTATCCAAAAAATTATCGAGTGTCCCGATATTAGTCAGATTGCACCTTCCCTTACCTGAAATAAGCAATTTCTGGCCTAATCTTCTATTCTTCTCAAGCAAAAGCACATCTTTACCAAGCTGTCCTGAGTGGATTGCAGCCATAATTCCTGCTGGTCCTGCACCGACTATGATAATATCGTAAATTTTCATTGTGGGCATGAAATTACTTTAGGAAATCGGAGGATTTAAAAATTGAAACTAGGGGACAGTTTACCTTAGCTAAATTTTCAGTTGCGCCTTCTTGGCGGTCAACAAGGACAATTGCCTTTATGACTTCAATTTTCTCCTGGCGCAAAGCTTGAACTGCATCAACCAAAGAGTCTCCGGTAGTGGCTACGTCATCGATTAAAATTACTTTTGAACCGGCAGTAAGCTGAGGTCCTTCGATCTGACGTCTCTTGCCATGTTCTTTGGGCCTTTTACGCACAATAAATGTCTTGACAGGTTTTTTATTTAGGTGTCCGATTGCTGCTATAGCGCCGACAAGCGGGTCAGCCCCGATGGTAGGTCCACCGATTGCCTGGATATCATCATATTTGACTAAATCAAGAATTATTGAAGCGCAAAGATATGCGCCTTCGGAGGTTAAGGTGACCAGACGTACGTCAATGTAATAATCGCTTTGCTTTCCCGAGGAAAGAATTATCTTCTCTTTGAAAAAAGCCTTGTTTTTTATGAGGGAAAATAACTGTTCTTTGAGGTCTTTGACCTTATTGTCTTTCATATTAAGCATTTATTTTACTCTTATTAGCCCGAAGTGTCAATTATTTTGACAAGCCAAGCCTTAAATGATAATATATGGGCATGTTTAAAAGCCTATCGGCAACCGTTCTTGATATCATCTATCCTAGAAACTGTATTAACTGTAAAAACGGCATTTTTGATAAAGATTACGGCTTCTCTATCTGCCGAGACTGCTTTGAGAATATCCAAAAGAATCGACCTCCCTTCTGCCTCAAATGCGGCAGGCATTTAGACGGGCCTGAAACCGATGAAGGCGTCTGTCGGCAATGTAAGAGCCGGAAATTTTATTTTGATAATGCCTGGAGCGTCTGTATCTACGAGGGAATAATCCAGGAATTAATCCATAAATTCAAATATTCAAATAAAACTATGCTTGATAAGGTATTTGCTAAGCTCATTTTTGATTTTGTGATGAATTTTAACTTATCCGTATCGGATTATGATATAATGTTACCCGTGCCTTTGCATCCGACGAGGCTTAGGGAACGCGAATATAATCAGTGTAGAATTTTAGCGCACGAAATTCAGAATTTTTTTTCCATTGCAATATCCACAAATGATGTAATGCGACTGCGTAATACAAAATCGCAGATCTCACTTGATAAAAAAGCTCGCTGGGAAAATATAAAAGGCGCCTTCAAAGTTAAAAATACTTTAAAATTCAAAGATAAAAACGTTTTGATCATCGATGATTTAATCACCACCGGCGCAACTGCATCAGAACTTGCCCGAGCCTTAAAAAATGCCGGAACAAAGAATGTTTCAGTCTTAACACTGGCGATAGCAAAATGAAACTCTTAAGAAATTATGTCATAAAAGAAGCCTTAGCACCGTTTATCCTTTCCCTTGTTGTATTAACCAGTATTATGCTTTTGGGAAATCTGGTCAAGATGGTGAATCTTGTAATCAACAAGGGCGTGGATATATTTTTAGTTTTTAAATCATTTGTTTATTTTATTCCCTATCTTTTGGCATACACAATACCAATAGCCTGCCTTGCAGCCGTGCTTCTGGCGTTCAGCCGTCTCTCTTCGGATAACGAGATAATCGCTATCAGGACAAGCGGAATAAGTATATTTAAGCTTATACTTCCTTTGATTATTATCGGACTGATAATTAGTCTGATTCTAGTGATATTAAATGACCAGGTAATCCCCTA
>JBDRFF010000015.1:0-61691 GCA_043819095.1 Candidatus Omnitrophota bacterium
CGAGCTTATCTACATTGACTTTGCCTTGTTCTAAACAGAATTTAATCGCATTATCGGGAAAGCGGAAATCGTGCTTTTTGCGGGTAAAACGCTCCTCTTGGACAGCAGCAACAATCTCTCCGTCTCGAATCAGCGCAGCAGTGCTATCATGATAAAATGCCGATATTCCTAATATATTTGTCGCCATAGTTCTGTCTATTATAGCAAATAACAAAACAAAAAGGGAAGAAAAAATATTTCCTTCCCTTTAAGTTTTTTTAGATTTAGATATTACCAGCTGTATTTAGTTTCAAGAAAAATCTGGTCGTTGTCGTCAAACTGGCCGTTTAGGTGCTGAGGCCTTCCTTCAAAAATATGAAGCCCCGCAGCTATATTCCAATTATCATTAATCTCAAAGCTCACCTTAGGACTTATACGCCAGTCGTTATCATCGGTGTAGATAACCAATACTTCCGGCTTTAACCTTTCGTGCATAAAATCAGTACCGATTTTGCAAGTCAGGATTGTCTCAGTTTCATCCAATGGTCCACGCGTAGCACCAAACAAAAGAGTATACTTATCAGTATCGTATTCCTCCCTAGCATCAGAAATCAACTGAATAAACTGAAAACTGAAAAGCCAATTCGTCAGAAATGTCTTATCAAATCCTAAAGCATAATTATATTGATCGACATCAATTGGTGAATTTATTTTTTCATCAGTACCAAAACTCATAGCTCCGCCTGTTACATAAGCAAATTCACCTCTTAAGGTCCAACCTTTGGCAAAATCACCGATTATACCTTTAGTTATGGATTTTGAGAAAGAACCGCCGAATACTTCTATCTGTTCAGCCCGTCGAGCAACGCGAACAAGAGGAAATGCTGAGGCGTCTGCATAATAACTTGATGCAAAATCGTAAGTATGTAGATAATTCAAGGTATATTCTAAACCACTGAAAGGACCTGTTTCAATAATATTGCGCCAACGTAGCCCTATCTTGGCATTTTCAAACCTTCTTGCTGGCCGCTCATCAACAGTGGTAGTATTAATAAAAGCAGGGGTAGCCGCGGCTATCTGAGCAGCAATAATGCTTGTTCTTGGCGAAAAAGGCGCTTCTGCTGGAGGATAATAATTCGGCTCATAATCTGGTATAAAAAGAAACTGCAGATGACCGTTCATCATAAGTTCACCCTCAAACTTAAGCATCCATAGAGGAATGCGGATTTCACTATAATCCTTGAGTGTCCATTCTCTGTAATCCAGAGGATTAACCAAATCAAGGATCCTAACACCGTCTGTCGTGCCCCATACCACCTGTTGTTTTCCTAATCTAGCATCAAGCCTCGGGGTATAGATATCAAAAAAGCACTCCCTAAGCCATTGCATCTTTACAGGCATTCTTAATTTTATATTTTTCTCCTCGTGAGTCAAATCGCGATATCTATTCTCAATATCATATGCTGCATCATACCAGGTTTTGATTTCTGTATAGAATTCAAACGAGTCGTTAAATCTGTAATTTGCCTTAAAATTGGCGATATTTTTCATTTTCTGCAATTGATCGTGCTCATCGGAAAAACCAAAAGCAGTCTCGTTTGCAAAATAGCCAGCCAATTCGAGATTCTCAAACGGAAGAATTGTATTCATAAAGTTTGCGACTGGTTCCGCATGGACTGGTTGAACTACGCCAATAACAAACAAGCATGCAACAATTCCAAAAAATAACTTCAATTTCATTATATTTTCACCTCCTAAATCTTTCATTATTACCATTTAGATCTTTCTAGCGTTCTTACTGTAAAGTTTCGCTCAGTTAAACCTACATCGTATTCTTCGCCAGAATTGACTACTACCGAACGATGTCCAGTTCTTAAGTCTTTACACTCCAAAGCAGCCTGACGAGGGTATCTTTTGCTCTCTGGCATATAAAAGGTCCACTCTCTAAAAAGAGTCTTAAAGAGTTTTCCATTTTTGTCGTAGTATTCATCTAGGATGTTTCCACCGGTTTCCATATCTACCCAGACGATTCTTTTGGAATAATACCAGTGAGGTTTATTCGGTGTTGCCTCGATCACAAAGCAATTTGCACCTTTGAATTTCAGCTCTCCTGTGTGTTCAAGAGTATAGCCCGAGAATTTCTTCTCGCCGATTAACTTATACGTCTCATCTTCGAAACGACGGGTAGAAACTTCCTCAACTGTGAAATCGCTTCCCATAAAAGCATCGTCAGATTCGGACGCAGATACCTTTCTTACCTTCTTTAAAGACGGCAGCCAAAGCCAAGTATCCTGATCTCTTCCAGCTTCCTCGTAGGTCCAAGTTAAAACAGCCAGACCTTTTGCCGAAGTAGGCTGCGTAACTAAAACGATATCTTTATAAGAAACACCGTCTTTACCTGCTAATACGATTCTTTCTCTTATTGCGTCTTTTATCCTCGTGAAACCTGTCTTGTCCACATAATAAATTCTTGCAAGCGGTAACTTATAATCTTGCGCAAACAAAGAGTATTTGTTGTGATATACGATTTGCATGATCTCATCAGCGCTCATGCCTTTCTTAATAGGATAGAGCTTGCCATACTCTAACTGCTGTGCCTGTGCAGAAACTATCGATGCGAAAAACAAAACTGCTAATATTGCAAACAACTTCTTCATACAAAAACACCTCCTTTTTACTTTTTTAGTTAAAATTAAACTTCTCCAAACGAAAAATCATATCTTATTTTAATAACCGCTCCTAAAATAAAACACCCCCTTTCCTATCTACGTTTTTTCCTCGCTAATCTTGTCCTTACTTTTCCGAATAAAAATCTTGGTTTAATCCACCAGACAAAAACGGGCAGCATTATTAAAGACGTAATCATATTTAACAAAAGCGATGCGCAGAGATTAAGCCCTAATTTTACCTGAAGCAAGATTGAGGAAAATGCCCAGGCAGAAATTCCTAAAGAAACAATAAATCCACTGAAAAATACAGCCTTACCGCTGGTAATAAGCGTATGGTAAAGAATATTTTTATATGTCTTTTTCTTTTCTCTCATTTCCTCATAAAGACGGGCCAGAATATAAATTCCGTAGTTGACTCCCAAGCCGCCGCTTAAAGCTAAAAGCGGTAGTGTCTCAACCGTAAACGATGTCCCGAAGAATCCAAAACAAGCAAAAACAATTACATTGCTAATAAGAAGAGGCAAAAGTAATAAACCGCCGGCAACAGGCGAGCGATACACAAGGCTCACATACAAAAATATCAGAAACGAAATAAGCAAAATGCTGGGAAAGATTGTCTTTTTAATGATATCGTTTGTGGCAAACAAAATTCCGATGTCACCTCCAGCAAAAGAAAATTTTACATCTTTGCCTTTATAATCTTTCAGATACGCTCTGGTTTTACTAACGATAGAATTTACCGTATCCGATTTATGATCCTTTAAATCAAATTTTATATTCGCAATTCTCTCATCTTTACTGATTACATGGTCAAAATCGGAAGGGAATCCTGAATAGGTATAAAGAAACCAATATTCGGATATTGTTTTTTGCTTTTCTGGAATATAGAAATTTTCTTGTTTACCGTCGAGCATAAACATATTTAATGCCTTAAAGGCGTTGACCAATGAATCGGCACCACCTGACTGCGGGGTTTCTTTTAATAAATAAAGCTGAAGATTATCTATGGCTTTCAACTTTTTAGGATTTAGTAGCGACTCTTCAGATTCTACTAAAATATAATAAGAATTTGTTCCGCCAAAATTAGTATTTATAAAACGCTCTGACTTATTATAAGGGCTGTTATCGTAAAGGTAGCTGGAACCATCGCTATTATCGCCTATAACAATATTTTTAATCCCAAAAATAGAAATTAATAAAATTGCAATAAAAATACAGACTACTATTGTACCTGCTTTTTTATTTAGGGAGAAAACGCTCAATTTTTTAAGGAAGTTATCAACCCACTTGTGGCGTTCTTCTTTTTCTATCTCTAGAATCTTTGGTCGATGCATAAAAGAAAGAATCGCCGGCGTGAACATGAAAGAAGTAATGAAATTGGCTAAGATTCCCAGTCCTGATGCGCAAGCCATGCTTCTTATGGTTGGAAGCGGGACTATCGTCAAAGACAAAAATCCAAAACCGTCGGTTAAAACACAAGCCAAACCAGGTATAAATAAATGCGCCATAGTGTTGACAACCGCGTGCTTGCTTTTCATCTTTGGTGTCTTCATCTCTTCGTAGTATCTGTTAAGCGTATGGACCGAGTGACTTATTCCTAAAGATAATACGATAAAAGGCACTAAGATCGTCGATGGATCAAGCCTTAAGCCCAGCAGCTTCATAGTTCCCATTCCCCAGAGCGTCGCCATTGAAGAATCTATCAAAGGAAGGATCACTCCTCGTTTAGAACGGAAGGTAAGGTATAAAACTATAGAAATTATAACAAAACTAATGACGAGGATTCTAAGCATCTTAGGAAGATACGCATTAAGCCACCCTTCTAATATTGGCCTGCCAGCAATATAAACGGTCGTATTGTCATCTTCATATTTTTCTTTCAATTTGTTTAATTCATCAAATATAAAAGAGGTTTTTACCTTAGACTCAAAATCAACCTGTATAAGCGTACTCTTAAGATCCTTGGATACCTTTTTTATGTAGACATTGGGGTTGTATAAAACTTTGTTTTTGAATTTTTGCATCTCTTCGGGCGTAGTAGGCGGCAATCTTAAAAGTCTTTCCACAAAAAAGCCCTCTTCGTTAGCAATGACGTGTTTTACGTGGCGAGAAGCAATGGAATTGACGCGGGAAATGTTGATGCCTTCTAAAACGTAGATATCTTCGGTCAAAGAGATGACTTTCTCTAAGAATTCTTCGGTGAAGATATCTCCTTCTTTTACCTTTATAGCGATAGAGACTTGATTGAGCCCACCAAAGATATCGGTGAGCCTGTTTTGGACCTTTACGAAAGGGTGTTTCTGCGGTAAGAAATCTTGCAGGCGAGTCTCCACCTTTATATCCTTTAGCACGCTGATAAAAAAAGCAGAAGCTGCAATGCAAATAATGATTACATATACTCTTAGGTGGATAATTTTTCTAGCTAGACGATATTTAAAATCGCTCATGAGGCAAATAAAAATGCTTTGTTTATGCTAATTTTCGGGAGTGTTAAGCGTTAACTCTTTCTTTAGATTTATTTTTTAGAATTTCTTTATCGATTTTTCCAGTCCTTGTCTTAGGTAAGGAATCTCGGAACTCATAATAATGAGGGATCTTAAAATGTGCCAGATGTTCCTTTGCAAAATATCGAATTTCCTCTTCGGTTGCTGTTTCATTTTCCTTTAAAACTATAAATGCTTTAGGAACTTCTCCTCTTAATTTATCGGCAACGCCGATTACGGCTATCTCTGCGATCTTAGGATGTTTATGTATTGAGGCCTCGACCTCCGGAGAATAAACTAATTGGCCTCCCACCTTGATCATCTCTTTTTTTCTGCCGACGATATACACGAATCCTTGTTCATCTATCCTTGCTAAGTCACCAGTATGAAGCCAGCCATTACGAATAACCTGTGCGGTAGCCTCGGGATCCTTGTAATAACCTAGCATTACTATCCAGCTCTTTATAGCCAATTCACCCACGCTGCCGACGGGAAGCTCATTATTATCCTCATCGACAATTTTAACAGCAACCCAAGGCATAGGTTTACCAATACTGGCTAGATTATCCGAATCAAGAGGCAGAACAATTGTAGGCCCCATAGTCTCTGTCATGCCCCAGCCGTTTAGAAAGTGAGCATTAGGACAGACTTTATGAAATCTCTTTAATACAGCGGGAGAACTGGGCGCGCCGAATACAACTACCCAACGCAGGCTGGTCAAATCAAATTTATCAAATTCCTTCAGCTGCAGAATTGCATAATACATCGGCGGTACAAGCCAAAAACAGGTTAATTTATATTTCTGAATATTTTTCAAGAACTCTAAAGGGATGAATCTTTCCATCATAACTGTAGTGATTCCGTAACAAACACAATCCTGTACAAATACAAAACCGCCATCGTGAGATAGAGGAAGGCAGCAGATTGTGCTATCTTTATCCGTTAGTTTTACAGATCCCTTCATTGCCATTGGCGCAGCATCTAAATTCCGATAACTTTTCAAGACACCTTTGGGCCTTCCTGTCGAGCCAGAGGTATACATAATCATGGCGTAATCGTCGTCTTTTATTTCTGTGCCGGGATCAATGGGCTCACCATTATCAATCAATTCCTCGAAGTTAAGAAAGCCCTGTTTTTTCTCTTCGCATAAAACTATCTTCTCAAGACTCTTGACTTTACTTTTAAGTTCTTCAAACGACAAGCCTTCTTTTGAACGAGCAATTAATAGCTTGGTTTCGGAATGACTGAGGCAAGAAACCAACTCATCCATCGTCAACATATAATCTAAAGGCACGACCGTTACGCCTAAAGAGAAAAGTGCCATGTAGCTAATTACGTATTCCGGCCATATTGGCAGGTATATTGCAATCCTGTCGCCTTTTTTTACGCCTATTTTTTTTAGACTATTAGCAAGCTTAAAAGAATCGTCTTTTAACCGGGCGAAGGTGATGGGTTTGTCTTTGAAAATAAGGGCAGGCTTATTGGGAAATTTCTCTGCAGTACTAGTCAAAACTTTTGCGAAATCCATTATTGAACTCCCGAATATAGTAAAATTTTACTATTTGAACTTTATTATAAACACAAAAATTGGCTTGTCAAGTAAATTTTAGCAGGGATAAAACTTCTTGATTTTATGTAAGTTATGATATTTTGAGGCGTATTTTCTGACTAATACTTAATGGAGCCTGAAAGGCGGGTGAGAAATTTAATCTCAGTTCTGATTAAATCTAGATTATGCTGGATTATGGCTAAATGGTGGGTATTAAGTTTCTTTTGCGGCGAGTCGATCATCTTTTTCATATTTTTCTCTATCCTTTGCAGAATCCTCTCTCTCAAATTCAGACTTCGCTTAATCTGTTTAGGCTTTATATAAGGTAGGAAGAGAAGCGCTACGTCGATATCGAAAGTGGGCCGATGGATAGATAAAAAACTCTTATCCAATAATCGCTGAAATTCTTTTTCTCCTTCAGGAGTCAGCTTATAAACGTATTTTTCCGGCCGCTTACCAGAACGTCCCGTGCTTTTGGCTAAAAGGCCGTCTTTTTCCATCATTCTTAATGGATAATAAATCGATTTATTATCCCAAGAAGCAAAGATGTTTCTTATCTTATTGATCTCGTTCTTTATCTTATATCCGTGCTTGGGGCCTTCTTTTAACAAACCTAAAATGACTAATTTCTGAATCGATTCCATCTATTCCTCGGTTATCCCAATATTACGGAATTTCTCGTAACGCAACTTAAGAAGCCGTTCTCTGGGAATCTGCAATAGCTCTGCCAAATTTCTTTCTAAGACCTCTTTAATGTTCTTTGCGGCCTTTTCCGGATCCTTGTGAGCACCGCCAGAAGGTTCCGGGATTATTTCATCAATTATGCCAAGATTCAATAAATCTTTTGCCGTCAACTTTAAAGTTTCGGCGGCCTCGGGTGCCTTTGCACTGTTTCTCCAAAGAATCGAGGCGCAACCCTCAGGAGAAATCACCGAATAATAGGCGTTTTCCAATAAGCACACTTTATCTCCTACGCCTAATCCTATCGCTCCGCCGCTTCCGCCTTCTCCGATTACAATCGCGATAATCGGAACAGTCATATCAATCATCTTCTCTAAATTGGTGGCGATTGCCTGCGCCTGACCCCTTTCTTCAGCATCGACTCCGGGATAAGCCCCGGGCGTATCGATTAAGGTGACAATCGGCAGATTGAATTTCTCGGCCAGCTGCATAAGTCTTAGCGACTTGCGATATCCTTCTGGATGGGCACAGCCAAAATTGCGTTTTAAATTTTCCTTTGTGTCTCTTCCTTTTTGATGACCCATAACCATAATTTTTTTTCCGTCAAATTCTGCTAAACCTCCGATGATTGCTTGATCGTCGGCAAAAAGCCGGTCTCCATGCAGCTCGATAAAATCCGTCATTAACATATTGATATAATCTTGTGTATAGGGCCTTGCAGGGTGTCTTGCAATCTGGACTCTCTGCCAGGCAGTAAGATTATCGTAAGTCTTCTTTTTTAATCTCGCCAGTTTTGTTTCTAATTTTTTAATCTCGGACTTTAAATCTATCTTTTTATCCGAAGTAAAAGACTTTAACTCCTCAATTTTTCTTTCTAATTCAGTTATTGGTTTTTCAAAATCTAAACCGTTCATAATAATTCAATAATTAAATTAATCGATTATGGTCACTTCCGTGCCAATGGGCAAGATTGAATATAATTCTTCAACATCTTTATTGAGCATGCGAACGCAGCCTTGGGTGATTTGCTGTCCAATTGTTTCGGGTTCGGTTGTTCCGTGAATACCGTAATCCTCTAATTGATCAAATCCCATCCAACGCGTACCTAAGATATTTTCGGGGCTTTCGGGGGGAATCATTCTGCCATCTTTATGCCAGACAGGATTGATTAACTTGTTTCTTATTCTGTATTTTCCGACGGGTGTATGATTATTTGCTCCAGTTGATACCCTATAAACCTTTATCAGCTCACCATCTAAGGTCAGAGTCAGTATATTCTGCGATTTATCGACGACACAAGAAAATTCTCCAGTCCAGATTCTCAAGCGCTTGCCGAGCTTAATCACATCGGATAAAAGATTATTCGAACGCTTGATAAGTTCAACGGTGGTATTAAATTTCTTGGCGATTTTTGATAACGTATCGCCCGTTTTAACCTCATACATTGTCGTCTGAGGCGTGACCAAAGAAGAGAAAATAATTCTCATGCTTAAATCCTGTAGTCTTATTTCAACCTCGGAGATATCTTTAGAGTCCGGAAATTTTTCTACTATTTCTTGGTAAGCGTCTTTAGCCTTAAGGAGTTCTCCGTCTTTTAATAAGGTATTGGCTTGACTGTAAAGCGTGGTTGCGGACACAATATCCGTTTCTGTTACAGAAGAAGGTCCTTTTTTAAGCAAAGACACAAAGGCGAAAATCAATACAATCAATATTACGCTCGAGATTAAAATAATTTTTAAATTTTTCATATTAAAACTCTCTTATTGAAAGGCCAATGCTACGAACAACCCTACTATCGCTCCAGTTATGACTTCGATCGGCGTATGTCCGATTAGTTCTTTCAAGCGGTTCTCCCCGACTTTTCTACCCCGATATAAATCATCCACAATCTTATTAAGAATCTCTGCCTGGTCTCCGGTAGCACGCCTGACACCCTGGGCATCAAACATCGTAACAAAAGCAAAAACTACTGCTATAGCAAATATGGGAGAATCAAATCCGACATTTAAGCCGCTTGTCATTGCTAGAGCAGTAACTCCGGAAGCATGAGCTGATGGCATGCCGCCTGTTCCGATAAACCAACGGAAGTCAAATCTCTTCTCTCTGATAACGCCCAACAACACCTTAATTGTCTGAGCGATTAACCAGCCGAAAAAGGTAACTACGAGAATCTTATTCTGTAATAAAGAATCAAAAAATGAATTCATTATTTTTCAAAAACCGGAATCACTTCGATTTTAACTTTTCGAAAAGAGGTGGGTTTTCCTTCCCATATCAAATAACCCCTGTTGCCTTCGTCCAGATCTCTCTTATCCTTGGCTTTTATAAGCTCTATTCGAGCCTCATGAAACTTTTTCTTAAATTCACTGTATGCCTTTTTTAATTCCTTCAATGAGCTAAATCGTAATTTTAAGGTATCTTTTGCTTGCTCTAATTGACCGATTTCCTGTTTTAAGTCAGCATATTCTTTATTTAAATTTTCGAAATTAAGCTTAGCAGCATCTAATTGTCCCTTTATAGCTTCTAATTCAGCGTTATTTTCTTCTAATTGAACCTCTGTGTCTTTAAATCTACTCTCCAATGCCTGTCTTTCCATTGATAATTCTAAATATTCCTCTTTTTTATTGGCTAAAATTTCTTCTAGGTTCTTTTTTATGTCTTCTAATTCGATAACCCTATCACTGATGTCTCTTAATTTCTGTTCCTGGCTATAGTTGATCTTAAGTAGATAAGAATATCTAAAGAAAGAAAAGACAGCAAAGGCAGCAATCAAAATGATAAAAAGGGTAGTGAAGAACTTCTTCATTATTAACCTAGCTCCTTATTTTGGCTTGACGCCGAATAATAATTGTGGTAAGGTAAGATACATTATAATACAGGTTAAGAAAAAAGCAAGTTCTTTTGTTTTCTGCCTGTTTAAATGGTCGTCAAATCGCCTCTTCAGGATTGTTGGATTAAGATAATCCGTTTGTCCAGCCTATTAAGTCAAAATAGCATAATTTAATAATGTTAGCTAAATCTTACAGTTTTGGTCTGTCCGGTCTGGATGGGCTTTTGGTTGAAATCGAGGTGGATATAACCAGGGGCCTGCCTTGCGCTATTATTGTCGGTCTGCCTGACAATGCTGTAAAAGAAAGCAAAGAACGCGTGCGGGCTGCGATTAAAAACAGCGGCTTTAATTATCCGGCTGATAGGATTACGGTCAGCCTTGCACCAGCGGATATCAAGAAAGAGGGTCCGCTTTTTGACCTGCCTATCGCGCTAGGTATACTTGCCGCCACAAAACAAATCGATAAAGAAAAACTAAGAAATTTTATAATTTTGGGAGAGCTGGCCTTGGATGGTAATATTAGGCCTGTAAAGGGGAGCTTACCAATCGCCTTATCTATCGCTAAATCGGGATTTAATTGCCTGCTCTTGCCTAAAGAAAATGCGTTGGAGGCGGCAATAGTAAAAAAGATTAGCGTTTATCCAGTCAAAACTCTCGTCGAGGTAGTTAATTTCTTAAGCGATCCTGATTCTACCAAGCCGATAAAAGTTGATGCAGAAGATATATTGAAGGGGTGCCGTGATTATGATGTGGACTTTTCAGAGGTAAAAGGCCAGATTCATGTCAAGCGGGCGCTTGAAGTCGCAGCAGCAGGCGGACACAATGTGCTTCTTATCGGCCCGCCCGGAAGCGGAAAGACAATGCTCGCTAAAAGAATCCCTACGATAATTCCGGACATGAATCTTGATGAAGCCCTAGAAACAACTAAAATTCATTCAATATCAGGATTGGTTCCTTCAGGAAGCGGTCTAATCGCCGCCCGACCGTTTAGAACATCTCACCATACAAGTTCGGATATCGCGCTCGTCGGCGGAGGACCAATGCCGAAACCCGGAGAGATAAGTCTGGCTCATAATGGAATCTTGTTCTTGGATGAGCTCCCAGAATTCCATCGCGATGTGCTTGAAGCCTTACGGCAGCCTTTAGAAGACGGATTTATAACCGTATCGCGCGCAACAAAAACCTTGAAATTTCCCTCTAAATTTATGCTCATCTGTGCGATGAATCCTTGCCCCTGCGGCTACTTTACTGATCCCAAAAAGCAATGCCGATGTACACCTACCAAAATACACAGATACCTTTCTAAGGTATCGGGACCTCTCTTAGATAGAATCGATATATATATCGAGGTCCCTTCCTTGCAATATAAGGAATTGACTAGCGAAGCCCAAACTGAATCATCAAAGACGATTAAATCCAGAGTCGATAAAACGCGTTCGGTCCAACGAAAAAGATATTCAAACAAAATCTTCTCTAATGCCCAAATGAACCACGCCCAGATTAAAAAATATTGCACGATTGATGAAGAAGCCAAGCAGCTTCTTAAGATGGCAGTAAATGAATTAGGGTTTTCTGCGCGGGCCTACGATAAGATTTTAAAGATTAGCCGCACAATCGCGGATTTGGCAGGGGAAAATCAGATCTTGTCAGAGCATGTCTCCGAGGCCATACAATACAGAAGCCTTGATAGGAATCTTTGGTTCTAATCTATTCGGCTACTACCTCTGTTTCTTGATGAAGACTTAGTGCTCCTTGCCAATCTCTGTTTAATACCTTTAGCGCATTGACTCGCGCCTGTTCGAATTTTTTAAGTCTTTTTGGCCTAAGCGTAAAAGCAGCGCCAACAACACAAAAGATAATAATAACTACCAGGACAATAGTTTTTGATCTTATATTTTTTACATAACTCGGAAGGCATTTTATGGCTGTCAGGATAAAAACAGTTTTTGTTAACCCGTAATAAATAAATTGCCTTTCAGAATAGAAAAATCCTCTTAGCCTGGTAATCCAGAATATTAGAGGACCTAGCAAAAAAAGAATAAGAAAAGCCAGAGGGGCTGTGGCATATTTTCTGTTTTCTTTCCTCTTGAAGCATAAGACGATCACAAAAAACATAAAAGGAATTATTATTGATTGATGTACCCACATCTTAAAAAAATCATCCCAGCTAGCTCCGTAACGAACCATATCCCAGATTCCTGCGCGAAAACAATAGTACAAAACAATGCAAAGCGGCAGCAAGAATAAACCAATAGTCTTTATAAGGATATTTTTAAAATCCTCCCATTTCACCAAATTTACCATAAAATAAGCCAATGCTATAGCGCTGATCTGAAAAACCGCCGCCGTCGCCGACAAAGAAAGAAGGATCAGCATAACGAAAAAAAGCCAGTTCTTCTTAGCGTCTAACAGGCTCGTAGCTAATACTAGAAGGAAGATAGAGTTCCAGGAAGCATAAGGCCTGGTTTCAGCAGCATAATAATAGATCTGTTGTGCAAACAAATAACCGATCGGTACGCATAAAAGCAAAAATAGCTGGGCTGTTTTAATTGTGATATCCTCTTTAGTTTTTACTATCTCTCTTCTAAACAAAAACATAATCATTAATGCACTAAACGCCGTAATTCCGTTGGCGAACAAACGGAAATAGACTTCTTCAGACATTCCAAAATATGATACTTTTTCTTTTAGCTGGTCTAGCACCTTGCAGGCAAGATAGTCAAGGGGGGCCGGGCTTCCCTGCTGCTTTGCTCCGTGTAATAAAGTTGTGATATAGCTATCGCCCCTAACGTTTGTGATTAAACCATAAGTCTCATCTCCCCAGAAAGGTTTATTAGAAGATTCAACGAGTTGGCTTAAAAAGAATATAATTACAATAAATAAGTAGACTGCTAAGAAAACTAAATTTAATCCTTTCTCTATATGCGATTGATTTTTTCTACTTCTAATCATCATCTGATCCATCTTTGATTAACTTGCCCTCTGCTAAAACACCATTATTCAGCTTCTTTTAACAATATTTCCTATAACGGAATTACATTTATCCTGAATAAATTATAATCATATCGGGATTAAATTCTAAGGTCTCTCTCGTTTAGTAAAATAAGATTCTGTAATATAGTGAACCCAGGTATTCCCATATTTAACATTTCGAACTTTTTATCCCAAACCAACTCATTTAATTTTTTCTTTTAAAAACGCCCGCAGGAGTAAAAATAAAGATTAAAGAAATAAACAGAAAAGAAAGACTTATTAGCAAACCTGTCCTTAGGGATTGCGGCGAGTAAATAAACTTTATAGAATGCTTACCCTTTTTTAGAAAAACTGCACGCGTAGCGATATTTAAGAATAGTATTTTCTCTTGCTTTTTATCAACGAATGCTTTCCACCCCGGATATGCCGTCTCACGTAGCACTAAAAAACCATCAACCGATGCATCGACATTAATTATTACTTTATTGCTGGATCGTTCCACTGTCTCTATGCTGGAAGAAGATGAAGCTTTTCTAAAAACCGATTGGGATATATCTTCTTTAATCTCCTGCCCAGCCACAAAGAAAACTCTGGGTTCTAATCTTGGATTTTTATAAATTTTTATTGTCCCGTCGTCAAAGAGTAACTCTAACTCGTCGGATTGCAAAGAAACAGACGAAGTAATATATTTTACATTTAATAAACCGAGCTTCTCAAGATATTGATCAATTAGTAAATGACCGCCTCTCTCTTGTAAAGAATATAGAAAAGAATAAGAACTAAAATATATTGGCCCGGCCATATTGGCAGATTCTATCTTCCAGGGAACGAAAAAGGGAATCTTTCGTACTTCCTGGTGTCTTTGGATACCATAAGGAAAATCTGGGCCGATATTATAGACTCTGAATATATCTTTATCTTGTTTTAAAAAACGTACGCTTTCAGAAGCTGTAGTAACGGCCTTTATATCCGTGGGAACATTGTGCGAACAGTTCAAGATAAATAAATCTATAAAGGTAACAATAATTATTATAGAATTAAACGCCTTTGTTTCTATCTTTTTATTTTTCTTTAAAAATAGCAGGAATACGATAATTGCAAAGAAAATTATTATGAGTTGATTATGAATATTTTTTAAGTCGAAGCCTCTAACAAATTTCGAAGCGGAATTGCCAAGATACAAAATACAATTAAATAAGATCACGATTAGCAATAGGCTTAGGCTAAATATGGTTAATGCTCGAAGTAGCTTTTTTAGCAATATCTCGTCCTTTAAAACAAAACTTAACCCTAACCCTGCCAAAATCGCTGAGGTAAAACTCGAAACAAAAACAAAACGGCAGGGAAACATAAAATACTGGAAAGGTAAAATTATATGATAGGCAATAAAAAATATAGGGAGGTTTTTACCTAAGGCTAATAATAAAGATAAAATAAAAAGCCAAAAAAAGACCTTCGCTCTTCTATCGTTACGTATACGACTAAATGAAGCAAAGAGGAAACAGAGAGGAAAAATTCCCATATAAACAAAAAGTTCCCAAAGACTCCCCTTTCCCCAATAAGGGTTTGTTTCCGTGATAGTAGAATCTTTACCAAAAAAATACGGGAATATATATGTTATAAAGTTCCTGAAGGGAAAACTGATGGCTTTCGCATGTTTAAACTCGACTCTGGAAGACCTCATGGAAGCCTGAGTCAATTCTGCTGTAGGCAAGATCTGAACCGCTGCTATTCCGGATGCTATCGTAAGAATTAATACGAGTAAAAGAACGTATATAATAATTTTATTGTAATTACGGCTACTGCTGATATCTCTAAAAGCCTTAAATGCAAAATATATCGCAGAAAAGAAAATGCCGTATATTGCTATTTGAGGATGTCCCGGCAGAAAAGATAACCCCATTGACATGCCAATCAGAAAGATATATCTTATCTGCCGATTCTTAAAATATAGATTTATAAATAAAAAAATCAGCGGCAAAAAAGTTGCCGAAAAGATCATTGTAATATGGGCGAGCCTTCCAGCAAAAAAACCGCCAAACATAAAAACTATAGCAGAAAATAAAGAGGAGACCCTGTCTAAATCTAATGACCGGCAAAAAAGAAAGGTAAATAATCCTGCCATAAAGAAATAGGCACATATAAGTATGTTGATAGCCGTATGCGGATTAAAAAGATAAAGTAATAAAAGGTTAAGCGGGTCGAATATCCCTACTTCGGGATTGGCCATTAAGGGAAAGCCACAATTTAGATAATTCGTCCAAAGAGGAAATATTAAATTCTTAAGGTCATTTGATACTAGGACACGGGCAAAATAATAGTAATAAAGATCACCAATAAGGTATATCTTTTTTAAAAAAATAATTTTGTAAAAATAAATGACGTTAAAAACAGCTATTACGCCAACAGGCCAAACCGACTTTAAAAATCTTTTCATTTTACTTTTATGGATTAAAGATTATGTCTAAATCGATATTGAAAAAGCGAGATATATCTTAATCCCATTTTAAAAATATTAAAATTATTCCTACCTGCTTTTCTGTTCGAATAGACCGTGGGGATTTCTGCTAATTTAAATCCTTTAAGTTGAGCTTTAATTGAAAGTTCGGGGGAAATAGTGAAGTCGTCGGATTCTGGATTAATTTCTAAAAACACCTTCTTCTTAAAACCCCTAAAGGCATTGGTGATATCATTGACGTTAAACCCAAATAAAATTTTACATACAAATGAATAACTTCTACTGAAAAAAGCCTTTATATAATTTAGATCTCCGGTAGACCCCCCGGGCATATATCTGGATGCAAAAACTAAATCATAGCCATTTTGAATTTTCTCAATTATAAGAGGAGTAGTTCCGATATCGTCTGATCTATCCGCCATCACCCATATTATAATCTCTCCATTGGCAGCCCGGGTCCCTTGCCTAAGAGAGACTCCCATCCCTTTCTTGTCACCTTTTCTTTGTATAATTTTAATTTGAGGACAATCCCGGGAAATTTGTTTGACTACTTGATAAGTCTTATCCTGACTGTGATCGTCAACAACGATAATTTCTGAAACCATGCCGAGTTTAAGAATATCCCTAAGCACATAGCTGATATTTTTCTCTTCATTATGTGCCGGTATAACTATTGATGTCTTCATGATAAATATTTCTTTTTCTTAATCCTTAATCAAGGCTAATGTCTCGGCGCGGGTTTTTTGATTTTCCTTAAAGATGCCTCTTACCGCCGAAGTCACGGTTAAGGTCCCGGGTTTTTTTACGCCCCGCATGGACATACAAAGATGTTCTGCCTCGAGTACGACCATCACTCCCAGCGGTTTTAATTTTGACATAATTATATCAGCGATTTGAGTAGTTAATCGCTCCTGAACCTGCGGCCGTTTGGCTAAGATATCCACAACTCTGGCTATTTTACTTAATCCCGTTACTCTGCCACCTTTTGGAATATATGCCACGTGCGCACGACCGATAAAAGGAAGTAGATGATGCTCGCAGACAGAATATAACGGAATTCCTTTAAGAAGGACTATCTCCTCGTGTTTCTGGTCGAGAATGACTTCAAGTTCCTTTTTAGGATCCTTGTGCACGCCCGAGAAAATCTCTTCATACATCTCAGCAACCCGCTTGGGAGTTTCCTTTAAATCCTGCTTTTTAGGATCCTCTCCGATTGCTTCTAAGATTGCCTTTATCGCATTTTCGATTTTTTTCTTATCCATTATCCCTCCCGAGAATTATGAAAACTTCTTACCGCAACTTTTACATTTATATTTAGGCACAAGCATTGAAGCAATACCAATCAATATAAACCATATTGAGCCAAGTCCTATTTTTAACATTCCATAAATACCTGCAGCGATAAATAAAATACCTAACAATTTCCCTGAACCACCTAAGAAGCTTTTCTGAACTTCAGAAGAATCACATTGTTCACACTTTACTCCTTTAACAACCATTTCGTCTTTAAATTGTTCTTTAACTTCAGGGTGCATTAAGAAAATTAGTATCAATATATTTATTATTAATTGGAGAAAAGTCATTAATACAAAGGGAGTACCTATACGACCTCTGGGTGCGAATATTATTATTAATGCAGGCGGAACTGTAAAAAATAATGTGGTGAAATAAAAGAATAAATTGCATATTCGCGCATTTGCTTTTAATTTTAAAGATTCAATGCCTGTCCAAAATATGAAAATACCCGTAGGAATTAAAATTACCATTAATAACATAAATATCGGATGATATTCTTCTGGATGTAGATTCAGCAATTTATAAACTGCGAAAGATACCGAAAGAGCTCCAATTATTAAATCTAATATTCCTAGCGCCCTTATTGCTACTTTTATCTTCTTCTCCATCACACCCTCCTTCAATGACGACCACGATTTACGGAACGATAGTGAACGTAAATCGTATGTTCGAATTGAACCCCCCACCACTTTTAATAATGAGGCGTTCTTTTATATAAAAACGTTTATCGTCTTTTCAAATCCACCATCTTTAATTCCACGGTTGTTTCTAAAAGTGGTGGGGGGTCAAATTCAGACTTACAACTTAGCTTCGTTATCACTCGCTAAGTTGTGTCTTCATGTGACCTATTTCCCTATACAAAATTCACTAAATATCTTATCCAATAAGTCTTTTTCAATTGTTCTTCCGGTGATGGAATCTAATTCTTCGACTGCTCCTTTTAGTTCCAAACAGACAAATTCCGTGGATATTTTGCGCGAAATCACTTCTAATGTTTTTTCAATCTGTCCTAAAGCACTCCTTAATGCCTGGATATGTCGAATATTGCTTATAAATACACTTTTTTTATCCTTAAATTTTCCCTGCCAGACATTTTTGATAATTGTATCTTCTAAATTTTTTATTCCGAATTTCTTTAGCACGGAAATTTTTACAATTTTAGAATTTTTTGCAATTGATTTTAATCTATTCGTATTTATTTTTGAGGGCAAATCAATTTTATTGATAACAAAAATTATATTTTTTCCTTTTAGATTCTTCAAAAGCATTTTATCTTTATCTGACAATTTTTGGCTGTTATCAAACAATAAAAGTGCTAAATCGCAATTATCAATTTGAGTATGGCTTCTTTTAATTGCCTCTTTTTCAACCAAATCCTTTGGCTCGATCATTCCGGCTGTATCCACAAATCTCAAAGGAATTCCTTTTAGATTTATGATTTCCTCGACGATGTCGCGCGTTGTGCCCGGGATGTGCGTGACAATTGCCTTTTCTTCTTTTATTAAGGTATTTAACAAAGATGATTTTCCCACATTGGTCCGGCCGCAGATTACAACATTTATTCCTTCGCGCATGATTTTGCCTTGTTCTGAAGTTTCAAGAAGATTTTCGATTTGCTTTTTAGTATTATTTAATCGCGCGAGCTGCTGTCTTAAAGGCAATCTATTGATATCTTCCTCGGGAAAATCAATTTCAGCTTCCAAATACGCTAACACTTCAACTAATTCGTTTCGGATAGATTCGATTTCGCGAGACAATTCTCCTTTAAGTTGACTAACACTAATCTCCAATGCCTGATCGGTTTTGGCATTGATTATATCTAAAACCGCCTCGGCCTGAGCCAAATCAATACGGCCATTTATAAATGCGCGTCGGGTAAATTCCCCTGCTTCAGCTAATCTTGCGCCCATTTTGATTGTTAAATCCAAAATTTTCTTTAAAGGTAAAATTCCACTGTGGCAATTTATCTCGACAATATCTTCTTTGGTATAACTTTTCGGCGCACGCATTACAGTTAAAATTACCTCATCGATTACTTCGGACTTGCCTTTCTTGCCATTTATAATCCAGCCATAGTGCGTGGAATAAGTCTTAAATTTAGATGGCTTCTTTTTTTCTTTTGAAGCAAATATCTTATCAACAATAGGCAAGGCATCTTTGCCGCTTAGGCGCACAATGCCGATGCCGGCCTGGCCTAAAGCAGTTGAGACTGCCGCAATTGTATCGTCAAACTTTAACAGTTCTTTCATAATTTCTTGCCTCTCCTACAACAAATAGAGATCCAGTAACGAGTATTATATCAGTTTTTTCCTGAATTGACTTGGATAATTCCAATGCTTCTTTTACTGACGAAGTCATCTTGATTTCTTTATTTTTTCCAAAAAATTCTTTCATTTTTTCAGGGACCAAAGCGCGCGGATGGTCTGCTTTTGTAAGAATAATTGTTTTGCTTATAGGTTCTAATTCTTTGCAGATTCCTTTTATATCTTTATCTTGTGAAATTCCTAAAACTAAAATTACTTTTTTAGAACCAAAATATTTATTAATTGTTTCTTTTAATTCTTTTGCTGAAGCAATATTCTGAGCTCCGTCGAGAATTACAAAAGAATTTCTATTAATAATCTCAAATCTGCCTGGCCAAATAGTATCATCTAAACCTTTTTTAATCGCATCGGCAGATACGATGATACTGTGCAATCTTAAAGAATCAACGATTCCTATAGCAGTAGCTGCATTGATCAGCTGGTGATTGCCTAATAATCCTGTTCTTAAATACGTATATTCGCTAAAACTATCAAAGCAATTAAAAACCTGGCCATTGATATCAGAAGAGATTTCTTCAAAGAATATATCTTTATTTAATAAATACAATTTTGCATCGAATTCTTTGCAGCGTTCCTTAATAACATTTAGGGCTTCTTCCGGTTGGGACGCGCTAACTACAATCTGATTTTTATTTTTAATTATACCGGCTTTTTCTTTAGCAATAGCTGTCAGGGTCTTGCCTAATCTTTGCGTGTGTTCAAAACTTATTGGCGTAATTCCGCAGACTAAAGCATCAACCACATTGGTTGCATCGAGCCTTCCGCCGATTCCAGTTTCAAGCACTGCAAAATCCACATTTTTTTCTTTAAAATACAGAAGCGCTAAGGCTGTGTAGACTTCAAAAAAGCTTAATTCTTCATTTTTATTTTGCTGAATAAATTTTTCAATTGCAATTTTCAATTTCTCGACGTATTTACAGATATCGGGTTCAGAAATGGAACCTTCAAAATCTTTATCTTCAAAATTGTTTTCAGAGGACAAAATCCTAATCCGCTCGCGAAAGCTTCCTAAATGCGGAGAAGTATATAATCCTGTTTTAAAACCAGCTCGACGCAAAATATAAGCAATAAACGCGCAAGTCGATCCTTTTCCTTTAGTTCCTGCGATATGAATAAATTTTATTTTCTCTTGGGGATTGTCTAGAATACTAAGAAGCTTTTTTATTCTTTCTACTTTAAAACTTTGTTGGTAGGAAAAATCGGTTAATTTTTCGTAATCAATAAAAGAATTAAGGTAACCTTGAGCTTCTTGGAAGGTCATACATGAAAAGTTTAATGGATGAATTGCCTCATGCCGGTAAAGACCATAGCAATCTTTGCTTTATCAGCTTCTTTGATGATTTTCTCATCCGCTACTGAGCCTCCCGGCTAGATTATAGCTTTAATCTTTGCCTTGGCAATCTGGGCTATGGCATCTTCTTTGGGAAAGAATGCATCCGATTCTAACACAGCGTCTTTGGTTCTATCTTGAGATTTCCTTAATTTATCTGGACACGGTCTAAGGTTTGTGTATCAATTATTAATTATTTTTAGAGCCCTGGCGTAACCATCATGCAATTGTGAACCCAGATTATAATAAGAATTGAAGCCGAAACAATAGCTATAATATTTCCCGTTTGTTCCTTTTTTTTATTATTTTGCTTGCGACCACTTTTCCCTACTATTACACCTACAATAACCAGTATGATAAATATGAAATCCAAGAGCCACCTCCTTTCTTCTTAATTATTTCAAAAAATTCTTTTTTCATAAGCTTCGAGATGTCTCGTGATTTTTTCAGTGACGAGACAGCCTCTGCAAGATTTGTTGCAACCTATCAACACTATCCCAGTTGCCTTGTTTTTTATTGAGCTCCAAAGATTTCTTAATATTTCTTTTTGCTTCAGCGTTTCTACCTAAACCAAAATAACTTATTGCAAGATTTTCATATGCTTGAGTATTATCAGGTCCTAACTTGATAGCCTTTTGTATATATGGAATAGCTGTTTTGTATTGTTTAAATTTATTATATACACCTCCCAAATTATTATATGCTCCAAAATGAGCAGGGTCAACAGCAATGGCCTTCTGATAATAATCCATTGCTCGTTGATATTGTTCTAGATTATGGTAAGCAAAACCAAGGTTGTAAATAACATCAGCATCATTAGGATCTAACTCTAAAGCTTTTTGATAATACGGTATAGCCTCCTGATAGTAGCCAGAATGAGAATAAACATTGCCAGTATTCATAAGTACCCCATGATCATTAGGAGCTAACTCATAAGCCTTGTTAATATATTCCATAGCATTCTGATTTTGACCAAATATGGCGAAAATAGGGGTTAAATTGCTATACAGCCCGGCTCTTAGGGCATATCCCTCATATATGACACATTCTCGAAACAAATCATCTCTTCTTATGTCTTTGGCTAATTCAAATTTATTATTTGCTCTGGCGCGATAGATTAAATCCAACATAAAAGGCCTACTGGTATATTCATTGACAAAATCAATAAACATACACTGTTTATCTTTCATCCTGATTAAACAGAGATTATGTCTTAACTTCTCTAGCCGTTTTGAAGCTCCTAAAGGATCGAAAACCCAACCCTTCTGCGATTTTGCAAATCTTTCTAATGGGGCAATGTCATCTGTATATACTCCCAGGATATCTATTCCCTTTGCTTTATGAATGATATATCCTAGAAAAGAAAAATAATTACACAGAAAAGAGATATGAACAAAATATCTTTGTTCATCTGATAAGTTATCTATTCCAAAGAAACGTGCCTTTAAAAATTCAGCTGCTTGCTCATCAACTAGCAAAGCATACAGTTTAAAATGTTCCGGATGGGGTCTCAATTTTGCATCAAGAACGCTATCGCGGATAATGCCTTTATTTCTTTCGATGTCCTGAATAAGCTTTTTAGAATCGTTTATATCTCTATATTTAAATTTCTTATAAATTGGCAATATAAATTCGGCGATCTGAACTGATTTCTCCGGATTATACCCCAAGTCGCAGGCTACATTGTATAACCTATCCAAAGATTTATTGGAAGGTGTATGCAATTCTCTCGTAGAGTATTTTTCTTTAGAAGAAGATAAATCCTTCTGTTGAACAAAGGGAGCCGTAGGTTCATGTACCACAACTTTACCGCCAATACTCTCTATTTCATTCAAAAAATATGTAATAGGCATACCAACGCCAATGTCCATCTTGATATACTCTTGAGTCTTTTCTAAGATACTACCTTCATATTGTTTACCAGATTTAAGAATTACGGTCTCGGCGGACGCAATGTCGCCTGATACTACTACAAAAATTACTAAACAGATTATTTTTTTCATTAAAAACCTACCTAAACCAAAAAATAACCCCCATTTTGAGAGTTGCCTTTAAATCTGGCTTTTAACCTACCATTACTTTTAGCTTAATGTATGAAATGCCTCATGCCGGTAAAGACCATGGCAATTTTTGCTTTATCAGCCGCCTTGATGATTTTTTCATCCGCTACTGATCCTCCCGGCTGGATTATTGCCTTGATCTTTGCCTTGGCAATCTGGGCGATGGCATCTTCTTTGGGAAAGAATGCATCCGATGCTAACACCGCGCCTTTGTGTCTTCCTTTGGATTTTCTTACAGAGATTATTACGCTATCGACCCTGCTCATTTGCCCGGCGCCAACACCGACTATTTTTGTTCCTTTAGCTAAAACTATTGAATTGGATTTAACATTTTTTGCAACTTTCCAGGCAAAAAGGAGGCTGTCTAACTGGCTTTTCGTAGGTTTGACTCTTGTAACGACTTTTAGGTCTTTTTTATCGACCATCTTTTCATCTTTATCCTGGACTAGAAGGCCGCCGCTTACTTTGCGCAGATCTAATTCTTTCTCTACCGCGTCCAAATCGATCTCAATGAGCCGAACATTTTTCTTCTGCTTTAAAATATTTAATGCTTCAGCAGAGAATTTCGGCGCGATAACACATTCTACGAATCCTGCTTTGGAAATCGCATCTGCTGTCTTTGCGTCGACATCGCGGTTTAATCCTACGATGCTGCCGAAAGCAGATAAGGAATCGCCGTCCCAGGCATCTTTAAAGGCCTGAGTTAATATTTTGGCTTCTGCGCAACCACAAGGATTTGTATGCTTGATCACAACTACTGCAGGATTTTTAAATTCTCTGACAATATTTAAGGCAGCATTTAAATCCAAAATATTATTAAAGGAGAGCTCTTTTCCATGCAGTTGTTTTACTTTTGGCAGGCCTGTTGAAGATTTTATATCTTTATAAAATGCAGCCTGCTGATGCGGATTCTCGCCGTAACGAAGGTCTTGAACTTTTGTAAAACTTAAATTAAATTGTTTTGGCAATGTTTCAGTTATCGCTTCTGCGGTTTTTAAACGGCTATTAAGAAAACTGAAAATTACGCTATCATAATGCGAGGTACGCTGGAAAACCTCAACTGCAAGATCTCTTAAAAGGGAGTCAGAAAGCATTCCATTATTAGTCTTTAATTCCTTAATTACCTCTTTATATTTTGCGGGATTGCAGATTACTGCTACGCTTCGATAATTTTTTGCTGCTGAGCGAAGCATCGATGGCCCGCCGATATCGATATTCTCAATCGCTTCTGCCAAAGCAACATTTTTCTTCTGAGTCGTCTTCTCAAAAGGATATAAATTTATTACGACCATATCGATAGGTTGAATTCCGTGCTTTTTTATCTGCTCCATATGCTCTGGATTGTCTCTTACGGCCAAGAGCCCGCCGTGAATCTTAGGATGTAAAGTCTTTACTCTTCCGTCGAGCATCTCAGGAAAACCAGTGTAATCGCTGACGTCTTTAACGGGAATATTAGAGTTTCTTATTAATTTGGCTGTGCCGCCAGTTGAAAGTATCTCAACGCCGAGTTTGGAAATCTCCTTTGCGAATTCAACTATTCCTGATTTATCCGATACGCTTATCAATGCTCGCTTAACCTTGATCATAACAGAAGCTCCTTTCTAATGAGTAGACAATTTACGGAAGTGAAAACGACGTAAATTGTAGGTCGAAGACCGTCTGCGAATTTGACCCCCCACCACTTTTCTTCATTTGTACAATATGCAAAAAGTGGTGGGGGGTGTATTCAGCCAGCGACTTATGTTCCTCCGACGATACGTCGGAGTCCATAAGTCGCGGCTTCATTACACATTAAACCTAAATTTAATCAAATCCCCGTCTTCTACCACGTATTCTTTGTCTTCCAGGTGCATCAGACCTTGAGATTTTGCCTGATTTAATCCACCGTGTTTTATTATGTCTTCATAGCCGACAATTTCTGCCTTAATAAATCCTCTCTGGATATCTGAATGGATACAGCCTGCGGCATCAAGAGCTGTTGTGCCTTTTTTTGTCGACCAGGCTCTAAGCTCTTTCTCGTTAGATGTAAAAAATGATATATATCCGGATAATTCGTAAATATTTTTAATTATCTCATTGTGAGAATTTGCTTTATCTTGAGGAACGAGTGAAACCGGCTTTAAACTCGGCAGTCCTAAATTCGATAAAATTAATTTTTCCTCGTCAGTGAAATTTAATTCATTTAATAATGTTTCTTTCTCTAATTCTGCCTGGCAACGGGAAAGCAATTGTTTTTCTTTCTCATCGGAAGATTGATTGAGCCTTTTTTCAATAAAATCTAAATCACTTATGATTAAATCAGTTTTTTTATCTTCTAAACAGATTATTGCGTCGGATTCTTGTAGTTTAGAATCGTCAAAAAAATCTATAGATATATAAACTATTTTGGGAGAATGAAGTAGTTCTTTTAACTTCTCTAGGCGTTCGTCGGAAAAAACCTTTTTTCCGAGGGGAAATTCCGGGATACCTAAAACTGCGACTTTCACGTTAATCTATTCTTTTTCTTCTTTTTTCGCCTGCGCCTGTGCGATGATAGTAGCGGCGACTTTTTGTGGAACATGTTCGTAGGAAGAAAACTTCATGGCATAACTGCCTCTTCCGCCTGTGATGGAACGTAGGTCTGAAGCGTATGTAAACATCTCAGATAAAGGAACATGTGCTTGAACAACTTGGGTTTTGCCTTTTGCATCCATGCCCATAATTCTTCCTCGGCGGGAATTTAAATCGCCGGTGATCTGTCCCATATACTCCTCGGGGACATAAACTTCAACTTCCATAATTGGCTCTAACAACACAAGGCCTGCTGCCTGCGTTGCTTTCCTTAATGCCATTGCACCTGCAATCTGAAAGGCCATATCAGAAGAGTCAACCGGATGATATGATCCATCATATAATGTGACTTTTACATCAACTAAGGGGCTACCCGAGATACCGCCTTCGGACATTGCCTGTTTTACGCCTTTTTCTACTGAAGGGACATAATTGCGAGGAATAGCGCCTCCGAATATATCATTCACAAATTCGAAATCTCCTCCGCTGGGCAAAGGTTCGATCTTAATCCATACATCACCATACTGACCTCTTCCGCCAGATTGCTTCTTATATTTTCCCTGCATCTCTACGGTTTTAGTAATCGTCTCTTTATAGGCAACTTTTGGTGTTCCTAAATCTACATCTACATTAAAACGTTTTTTTAGTCTTCCTACCATTACGCCCAAATGCAAATCTCCCACGCCAGAGATTATTAACTCTTTAGTCTGACGGTCTCTTGAAACTTTAAACGTAGGGTCTTCAATGACTAATTTAGAAAGGCTTTGCGAGATTTTTTCCTCATCCTGCTTTGATTTTGGTTTTACAGAAGATGATATAGCTGGTTCGGGAAATTTCATTGGGACTAATGTAATAAGGTTGTCTGCTTCGCCTAATGTATCGGATGTCGCCGTATCCTTCAATTTAGCTATAGCGATGATATCGCCGCAATCGGCTGATTCGATTGCGCGCTGATCTTTTCCGTGCAACATATATATCTGACCGATTCTTTCTCTCGCGCCTTTAGTCACATTATAGAATGATGTATTTGAAGCTAGTTTCCCGGAAAATATTCTCAAGATAGTAAGTTGTCCTACATATGGATCTGATATTGTCTTAAACACAAATGCGCAAAAGTTAGAATCTTGGGCGATGGATACGATTTTTTCTTCGTTGGTTTTTGTATCCGTGGCTTTTAAAGGCACCCGCTCCAAAGGAGAAGGAAAATAATCTAAGACCACCTGTACTAATTCCTGGATTCCTTTATCCGTTAATGCCGAGCCTTTAATTACCGGGTATACCTTGCCTTCAATTACTGCCTTTCTTAATGCAGGCAAAACTTCTTCTTTTGAAAGCGAACCGGCATCTAGGTATTTTTCCAACAATTTATCGTCGGTCTCGGCAACAGCTTCGACTAATTCGGAAGAGTCTATTGATTCAATTGATACTGCCTTTTTAGAAAAGCGTTCTTTGAATTCAGCAATTATACCGTCGGGATTCGCCCCTTCTTTCTCGATCTTGTTAAGAAATATGATTCTCGGGAGCTGCGATTCGTCTATAATCTCCCAGGCCTTCTCTGTGCCAACTTCGATACCAGCGACGGCGTCAATCAAAAGAATAGCTGCGTCAACCGCGCGAGTGCCTGAAACAACCTCGCCGATAAAATCCGCGTATCCCGGTGAATCGATAATCTGGATCTGATAATTATTATGCTTAAAAGTAAGTACGCTTGAATTTATAGAAACTTTTCGTTCTATCTCATCAAAACTGTAGTCGCTTGTAGTATTGCCTTCGGCAACACTGGCTTTACGTAAGCTTGCCTTGCAGAAATGCAGAATACTTTCCGATAAAGTCGTCTTGCCCGATTGGGCGTGCCCGGCTAAAATAAAATTTCGTTTTAGTTTTGCTTCCACATCCATAATCCTTTCTAAAGAAAAGATAAAGTTATTATATGGAAAAAAGACCCCAACGTCAACACATTCGTATATTTGTTCCTATAAGATTAGATATGCTCACCTCGTGCCGAGCACCCTCTATACCTAGCACTCGGTGCGAGGCAGTGTTGACACTGAGGAGCCTTGACATCTTGGATGTCAAGGCCCGAATGTATCAAGAAAATCTAAAAAACACTTTTCCCTAAATAAGTTAGATTAACGGAGAGTAAATTAGAGGAAACTATCGAATAAGATGAGATTTACAGCAAAAAATAAACTAAGCTAACTTTATGCTCGTGGCTTGCGGACCTTTAGGTGAATCCTGCGCTTCAAATTCTACGTCCTGGCCTTCCTGTAAAGACGCAATACCGCCGGCATCCAAGACTGTCTTATGAATGAAGACGTCTTTGCCGTCTTCTCCGGTAATAAAACCGAAGTTCTTTTTGTCGCTATACCACTTAACCTTGCCTTTTGTCACACTTCCTCCTTGTTATCGAGGTTACTATCTAAATCTCAGCCTGCTTAATTAATTTCTTATAATAATCTATGCATTCCTGACAGGTTTCCTTAGCCTTTTGCCACTGGGGGTGGTCTTTTTTAATCAAATTCATAATGTATTCTTCGGCCTTTACGTGGGAAAGGGCAGCAGCTTCATCTATATACCTGTCGCATATCTGGCATTTATATTTCTTAGGATTCTTGGTAACGCATTTGTTGCATATATCCTGATTCTCGTCCGAAGGCTTAGCCCTAAACAAGATATTGGCAATTTTGCTTAACGGGCCTTCCAGCGGAACTTTACAGATCTTACACTTGCGCATTTATCCTCCTTAATATTACAAGATTTAATTCAATAGACACGCTTATAAGGAATGAATAAATAAATTTATTCTAGGTAGGTATAAATTTTACCGCGGTAATTTCTTAATGTATACCTTCCTTTTGCTTGAGAAATTACATAACTTGGCCCGACGGGAATCTTGCCTCCGCCTCCGGGGGCATCAATAACATATGTCGGCACCGCATATCCTGAGGTATGGCCGCGCAATTTCTCAATAATATTTATTCCTACCGCTATTGGCGTACGGAAATGACTCGTGCCTTTTGCCGGATCGCATTGATAAATATAATATGGCCTCACACGCACCTTGAGTAAGTCATGCACCAATTTCTTCATAACGTAAGGTCGATCATTTACTCCTTTAAGAAGCACTGTCTGGCTGCCTAAAGGCATACCAGCATCAGCCAACATATCCAGTGCGATCTTAGAACGCTTGGTTATTTCTTTGGGATGATTGACATGCAAGCTTATCCAAATTGGAGCGTATTTCTTAAGCATATCCACTAATTCAGGAGTGATCCTTTGAGGCAGACTTATTGGTAGCCGCGTTCCAATACGCAAAAACTCTACGTGACCAATCGCGCGGATCTTCATTATTACGTCTTCCAAGGCCTCATCCTCCAGCATTAAAGGATCTCCGCCGGATATAAGTACATCCCTTACCCTGCGGTTTGATTTAATATAATCAATGGCTTTATCTAATTTTGACTGAGGAAGTGTTGCTTGTTTCTTCTCGCCAACTAAACGACGGCGCGTACAATGACGGCAATACATAGCGCATTGTTCTGTAATTAAAAGCAAAACTCTATCGGGATAGCGATGCACCAAGCCATGAACAGGAGAATCTCTGTCTTCGGCGCAGGGATCGACCATCTCGTGCGCAGATTCAATAAATTCGTCTTTTAAAGGCACGGCCTGGCGCCTTATGGGACAGTTCTGGTCTTTTGAATCCATAAGTGACGCCCAGTAAGGAGTAATGGCCATGGATAGGCGGCCATTACATTTCTTAATACCGTCTTCTTCCTCGGAAGTCAGCTTGATTATCTTAGACAAATCATCTTTGTTCCTGATGCGGTTTTTGACCTGCCAGTGCCAATCCTCCCATTGCTCTAAAGGGATATCTTTCCAAAGAGAAATCTGCTGATATTCAAGAAAACTTTTTCTTTGGGGAACAACTAATTGAATCTCTTGGACTGCAACTGTTGATTCGCTCAAAGTTTAGCCTCCTTTAATTTAACCCCTGCCGTTTTAGCGCTGCCATGATTATTTTATCTAGCATCTGAGGAAAAGTAATTTTCATCTCTTTGGCTGTTGTCATAAAAATATCTTCGACTGATAATGACGGCAACGGATTAATCTCCAAAACGTATGGATTATCTTTTGAGTCAACTCTAAAATCGACTCTTCCGAAATCTTTGCATTCTACGGCTTGATAAGCTTTTAATGCATAATCTTCGATTTTTTTATAAAGTCTTTTTGATATCTTCGGCGGACAAACGTACTCTAATTTATCTGATTGTATCCGCGCAAATGTATAAAACATATCCTGTAAATCAAGTTTCCCTTCGATTTGGACTTGTACTATCGGTAAGACTTCGGGTTTTTCATTACCGATTATCCCGACAGTAAATTCAGTTCCACGAATAAATTCTTCAACCAACGCGGGTTGATTATAGTTATTCACTACGAAACCAACGCGCTTTTTTAATTCATTCATATTTACTACTCGGGCGCCTTCATCTAAGCCTTTAGAGGATCCTTCGTTTCTCGGCTTTACCATCAAAGGAAACTTTAAATGATCCATATTAGTTGCGATTGACTTCACGTCTTTAAATTCTACAAATCGCGGCGTAGGGACCCCTTGGGAAATAAGGATTTTTTTTGCCATTATTTTATCTAGGGTGAGGCTAAGCGTAAGCGCATCCGAACCCACATAGGGGATTTCTTTCATCTCCAAAAGAATCGGCACCTGCGATTCGCGATTCCTTCCGACTAACCCTTCAGCCAGGTTAAAAACTATATCGACTTCAAGATTATCAATATTTTCTAGAAGATTTTTCGCGCTTCCGATTCTTACGACTTTATATCCAAGTTCTTCCAAAGAAGAAACTATAATATCTATTGCTTCTTTCTGGTCAAACTCGGCATATACATCCTTAGGCTGACCTTCCTGCGCCTGATAATCTTCTTTCACATCATAGGTTAAGCCGATGGTTTTCTGCATAAATATCCTTCAGAAAAGAAAAAAGGGCCTCCGATTTTTGGAGTCCCTTTTTATTTTTTTTCTTTCCAATTTTTTATTTATATCCTCTCAAATACTTAAAAACTTTTTTTTGACCCTATATTTTTTATAACACTCTATGTTTTCTTTGTCAAGATTTTTTTGAAATGTTTATCAAAAATTGTGCAAGATTTATCAATTCGATTGATAAATCTACATCGCGCAACTTGATTTTTTCTTTCGGTGCGGATAATTTGACGGGGGCGAAATTGAGGATTGCTTTTATTCCTGCCTTTATTAATCTGTCTGCGGTAACTTGTGCCTCATCCGCAGGCACTGTGATAATTCCGATTTCAATATTTTTTTCTCTTATAACCTTTTTCATACTCTCGACGGAAAAAATCTTGATATTGCCGATCTTTCTTCCAATCTTCTCTGAGTCTTTCTCAAAAACCGCCGCAACATTAAGCCCTTCTTCCTTAAAACCTTTGTAAGAGATAAGGGCTGTGCCTAAATTTCCCAGGCCGCAGAGACAGACATTCCATTTTTTGTTCAAGCCCAGGATATCTGTAATGCTTCCGATTAAATCTTTGGCTCTATATCCGATACCGCGTTTGCCAAACTGGCCAAAGTAAGATAAATCTTTTCTTACTTGATGCGGATTTATATTTAATTCTTCTGCTAATTGTTTTGAAGAGAGAGATTTTTCTTCGTTATCTTTGGATAATTCTTTAAGCGACCTTAAATATAAATTTAATCTGCGAATTGTGGCATCCGGGATTCTTTTCATAATGAATTTATTTTGCTTTATCGATCTTTAAATCTCCCCAGGCGCTCATTAAGTCTCCCACAACTATCAAAACTGCCCTGACATCTTTTATGGATTTTGCAAATCCAATTGCCTTTTCGATATCTTCGACCTTTTTAACGAGGTTTCCTGACGCTGTAGCAACGGCATCAGCCAGGATAGGAGAACCTGCCAATACAATGGTTGCATCGGTTATGCCAAAACTTAAAGAATGCCCCACAGTTCCTGAAGAAGTGCAGATGCCTACAGGCGTTTTGTCTTGGTCTATCTCAAGGATTAATCTCTTAGATAATTTTGATTCACCTGCATAAATACCGATAAGCCTTTTCTTTTTCGACTTTAGGAAAATATCTCCGCCGTTTTCGATTATTAATTCTTCAGTCTTGTCTTTTAAATCTTTGGCTAAATATTCTACGATCGCTCCGGCAACGCCTGCCATTGGCCCGACATCTGCTTTTTTTGCGGCACATGCCATATCTTTTACAATTCCAGGAGCGTCATTAGATACATCTATAGGCTTTAAAGATGTCAAAAAAACTTTTTGAGTCAAGATATAATCTTCGATCTGCTTTCGATAGACTAAGATTGTGTTTTTTAAAAAAATCTCGTCAACAGCGGTATCGCTAGAAACAGAGATATCTGTTTCTCCGACGACAATACGCTTGGTAATCAGGTCTTTCTGTTTGACCCAATCGCGATAAAATCTTGGCTGATATTTTTTTGTCTTCATCTCTTTAGCATATACGGGGCAATATCTCGCCGGTTAACATATCAACAATACGCCTTCCTCCGACAGAGGTATTCAAACAAACCCTTCCTTTTTGCTTCTTAGTAATCTCTCCGATAATCTGCGCCTGCCTTCCCAACGGATGTTGTTTTAATTTTCTTAATATATTGCTGGCCTTTTTATTATCGACTATCAATACAACTTTTCCCTCGTTTGCGATATATAAAGGATCTAATCCTAATATTTCACAACTTGCCTTAACGGATTTTGATACAGGAATCTTATTTTCGTCCAAGATTATTCCCAGTCCGGTTTTATCCGTGATTTCGTTTAATGTAGTGGCTAAACCGCCCCGCGTCGGATCGCGCATAAATTTTATTCCCGAGGCATTCTTTAGTAGCGGAATAATAAGTTTAGATAATCCGCCACAGTCGCTTTTTATATTAAAATTAAAATCCAGCTCTTTCCTCGCAGCCAAAACAGCAATCCCGTGCTGGCCGATAGGACCATTTATGATGATTTTATCTCCCGCCTTAATATTATTCATTGAAATATTTACGCCTTTGATAACTTCACCGATTCCCGCAGTATTAATAAAAATCCCGTCGCAGGATTCTTTTTCTACAACTTTAAAATCTCCCGTAATAATATTTACATTTGATTCATTGGCAGCCTCTGCCAATGATTTCGTAACTTTTTCTAAAACAGAAATTGATAATCCTTCCTGGACAATCATCCCGCAGCTTAAAAAAAGCGGCCTTGCAGCCATTACTGCCAAATCATTTATCGTGCCGAAAACCGCTAATTTCCCGATGTCTCCGCCGGGGAAAAACAAAGGTTTTACTACAAAAGAATCCGTGGTGAATGCAAGATTTCTGTTTTTCAATTTTATTATCGATGCATCATTTAAATCTTTTAAATAAGGATTATTCAGATGTTTTAAAAATAGATTATTTATCAAATCGTGCATTAGCTTTCCGCCGCTACCGTGAGCGAGCAAAATCTTGTCTTCTTTCATGATTTCCTTTTTTGTTAAATTCTCCTGAGAAGGTTTTTAGGCCAGCCAATATCTACAACTTTAAGTTCTCCCACAAACTCCGGTCCCTGATTTTTTAAAAAACCTTTTTTCACAAGGCCGAAAGTAATAGTCTCATCCGCCTCTATGCAAGTCCCTAAGGGCTCACCTGTGGTAGCATCCAAACCCGAAGGGACATCGACGGAGATTACGGTCTTTCTTGATTTATTCAAAAAATTTATGATTGTTTCGAAAGGCTCACGGACCTTGCCTTGCAATCCTACGCCTAAAAGGGCATCGACGACTAAGCATGGACCTTTAAGCTTGTCTTTGTGTCTTCTAAAAGCCCCCGCGTCGGGAATCTGGATAATCTTCTGTTCCATTTTTAAGAGAAGATCCAGATTTGTATGCGCATCGCTTGTGATTTCTTTCACTTGACCTACCAAAAAATTTTTGACCTGGAATCCTTTATTGATTAGATACCTTGCCGCGACGAAGCCATCACCGCCGTTATTTCCTTTGCCGCAAAAAATTGCAATCTTTTTGTTTTTTGAATTCTTCAAAATCCGCATTACCTCTTCGGCAACTGCTTTCCCGGCATTTTCCATAAGAAACAAGGATTCGATCCCATAATCCCGAATGGCGATTCTGTCTAATCCCTGGATCTGTTTTGCAGTAACTGTCTTCATCGTAAATTAATTGCTTCTTCTCTGACTTTTCTTAAAAAGGTCTAAGAATCTGTCTTCGTATTGTTTATAGACCCCCCATTTATCCAGCTCTTTTTTTAATTCGCTGGCCCTCTTAATGTCTTTTTTGGCCAAACCGAAAAACTCATCGATGCTCTTCTTGGCTGAATCGGGAAGCCTGTCCTGCGAGGAAAGTATCTTTCTGATCTTTTCTATTTCCTCTTCGGTTATCGGCTTGGTCAATTCCTCTTCGGGGGTCTTTAGATACTCGATCAATCTCTCGATCTCCTCCTGCATTGTCTTGGCAGAAGCCTGCAATTGGGTAAAATCTAATTTAAAATCTATAAGCTTAGTTAGTACCTCGAGGATAGCCAGCGAGGCATTCGGGTTTTCAATCTGGATCGCATAAAGCGGTATCTCTGCCAGCATACAGATTCCTGAGAAACCCTGCTCTCTGGCTACGGCGAGAAACAACCCATTCAATCCGCTAATCTGTCCGCTGGTCATAATTTTAAGCGGGATTTTTTTAAGCTGCTCGATTAATTTTTTTTCCGTAGCAGCAGCCCAGACCTGCGGCTTTTTAAGATGGTCTATCGGTAATGGCATAGCGGCAAAAGTATAAATCAAATCCACCTTTAACTTTTCTGCCGCCTCAAGGACACCTTTACTATATTCATAACCTTTTTCCGGGCGAGGCTGAGCCTGGCTTATAAAGATAACCAGGTCGTTTTTCCCGGTCTTGTTCTCCCGGAAATAAAACTTTCCTTTAGGCATTGCAGGCATCTTAAGCAATCCATTATCTATCTGGGCTTCGGTAGGAGAGAAAAAATCTCCCATATCAATCTCGGCAAATTCGACTGCTTTTAATTGGTCTTTTAGGTAGGTTGCGGCCTTTAAGGCCACATTGCCCATGCCCGGCCATGCCGCAATCATAATTGGATTTTTTAGCTTGGGTTTTTTGTGAATTTTTATCAATTTAGCACCTTGATTTGTTGTAAGCAAAATACTAATACAAATATTGCCTAAAGTCAAGTATTAAGCTTAATTTTACCACTGTTAAAGTCAATAAGCAACCTTATAACTGTCTATACTAATTAAAGTTAGCGCTTTCTCGAAAACCTCTTATTACCTTGAAAAACAGTAATTTTGTGTTATACTTTTAGTAGGATAATAACTTACGTTGAAAAAGGGTAAACCATCTGTAAAGATGGGGCACAAAGCTAAGGACCCCGACGTCCCGACGATAAGTCGGGATTCCGACTGAAACGTCGGAATCGGGGCAGCCTAGCTGCCAGCGTTTATTTTTTTGTGACCCATCTTTTGAAGATAAAAGGATGGGTCAATTTTTTTAAAAAGCTACTTTAGAAAATTCTTCTTTTATGATAAACTAAAAACAACAGGAGCTGAAATGAGAAACAAAGGTTTTACGACAATGGAAATGATGGTTGTGGCGGCGATAGGCGCAGGGCTACTTGCTATTGTCTTTAGCATATTTATGCTCCTCAATACCTCTCTTACAAAGGGCTTTAGCTCCATAGATTTAGTAGAGAAATCCCGCATCGCAATGGAACAAATCCAGCGATATTTGGAAAAATCCAGCCCTGAGAAGATTACCATTCAAAACTGTCTGGGAAACGAATGCAGTGGCCAGAAGCTTACATTCCAGGTTCCTGTGGTTACTAATGACGCGATTAGCGGAACAGTATTCAACTATTATGGTAACCCTAAATGGGGTGCTTTCTGGACAAAAGCCAACGGTAACTTTGCAACTAGAGAAAACGCCTATTTTACTTTTTACGCAGGTGCTGAAGGCACTGCAGACGAAGGAAAATTAATTATAAAGGTATGGCATACGGAAACAACCGGAGGAACCCCCGGTTGTTTTCTTGCCGGAACACCCATACTTATGGCTGATGGCTCTAGGAAGCCTATTGAGGAAATAAAGGTAGGCGATGAAGTTTTAGCCTATAATGAAGAAACTGCTACGACTCAGAAGGATAAGGTAACAAAGTTATTTGTACACGAGGATATTGAAGGATATCTTATAGTCAACGGAAATCTAAAAGTTACCCCTGAACACCGTTTTTACAGCCAAGAAAAATGGATTGAAATCGGCTCTCTAAAAGTCGGTGATAAGCTGCTTGATTACAAAGGCCAGACTCAGGAAATCACCAGCATAGAAAAAGTTAAAGAAAAAACCACGGTTTATAATTTCGAGGTAGAACCATCTCATACTTATTTTGCAGGGGGATTCTTAGTACATAATGTAAAACTCTATGAGAGTGAATTAGCTGATCCTCCGGGTTCTACCAAATTATTTAGAGAGCTATTTTCTCCCGCAATAGCCTATGCTGACACAACTACAGTAATTGACGATAAAAAAACAATAGTCGATCATATAGATAATATAGAATTTGATGGGGGAACTAATAACCAGACGATAGTCATAGAAGCTACATTTGTTGTAGATGACCCTCAGCAAGGCGAAAATGAGAAGATCTACAAAACTACAATTAGTCCTAGGAATTAAAAGATGATTACAAAACGGAGCTATGATGTTTAGACGAATACATAATAAAAAAGGTTTTATTTTCCCCTTTGCCTATTGTGTCATGGTTGCTATGGCTGTCTATGTTGCTGCCTTTGCAAACAGGGCGCTTAATGACCATAATATTGCAGAGAGGAATCTTCTGTCCCTGCAAATCAGATACCAGACCATCCGCGGTGCGGAGTTTGGTATCCACGCAATAAAAACAAACGGATTCAACTGGCATACACATACAGCTGTGGAAAACGGCCCTGTTTATGACCTTGTGTCTTTACAAGCGCAGGGACTAGAACCACCCGAAGTAAGCCTGCCACTTGTTACTTTTATTAACACAGATGGCGATTTGGAAGCTCGGGACGGAAGATTTAAAACAAGGGTATATGCTAGCCCTGTTTTCGGCACCATTTTGCTTGCCCAAGGTCTCGATTCCAGCGGGCAAAATCAATTGCGCGCTGTCAAACTTCACTACCAATCGCTATACGATTATTTCCTATTTACCCCGCTTGAATTAGAACTATCTCATATTACCATGGATGCCCAAGAAGGAACAATGCATAGCAATAGGGATATTATCTTTGGCGATACAGCCAGTATATTGAATGTAGCCGCACTTAGCACGCCTGAGGCAATCCGGTATTATGTAGAAACTTATCTTCCCGGTGTCGATCCTCTTGATCCGATTGCCCCTGCGGGATATGTATGGGAAGAGATGTACTTCTGGCTTCGCTCTCCCTGGGTTGAGCCAAACCTAGACGGCGAATATAGAAACCGTAACGATGGCCATCTAAGCGGCGAGCAAACCGGACTTTTAATGGAAAGCCCTAAAGACCCCGGAAAGTATATTGAATATAATCCGGCTGCGGGAAATCCAGCCTTGGACCCGGATGAATATCCTGAACTTTACGCAGATTCTTCGCTTATAAGTAATATAAACGGCAATGAATTCCCCAACCGTCTAGACAGCGAATATCTCTGGGATAAATACTGGAGAATAACCGCAAATTATGGCACAGATCCAGTAGAAGTAGCAAAAAAATTTACGAACTCAGAATTACAGCCCGTGGCCTGGAGCAGTTTAATGAAAACTCTTGAATTAGACGATATAATAGCAGAGGCTAATTCAGGAGGCGAAGAAATTGGTGCCTTGACCATATCCGAGTCTGATTACAAAACTTCTGCCCAAGATAATGGGATATATATTGAGTACGGGGAGCTAACAAAGAAATTTCGTGTAAATAGGGCTGGAGAAGAATATATTATTGACCCGGGCGGACAGCTCGTTATAAACGATGAAGTCATCTTCGAACACAAAACCTTTTTCAACACAAACAGCACCAATGAAAATGTAGTCTTAGTTGCTTATGTAGATAAAATGATTGAAGAAGATTTTTACCCGACAAACGGAATTATATTCTCAGACGGAAAAATCCTCCTTGATAATGCTAAAACGCTACCCGATGGCGGCCTGACAACCTTAAGCAAAAGCGCTATCTACATAAAAGGCAATTACAACACTGAAGACTGGCAGCCCTCTGCTGCTATAGCTGCCGGTAGGATATATCTTTTATCTGATATATTTAATTACCCTCAAACGCTGCCGGATACATTCCACCATATTGAGCGTCCTTACGAAGAAGATTTTGTTGAGGGGAAGTATAACTGGTATGAGGAACACGAAGCGACTATGGCTAATCCTGTGGATGAAGACTATACCTATGTTGTCTCGCTCATTGGTTATTTTGGCTATATGCCGGAAGCTCTGGAGAGATGGTGGGATTATGAAAACGAGGGAAGTTTATTCGTGCCTCCTTCTGGCCTGGTTGAGCACAAAAGGCACGTTATCGGCTCTTTAATCAGACTGCCTTACGGAACTATTGCGGGTGTAGGAGTATGGGATGACGTAAATAACAGAGGCTCTAGGGAAAGAACCAATCCTGGGCAGGCAGGACTCACCTGGCCGGATGACATGGGCAGCGTAGAGCCAAAAGATGCCAATAATTATTTCAGTTATGACAACCATTATATTTCGGGTTCAGGTTCGATAAGACCGCCGGGAGATTTTACGAATTCAATAAAGTTAGATACTAAGCTCAGGCCAAAAGTCGGGACACTTAATACTTGGACTCAATGGCTTCCTGAGTTAAATTAGTAGGAGTCAAAATATGAAAAATAAAGGATTTTCGCTTATTGAGATATTGGTGGTGGTGGTCGTCGGTATTGGACTAATGGGTGTAACATTTGGTGTTTTTCTCACAGGAAGAAACTCATGGTCTAAAAGCGAGGCATATATCGACCTGCAGGCCAAAACCCGCCTGGCAATGGACAAGATGGTAAAAGAACTGACTTCGTCTGCGCCCAGTAAAATTACATTAAGTAACTGTGCAGGCGATTTATGTAGTTCGATAGCGTTTATGGTACCTGTTGCTGTTGACGGCTCAATCTATAATGCCCAAGGCGAGATAATATGGGGCGCTGAAGGTTGGGAAGACCTACCATACAGTTATTTTATAACATACGACAATCGACTTGTAAAAGCAGCCGGTGATGTCCAAGGTGCCTGCTGTCGCACAGGCGGTGTGTGCGAATACAGATACGAGTTTAAATGTGCTTCCTTGGGGGGCAGTTGGCGAGGACCGCTTATTCCCTGTAGCCCGAATCCGTGCGGCGGCGGGAAGGCGTTTCGTATAAAACCTTTTTTTGAATTTCTATTTGAATCTCCTCTTGCATATGCCCAAGAAAATTTTTGGGTATTTGCTAGCGATATCGAGGAAATAACCTTTAAAAATCCTCATGCCCCGGCCGCGCCAAAAACAATCAAAATAACCATCAGGGCCAAGAGAAAAACTATTTTAGGCGAAGAAATAGAAGTGATATTACATTCCACTGTCACTCCCAAAAACAGGGTGGTGAATTAATATGTTTCGATATAATCTATTAAGAAAAAACGACGGTTTTATGCTGCTTGGCACATACCTTGTTATTTCTGTGCTGATTGTCCTGGCAGCGGTCTTGTTTACTATTACTGTCAACGAACATAACTTAACAAAAAAATCCCTGGATAGTATGGCTGCCGCGTATCAAGCGCAAAAGGGCATAGATCATGTCTTAATCGAAATAAAAAATAAACCAAGCTTCTTTACGCATCAGGCTGTAGACCAAGGTGGCAATAGTTATCTTTTAGAACCACACCCTGACGTTGCTTCTCTTACCCCTCACTTTGGTCAAATAGTTGGTGGTAATTATGTCTCTGATTCCACTGAAGGGCCCCATTTCAGAGTAAGGACATACGTAGACCCCATAAGCGGTACCGATGAAATTATTATCCTTGCCCAGGGATATAGCAGTGGCGACGAGACTATATCATCTCGTCGATTATTAGTATCCAAATACGTGCCTACTTCGCTGTATAAGTACTTTTTCTTCAGCCCTAGGGATCTCGATTTCTGGGGCGAGCAATATGATGCTGATGGAGGAAGCATCCACGCTAATGGCTGGATTATTTTCAAAGCCGATGCGGATTTCTTTAATTTAGGAGAAATAAGCACTGAAAAATATTTTAAATATTACGTCAAGGGCTACGTCCCTCCTCGCGATCAGAATGCCGGCCTGGACGGAGGCGGCGTAATGAGAACCTGGGAAGAAGTTTTTTGGGGATGGAGCGACCCCTATTCTATACCAAACGACAATAATACAGGGATTGCGCTCTATGACTATTTAAATAATCCTGATGGCCATAATTATGGCAATAAAGTCGGTCTTAAGAATACGAGTGGCGGAAACTGGGACGGATTAGACCTAGAGACATTATGCGACCCGAGAGACTATGCTTGTTACTCAATTTATGCCAGAAACACCTCGATAAACGGGGTTGATATCCCCACCTGGCTTAATACAATCTATCAAATAAATAAATATGAAGAGCTATCAGGTACAGGCTTCTGGTCTCGTGACAGATACTGGACTTATCCCGGGCAGGACATAGATGTGCAACACTTCAACAGCGATTCTCAATATACTGACTGGGCAAGCTTTCTCGCTGGTGCTGGCCTCGATAGTATAGTCAAAGATGCTAATACCGGCGGCATCCATATTGAGCCTCCGTCTATCGGCGGTTCCAGTGAATATGCAATGGCTGCATTTGAAGGAGGCATAGGTATTTTTGGAACTGAATATCCTGTGGGTTCTGGGAATTGGACTCTTTATGTAATGTTAAATGGTGAGGCGCCGATTATATTACCATTAGATGGCGAAATTACCATCAATGACGAGATAGTGTTCGAACATGAAACTTTTACAGATGTAAACAGTGGGAAATTTAAGGATAATGTAGTCAAGGTCAATATCAAGGCGCTTAAAGATGCTTTTCCAGGCAACGACGGTGGCCTAACGCAAAAAATAATCTATTCCACAATACCTGTAGCTATATCCCAGGCAGAGAGCATACTAGAAAGCGGGCTCACAATCGTAGGCGCTGATAATGTGTATCTTCACGGCAATTATAATACAGGAACCGATCCAGACGATTTCTATGCTGAGGAAGATCCAAATGACACCATAGCCCGGCCTTCGGCTGTAATTACTGCAATGGATGTATACACGCTATCTGATTTTTTCTACGGCTTCAATGACTTATATGATTCTTGGTGGCCAGACCCCGAATACGTCCCTGTACCTGAACATAATTTTAATTATCCACAGGAGTATGATTTTTATTGTCCGCAAGAAAGTTCTGGCTTTTATAATGCGAATTGTATCACAACCTTAATTGAAGATCATAATCGGGATCCCGAAAAAACCACGCATTCCAGTTATGAGGACGGCCGAAACTGGTTTGCTGATACAAATAATCCTGATTGTGCTGGACTGCCTAATTTTTTATGTATGGCTAACCCCGTAATGGAAGACTCTTATTATTATAATGTCGCTATGGTTGGCTATAGAGGCTTTCAAGCTAGAGTACTAGAAAGATGGCAATATCCCCTGGATGATAACGGAGACTTAACAGTTGGAAATAAAACAACCCCTCCTCCTCCAGGCAGGTCATCAAAGGAAAGAACAATAAGGGGGGCCTTTATCCAGTTGGAAAAAGAAGACTTTGATCCAGAGGAAGTCAATAATTACTTTGATGGTTATGATAATTCTACAGCAAGGGGCTTTTGCGTAGGTGGCGGGCCTGCTGGTTATTGTCGAGATCCGGACTTTCCTGGTTGGTACTGGGATATGACTTCCGTTTCACCGGGTTCCAATTCTAACCATTTTAAGTATGAAACTCAATTTGCTCAAGGCGTTCTGCCGCCGGGAAGCCTAGTAGGATTTTCTACTGAAGTAATTTTGGAGCTGGCGAATACTGTTCATAACTGGAGTTTTCATTACAATCCCATATCTGCTCAGTAAAGCTAACAAAAAACCTTTAGCTCTTAAAGACAATCGCATACAGGAACAAAACTTGTTAGGAATTTTTTCTAACGGGGTAAATTTTTATCGAAGAAATCTATAACCCTTCTCTGATATTCCTTCGTATCCTGCCAATAACTTTCAGAATGTCCAGCAGAGACAGTTAAGAATAACTCTTTGGGTTGGCGGGCATGAAGGTATAATTCTTCAGCATCCTGCGGCGGCATTCTCGGGTCTTTTGTGCCACTGATAATCATTACTGGTCGGGAAGAAATTTGAGAGATTTCCTTAACAGGTGATATTTTAGAGCTATCTGTAAAAAACCTTAAACGATATGAAAGTATAGCCAATCTGCCCAAAAAGCCGCTAAAGGGAACTTTAAGCATAAATCTGGTGTGCCGGATAATCGATCTATCCAGATCTACATAAGAACTATCTGCGACAACTGCTTTTATGTCTTGATCTTCCGCAGCTACTAAGATTGCAATCGAGCCGCCCATAGAGACACCAATTACGCCGAATTCTTTTCTTTCTAATCCCTGACTATCTCTTAAAAAATCGACCGCGGCCTGTAAATCTCTTTTCTCCTGATAACCGAAGCTGGTATACCAACCCTGACTTTCGCCGTGACCGCGAAAATCAAATAATAAAATATTGTAGCCGGCGTCAAAAAGAAAATCCGCTAAAACCAAAACATCAGAACGGTTGGTGCCGAAGCCGTGGCAGATGATGATTGTGGGGCTGGCCATATCGTTAGAAATAAGCCAGCCCTTTAGAATAAAATTATCTTGCGTGAGGAATTCTACATCTTCAAATTCCATGCCGTAATCTTCGGGCGTGGAATAGAGCGGCCGTCTGGGAAAACTACTGTTTCGCACCAGGACGAAAAACATAAAACAAAATACCCAAAAGCAGCAGACTAAAATTATCTTTAATACCAATTTATAGTTGAGTTTTAAAATTAATTTCATAGCGATTAATCTATTTTACGTGCTCTCCGGTCATCGGCACGAAGACGCAACCGGAGATAAATGATTTTTCTATTTTATTATCTTTTTTCTCGATTAAGCTCAACTTCTGATACCCGTATCCTCCTAAAGGAATAACCAATCTGCCGCCTTCGGCTAATTGTTCAATTAACGGTTCAGGGATTTCATCGACGGAACAAGTGACAATTATCGCATCAAAAGGCGACTCTTCCGGCCAGCCTAAATAACCGTCGCCGCATTTTACATGGATGTTTTCATACCCTGATTCCTTTAGGCGCCAGCCTGCGGTCTTGGCTAATTTTGGAATTATTTCGATTGTATAAACCTCTTTGGCGATCTCCGCCAGGATCGCTGCCTGATAACCAGAGCCGGTTCCGATTTCTAAGACCTTATCGGTATCCTTTAACATTAAAGCTTCTGTCATAAGCGCAACAATATAAGGCTGGGATATAGTCTGATCCTCCCCGATTGGCAAGGCAGAATCTACGTAAGCAAATCGACGATAAGCTAACGGCAAAAAGAGATGTCTTTCTACCTTAAGCATAGCTTTTAAAACCCCTGGATCCTTTATCCCGCGGGCCTTAATTTGTTGATCTACCATAACTCTCCTTTGCTTAAAATATTGGTCGATTTCTTCAGCAAAAGAAAATCTTAATAACAAAATCAAGTTTATTGCCAAGAAAAAGGCTGCTACAAAAGTAAATAGATTAATCTTCTGTTTCATCTTTATCATTGATTTCATTTTTGGGATCGAAAAAGAAAGGATTATCTTTTTAAGAAATCGGAGATTCTTAAAATCGCCTCTTTAAGATTATCAAAACTTGATGCATACGACATTCTTACGTATCCCTCACCCGACGGGCCGAATGCAGTCCCCGGCACTACAGCTACTTTTTTCTTCTTTAATAACTTCATAGCGAAATCCATTGATTTATAGCCTGTATTTTTTATTGAAGGGAATACATAGAATGCGCCTTCAGGTTTATGGCAGCTTAAGCCCAGTCGGTTTAATCCGTCGACGATAAGCTCCCGCCTTCTTTTATATTCCTTTTTCATCTGCATAGCAGACTTCATTCCGTTTTGCAAAGCCTCAAATGCTGCCAATTGGCTGATTATAGATGCGCAAAGCATTGTATATTGATGGATCTTAGTCATGCCTGAGATTATTTTTTTCGGGCCGCAGGCATAACCGATTCTAAAACCGGTCATTGCGTAAGCCTTAGAAAATCCGTTTAGATAAACCGTCCTGGACTTCATCCCCGGCAAGGTTGCAAAAGGAGTATGGCTAAAATCATAGGTTAGCTCATCGTAAACCTCATCGCTAACAACAGTCAGCTTACGCTTCTTTACGATTTTACTAAATTCTAATAGTTCTTTTTTAGAATAAGAAACGCCTGTCGGGTTAGAGGGATAATTAATCACCAAGGTCTTCGTATTCTTATCGCAAGACTCCTCTAGTTGCTGCGGAGTCAACTTAAAACCATTATTGATATTTGTTTTTAAATATATTGGCCTGCCGCCTGCAAGATAAAACACGGGGAAATACGATACGTAAGACGGCTCTAGCACTAAAATCTTATCTCCGGGATTAGTAATCGCCCTTGCTGCCAAATCAAAAGCCTCGCTCACCCCCACGGTAATAAGGATTTCATCCTCAGGATCGTAGCTAAGACCGTGTCTTTGTTTTAAGAAATGAGCGATCTCCCGCCTTAACTCTATCATACCTTTGTTAGAGGTATAAGATGTGTAGCCTTTTTCTATAGCATAAATTGCTTTTTCACGGATGCTCCAAGGCGTGACAAAGTCTGGCTCGCCCACACCCAGGGAGATAACATCTTTCATCCCTAGCACTAAATCAAAAAATGCCCGGATTCCCGAGGGGGCGATATGTTGGACTCGTTTTGAGATTTCCATTGATATCCTTTAAATCTTAATATGAAATTGCTAATCTTTTCGTGCGTTCTTTGCTTTTAAGAATCTGGCTGTCTTCTTTGTATTTCTTCAATAAGAAGTGCGTGACTGTCCCACGAACATTTTCCATAGGAGCGAGTTTCTCTGCAACAAAATTCGATACAGTCTGGATATCCTTTCCTTCGATGATTAATAAAAGATCATAAGTTCCTGATACAAGATAACAGCTCGTAACCTCGGGGAATCGATAGATCCTCTCTGCTAAATAATCAAATCCCACATCTTTCTGCGGCAGAACATTTACCTCGATCAATGCCCTTACGCCGATTGCTTGCTCTTTAAGCAATTCTTTATTGATGACTGTTTTATACTTTAAGATTACGCCGTTTTTTTCGTATTGTTTAATCGAAGATTTAATTTTGTTAACGGACTTTTTCGTCATTTTTGCAATCTCTTGCGGCGTTATACGTGCGTCTTTCTCTAAAATCTCTAGAATCTCGTCCATTTCTCCTCCTTTAAAGACGACACAACTTATGGAGTCCCATGACGACATAAGTTGTAGGTCGGAATTGAACCCCGCCCTTTTGGCAGAACATAATTTTATCCTCGCCAAAAGGGCGGGGTTAGTTCGAATACACAACTTACGTCGCTAACGCTCCGTAAGTTGTATTCTCACTAATTTTACCATCTGAACATTTAAAGTCAACACATTCGTATAGCACACAAGCATTGAAAATTAATTTCTATATTATCTCTACTCAGTGTTGATACTGAGAGCGACCCCAAAGTAACTTCGGGGTCGCCGAATGTATCAATTAAAATGCTCGCCTATGGGCGTGCCTGTAATAAATACCACAGGTTCCTTCGACAGAAACCATGCAAGGACCTAAAGGATTCTTAGGGCTACAGGCCTTGGCAAAACTCGGGCACTTTGGCGGCCTGATTTTACCTTTTAATACTTCGCCGCACAGACATTTAGTTTTTAGCGTTTTTATTTGTTTAATCTTTACCGGAATTTTTCTTTCGGCATCAAAACTGGAAAATTCTTTCTTTAGCCTCAGGGCGCTTTTCTTTATAATACCTAAACCCCTCCAATCTGAATCGCAGACATCAAAGATCCCCGAAACAATCCTTTTGGCTTGGGGGTTTCCTTCTTTTTTCACTACTCGACGATATTGGATAATTACTTCAGATTTTTTCTTATTGACCTGCTCTACCAAGTACAATAACGATTCTAACAAATCTAAGGGTTCGAATCCGGCAACAACGCAAGGAATACCAAAATCCTTAGCTACTTTCTCATAAGGCCTTGAACCGATTATCACGCTGACATGGCCCGGGCAGATAAAGCCTTGCAGATTCAATTTTTTATCGGATGCGATAATCTCCATTGCCGGCGGAATTAATTTATGAGAACAGAGCACGAAAAAATTATTAATTTTCTCTTTTTTCGCCTGCAATATCGTTAATGCCGTTGTGGGAATGGTTGTCTCAAAACCGACTGCCAGAAAGATAATCTTCTTTGAAGGATTATTTTTAGCTATCTTTAATGCATCAAGGCTGGAATATACAACCTTAATACTAGCGCCTTTTGCTTTTTGTTTTTCCAAAGAAGAATTGGTTCCGGGAACGCGCATCATATCGCCGAATGTCGCAATAATTGTATCTTTTAATCTGGAATATTCTATCGCCTTATCCATATATCCTTGGCTTGATACGCAAACAGGGCAGCCCGGCCCGGAAAGAATCTCAATATTTTCCGGAAGCAGGCTCCCAATGCCGAACTTGAAGAAACTCTGCGTATGCGTACCGCAGACTTCCATAAAAGCAATTCTTTTATCGCGAGGCGTAATCTTATGAATCTTATTCGAAAGATTCTTGATTATTGATTTATTTCTGTATTCATCTATATATTTCATTTGAATAATTTTAAGGTTTTCTTGGCCTCTTTCTCGTCGAGCTTCTGGATTCCGAAACCCGCATGCACGATTATATAATCTCCCACTTTTATATTCGGGATGAGCTGGATGTTTGCTTTTCGCTTAACCGCACCGATAGAAACAACCGCCATCTCATTTTTAATCTCAACTATTTTCATGGGAACCGCTAAACACATATTTATTGCCTCGACTTGGCGTTGGCGATTATTGCCTGGCCAATGCTTATTCCTGCGTCATTTACTGGAATATCTTTATGGATAAAGACCTTAAATTTCTCCTTGCGCAATAAATCCTGCGCCAATTCCGAAACAATCCGATTCTGAAATACCCCACCGCTAAACACAACTTTATTTAAATTATTCTTCTTCCTTAAAATCAAACATACATCTTTTACCATCTTGGCGACAGTACAATGAAATTTATAAGCCATTTTATCCTTAGAGGTTTTTTTCTTCAGATCTTTAATAATCTGTCTGAACATCAAGCTTGGATCAATTATCAAATAACCATTTTCATTTATTTTGAAACTATAGCTGCTAAACGACGAATCTATAGCAGAAAAAGCCATCTCTTCTAATTCCATTGGTCCTTGAGCCTCAAATTCTACTTTTTCTCTTTTTGTAATTAAACTGGCGGCAGCATCAAAAAGTCTTCCCATGCTCGAAGTCAAAGGAGAGTTGATATCTTTATCCAGCATCTGCTTCACTATTTTTAATTTTGTTTTATTTAGCTTCTTTATAAAATCAATATCTAATTTTAAAACTTTATCTTTAAAGATGCTATTTAGCCAGCTTATGCTCATGCGCCAAGGCTCCAATATCGCCAGATTAGCGCCTGGCATGGGAATATATTTTAAATGGGCAACGCGCTTAGAATCAGCAAAATCAGCCACGAGAAACTCGCCTCCCCAGATATTGCCGTCGCTACCATATCCTGTACCGTCAAAAGCAACTCCGATGACTTTTCCCTTTATTTTATTAAATAACATAGCCGCCGCGATATGCGCGTGATGATGCTGGATACCGATAGCTTTATCGATTGCGTTCTTCTTAGCAAAATCTAACGCTAGTTTAGTAGAATGGTATCCAGGATGCAAATCATAAGCAATAATTTTCGGCTTTGCTTTTAAATTTTTGATTAATAAAGGAATTGCCTTTTCGTATTTAAGAAATTTTTCAAAATCTTCTAGATCACCATTGTTTTTGCTGAGATATATGTGTTTATGTTTAGCAAGGCAAAAAGTATTTTTCAATTCTGTCCCGAATGCCAAAATAGCATCTTTAAAATTAATCGGCGATTTAATAATCTTAGCGTCTTTTAACATTTGTGATTATTTATTATTCTCCAATAAATTGTAGCAGGACTTTTCTGCGGCGCGCTCGGTTGTCGAAATCAATAAAGATTATCTGCTGCCAGGTTCCTAAATATAGCTGGCCGTCTACAAAGGAAACCGCTAGGTTGGAGCCGACAATCAAAGCGCGCAGATGAGAATGGGCATTACCGTCTTGCCAGGTTGCGTCATGATCATATCCTTTATGTTTAGGGATAAGATCTTCGAAAGTCTTTTTTAAATCGTTAATCAAAGCCGGTTCGTACTCACATGTAGTTATAGCAGAGGTCGAGCCCAAAACAGAAATATTAACGATTCCGTCTTTTAATTTAGCCTTTTTTAATCTTGATACTACCTCCTCGGTAATATCTAATATGTCGGTATTGCCTTTTGTAGAAAAATTTATATAATCGCTAACGAGCTTCATAAAATTTTATTGATTGGAATTAGTTTTTGACGATGCCAGGGTTTTTATCTAAGATTCTAAGAAGGGCCTCTGCTACCTCGGGATCAAACTGGGTTCCGGAGCATCTCTTTAATTCCTCGACTGCTTTCTCTACACCAAGTGCTTTGCGATATGGCCTATCTGATACCATAGTATCAAATGCATCAGAGACGGCCAGAATCTTAGCTCCTAATTCGATCTTATAACCTGAAAGGCCGTCGGGATAGCCTTTACCGCTAGGCCACTCATGATGATGCCTTATAAATTTGACGGCATTTTTTAAAAACGGTAATGATTTTAAGATTTCCTCGCCCTTGGCCGGATGGGTCTTAATCTGAGCGTATTCATCATCCGTAAGTTTCGCGGGTTTCGTCAAAATCTCATCTCTAATTGCGATCTTGCCGATATCGTGCAATAAACCGCCTCTGCGTATGTCTTCTATCTCGGCATCTGATAATTTCATCTCTTTTGCTATAGACACAGCGTATTTGGTAACATTCGAAGAATGTTTGAAGGTATAAGGGTCTTTAGCATCTAGCGCCTCGGCTAATGCGGATACTGTCCTTAAATAACCCTCCTGAATCTCTTGGTAGAAATAGGCATTCTGGATTGCGATGGCGGTCTGTATTGCCATGCTCTTTAAGATTCTTATATCGTCTTCGTTAAAAGGATAACCCGTCTTTCTGCTATTAGCATTAATAACGCCGACGCTCTCTCCTTTAAAAGAAAGCGGCATGCTTAAGATTGAGCCATGATAATATTTTTCTTTATTATGCGTCCTAAACCAGCTATCCTCGTCAATATCCTTTATAAGAATAGCTTCTTTTTCATCCATAACTTTGCCCGAAAGGCTTTCGCCTTTTTTTATCCTGGTTGATTCTGCAAGGTCCTCGGGGATTCCTATTGCGTACTTGACAGTCAACTCTTTGTTGTCTTTATCAGAAAGCAGGAGAGCGCATTTCTGAACATTTAAGATGTGGGCGACATTTTCCACTACGCATTGAGCTATGTCTTTGATCTTATACAGAACCGATATCTCCTGATCGAATTTCAGCAATAAATTTAATTCGTTTTCATAGAGAATCTTTTTCTCAAGTACTGAAGACGGCGCTTTATATTGCGGCTCTTTAATCCCGGGGATTTTTGACAGAATCGGCGTAATAATCTTGTGGCCTTTTTGCTCCCCTTGCCTTTCCTTCATCTTTCTGACGACGATGAATCTGGCAAGATTAAGCCCTAACAAAATTCCAAAAAATAATATTATAAAATAAATATTTGCTGTCATTTGATCGAACTTCCGATCTTAACTTCTCTGTCCGGAGCCAAAATTGATATACCGTTATCGTCGGATGCTGCTAAAAGCATGGCCTGGCTCTCAACGCCGCGGATAGTTGCAGGCTCCAGATTATCAACCACGACAATTTGCCGGCCAATAAGCTGCTTGGGCTGATAATCGTTCTTTATCCCTGCGACTATTGTTTTATCCTTGCCCCCGACATCAATCGTCACTACATAAAGCTTATCGGCATTGGGATGATCCTTGACTTCTTTGATCTTGGCAATCTTTATTTCTAATTTTTTAAACTCATTAAACGAAACCATATCCATCCTCCGTTTTAAATAATTATATCATAATATCTGCCCGCGCTCAATTAAAACAGTTTATCTAGATAATAAAGCCGCTAACTGTTGTTAGCGGCGAAAGAAGGTCCTTCTCTTCAAACTATTAAAACTGTAGAAGCTCGGGATTAATTTTGGCTAATACTTATGTCGCTTCGCTCCATAAGCGTAAGCCAAACTAAGCGGGGACGACGGGTCCGGCTTCGCCTTATGGTATATAAGAAAAACTCTGACGGCTTCGCCGGATCACCGCAATGCCGCCAGTCTTCGCCTTAAAAAGGCTCTGCCTGAATGACTCTTTAAATATAATTCAAATTCTTCTGCTAATTTCTTATTAGAAAATACAATATATGTTTCTAATTCCCAAGGGGCGTATCTATAGGTATAAGAATTTTTAGGTGGGCCTTTGTGTTCTGCGAGGCGTCTTTGAAGATTATCGGTATACCCTATATAAAATTTGCTTTTATTTTTCTTGCTTATGAGGATATATACGCAATACATATTTTTGTGAAAGCCAGGCGGAGCCAAAGACGAAAGTTCTTTGGCGAAGACTGGCGGGGACGACGGGATTCGAACCCGCGATCTTCAGATCGACAATCTGACGCGTTAAACCAAACTACGCTACGTCCCCCAAAATTTTGTGAAACAAAATTTTATCCCGAATCCCGATGCTACGTCGGGACGAGGAAAAAATATCTATTAGTTGATTTATGGTCTCTCGCGACTAAAAATTAATATTCTGGTCGCTCGAGATGAATTTTGCCTTTGGCAAAATTCAATGGGCGATAGAGGACTTGAACCCCTGACCCTCTGCGTGTAAAGCAGATGCTCTAACCAACTGAGCTAATCGCCCGAAAAGTATAATTACTAATATGCCTTAGTTGGTTTACAGGTCAAAAACGAGCGGTTACTTTGATTCCTGCTCCACCTGGAAGAAGGGCAGGAGTAATTACGACCCGCTGCTCTTCTGTTTTATCCACGCTGGAAGCAGATAAATACGCAATCCACCAACCAAGCATTACCTGAGAAAGATAATGTTTATCCTTGTTTATTCTCGATATTCCGGGAAATGTTGAAGCCGCATAAAAAGCGCTTTTCAAGTAGAAATTATCTACCATCTTGGCAGCTGATAAAAAAGGGATAGCCCCAAGAAATGAGTGTCCGCTCACCGAGTTATTGTCATCATAAAAACGCCAATCCGAATCACCTTCTGTTGGTCTTTGGGCGCCAAGGGCATATTGCCAAAAGACCATTTGCGGAGCTCCGATGAAAAGCGTTCGTGTCGATCGCCATCCCCATTCACCTATAACAGAACCGAGTTGCGTATCTTTAGTTAACTCTCCAATAACAACTGCTCCTAAATAAGCAGGAGCGGTCATCTTAAGATCCCCAAACGGCTCCCAAGCTTTCTCGAAATCATCAGTTTCTCCGCTCCTAATTTCATCTTGATACCATTGCCGAAAGTCCTGATCGGCAGATGTATTAGCTAATATTCCGCTTACCCCCAGCCCTATCGCAAGTTTTATCAAATTCTCACCGGAATAAAAATTCTTGAGGTCTTGGAATGAATCATCTATTATTTCAGCTATTCTGCCTTCATCTTCTGACTCTGCATACGCACTATATGGAAAAATTAATAAAATCACTAATAAACAAATCGCTATTACCTTTTTCATTCCATCCATCCTGTATAACCCTTTCTACTTTTAAATGTAAGCTAACCGTTCTGCTGACTTAAACAAAACACCATATATCCTGAATTTTATCCTCCGAACCATTTCTTTATCCAGCGATATAGCCAATATGGATAATATCCGCCCCATTGCCCACCATCGGTAAGCGAAGCTTCCTTATTTCGGTATTGTCCGTGCCTGCGCCTTGCCTCTGCTAAAAAGTGCGCTTCGCTAGCAACCACTCTATAATCCCATTTCCTACGAGGAGACCGGTTAGGGTTAATGTCTAATTGGGTAAAATTGCTGCCCCAAGGCAATCCATCCGAAACATATCCGTTATGATCAACCACATATCTAAACTCAGAGTGTCTAATGGCACCTAAATTCCAAACTGCCTCTACTGTAGCTATAATCTCAATACAAAATTGCAAAGGAGGACCGATAATATTATCTAGTCTAAATTTAAAAAAATCCCATTTAGTGGGAGTATATGCGCTAGAGATTGTAGCCGCGCCAAATAAAATACAAAGAACGACAATTAATATTACAAAAGTCCTTACAAAATCATTATTTGTTCGAAAAATAAATTTAGCCACAATAAAAACGTTTCTAAATAACTATAATATAATAATTACACAAGCTGTCTATGTCAACAAAAGATTAATCTCGATAACTAATCTTATAATTTCGCCACAGACATCAAGATAAATACCATTACAAAAAGTGCGACGGTCTCGATTACACCTAAAACCATAAGATAATTACCAAAACCTTTGCCTGTCTCGGCAAGCGCATCTGAAGCGGCTGCGCCGGCTTTGCCTTGCATCCAGGCAGATAAGCCCATAGCTATGCCTCCCAGGATACCAGCAGACCATAAGAATTGGCCTTTAGCAGCGGCTTCTGCTAAGGCATTCATAACAATCATGCCGTAAATAGTCTGTGTAAGCGGCGCACCTACGAATGCAATAAGAATAAACGGTGCATTCTTATTCTGTGCGAAACATTTTTTCCAAGCACCAACCGCTGCCATGCCTGCGGCTCCGGTTCCAAGTGCCGAGCCCATGGCTGCAAAAGCTAATACTGCGGCCAGACCTAAATCCTTAAACTGCACTAAAATTCCTGCTTCCATTTCATTCCTCCTTCAATGAGACCGTGACTTACGCGACTGCTAAAGGAGCGTAAGCCATTTGGTCGAATTAAACCCACCACCACTTTTAGTAATGAGGCGTTCTTTTTACATAAAACGTTTATCTTCTTTTCAAACCCACCACTTTAATTCTACAGTAGTTTCTAAAAGTGGTGGGGGTCAAACTCAGACAAACAACTTACGTTCACTTTCGCTCCGTAAGTTGTGTCTTCGTTTTAAATGGTACGTATGGAGATCCTGACCATTCCATACCGAGATGACTTGAGAATTCTAAGACATTTAATCTGAGTCCGTGCACCAAAATAGACATGGCGCCTAAGGCTATATTTAAAGTATGACCAAGAAGTAAAATTATAACGGTTATTACTCCGCCTAGGATACCGTCTCCTACGCCTGCGGCCATCTGATTGAATGCATCTGCCACTGCAACGGTGGCAGTGCCTATGGCAAATAATCGAATGTAAGAAACCACATCAGTAAAACTACTGACGGCGTTGAGAAGAAAATCCTTAAATCCCAATCCTACGCTTTTAAAAACATTTCTCGAGGGATTGCTAAATAATACTATAAGGCCGGCTCCGACGATAAAAAGCCATTTGGCAAAAACAGGAAACACCTCGCTTAAAATCAACATCCGCGCCAGAAAGAACGCGCCCCAAAGCATGCATATCCAGCCTATCTCACTTAAACTCTTAAGATGCGGCATCTTCATCAATCCTTTCCACAGATGCGCGATGCTTAAGTGTAGCGCCCCGATAAAAAAGCACAATGCCTGCATATTCCTACTGTTATTTAAAGAAGGCATCAACGGCTCAATGCGCTGCACAAGCCAGGCCTGGCCAAAGAAAGTGCCGGTAAGCACGCCCCAGATTATCGCGGTCGCACTTAATATATACATCAGAGAAAAAATTCGCGTATCCTTAAGAGTCTTATTTAATTTTCTGTGCAGGAAAAGATTCAGAAGCAATACTATTACGCCATAACCGGCATCTCCTATCAATATCCCGAAAAACACAGAGAAAAATAACAAAAACCATAGACTTATATCTACCTCTTTGTATCCAGGCAAAGCCTTTATAATATCAAATACAGGTTTGATTATCTGGACCCAGCGAGGATTTCTGATCAATGTCGGCACATTATCATTTATGTCGGGCTCTTCAATAAGAAGGCCCCATCTTTCGTGGCTTGACTTTTCTTCCAGAAGCACAACCGAATCATAAGGAATATATCCCCGCACATAAGAAAGCATTTCGGATTTCCCCGCGCCTACCAAGGTTTCCTGAAACTGCAAAATCGATTCCAGGCGCTCTTGATAATCATTCAATGCTCTTTTGTATTGTGCGTAAATATGAATTTTTTCATCGATCTTCTTTATCTTTTCTCGGTCACTATTTTGTTTTTTTAATACGCTACCCAATCTTTCTTTGGGCAGTTCCAAAACCTCAAAAGGTACTTTTATATCTCTTTGAGAAATCAATGCGCAATAGAGAGAGCTACTTTTTTTAAATAGAATCTGCGTAACTATATCCTCGGGGATCTCTTTTTTTCTTTTTTCGGGAATTACGGCGAGATGAACTCGTAAATTTTTATTTTTAAAATATTCGATAAGTGCGGGATCAAAATCGCCCCATTCCTGCCAGCGGTCGATATGCCTCTGTCTTTTAAGCATATCATCCTGAATGCGTTTCTTTTCTTTTAAGGCGCTGACTATTTCGTCTGCTATGTGCTGTTCATTGCCTCGTAAATGCTTTTGCGTCTCAGTATCCGCAAGTACTGCAGTTGCCTGTGCAACGCGCATCATCTCAAGCTTAAGCCTTTGTACTTCGTCTCCCACAGGAACATTCTGGTGTTCCACATGCAAAACTCCTAAATCTCGCAGCGACTTCAGAGTTTCTTTAGTATCCTTTGATTGCACAACCACAGTTATTTTTTTCATCGGGACTATCATGCAACGGCCCCCTCTGCTACTGCCTGGGCAATTTTATTTTTTGCCAGCTTGCTGCGGCCTACGGCATTGGTCTGTTGGTCACCGAGATAAATTCTAATCTTTCGAATATTCTCTCTGCATTCCGGAATCTTTACCTTTTCAAGCAGATTAACCCTTTGGGTAGTAATGCGTAATTCCTCCTGCAATAATTTAACTTGAGTCTTAAGCACGCGCGTCTCTTCAATTAATATTATAAGTCCCTGAATCTTTTTTATTGCTGTATCTACCCACAATGGCGTAGAAAATAAATCATATTCAACTTTGCCAAATTCAACGCGCTCTAACACAGGCAGGTCAACGCTTGCGATATTTATGGTTTTAACGATTATATTTCGCGGTTTAACCCAGCTATTAAAATCTTTTGATCGCTCGACGAGAAGCCCTACCCAAATTTTGATCTTTCGCTGAAAAATCTCTATTTCTTTAAGCTTTTCATTTAATTCGATACGCAATCGTTGGATCTCAATCATGATCTGTTGTTTCTTCAACTGCAACGTAGGAAGATAACGCTCGAATTGTTTTAGGCTGTCTCTTTGTCTTTTAAGTTCGCCTTTTGTCAATCTTATCTTTGCCATGGAGCCACCATCGCTTCCTTGTTTGTGGCGACATCCGCCGTAGCTGAAGGCGAAAGCGCTTCAGCGAAGGCGGATAAATTATGTTTTTTTTGGCCAGAATTTATCTATAAGACTAGATTGTATGCCTGTCTCTGCAGGCTCAAAATTCTCAGCCATGATTTCCCAGCCTAAATCAAGGGCCTTTTCAAGCGGGACATTAACAGAAAGGTTCATTAATTTCTCTTCGAATGACTTTCCGTATTTTAACAGCTTCTTATCCCATTGGCTCATGCGAAAACCCATAGCTAGTTTTTCTTTGGTCTCGCGGTATTCGGCAAAAAGCTGCGTCATAGTATTCATAATAGTCCTGTGGTCATCTCTGGTCTTGCCGTTTACCTGCTGTTTCAGACGGCTTAAAGAACCGAATAAATCAATCACGCCGTTGCGTAAATAAAACTGTCCTTCAGTAATATATCCTGTATTGTCCGGAACAGGATGGGTAATATCATCGCCGGGCATTGTGGTGACAGCAAGAATGGTAATGGCGCCAGCTGTATCAAAATCAACTGCCTTTTCGTATCGCGCGGCCAGCTGACTATACAGATCTCCGGGATAGCCTCTGTTTGAAGGAATCTGCTGCATGGTAATTGAGATTTCTTTTAATGCGTCGGCAAAATTGGTCATATCCGTCAGGAGCACAAGCACTCTTTTACCTGCCAGGGCAAACTGCTCAGCCACTGCAAGCGACATATCAGGAACTAATAGACATTCTACGGTAGGATCTGATGCAGTATGGACAAAAAATATCGACTTGGAAAGTGCTCCATGGCTCTCAAATGTATTGCGAAAGAAAAGATAATCATCGTATTTAAGTCCTAATCCTCCGAGAATAATCATATCCACTTCGGTCTGTATGGCAATACGTGCCAAAAGTTCGTTATACGGCTCGCCGGGCACAGAGAATATTGGCAGTTTCTGTGATTCCACCAGCGAATTAAAAACATCTATCATAGGAATTCCTGTGCGTATCATCCTCCTTGGAATAATTCTCTTGGCGGGATTAACCGGAGGACCGCCGATATCTATCATATTTTCAGTAAGAGCAGGCCCATTATCGCGCGCCAAGCCTGCGCCATTAAATATGCGTCCCATAAGGTTACTCGAGAAAGATACCCTCATAGGATGATGTAAAAATCTGACCCTATCTCCGGTAGAGACGCCGCGACTACCGGCAAACACCTGTAAATAAGTTCGGTTGTCATCCATGCGGATAACCTGCGCCAAAGATGCGCCTCTACTAGACTGGATCTCCGCAAGCTCCTTATAACCTACGCCTTCGGCCTCGACGGTAACAACGTCACCGGAAATCTGTAAGATACGATTATAAATCCTTTTCATTTTCTTTGTTTGTATCTATCCTTTTTTCTTGGACGTTAGTTCTTATCTCTTTTTCCTTGGACTTAAATTCACTTACCTGCCAGGCTATGGAATTCCATTCATGGAATTTCTGGACTAGGACCTGGAAAAATTTTCGCGACTCTGCTTTATCCTTAAAATCAAATTCCGAAGTAATAATTTCGTGAATCACATTAAAGACATATCGCTGCCTCTCTGCAATAGTTGATTCATCAACCTCATCATAAGCATTCTGCTGCAAAAATACGGCATCGATAAATTCGCCTTTCATATGGACGGTAAAATCTGCCAGAGAAGTACCTTCTTCGCCGATTACCTTCATCATATGATATACTTCATTGCTCTTGCGTAATATCCGTTTGCCATCGCTAACTTGTTTTTCATCGACAACGCTCTTATATTTACTCCAGCTGTCTAATGGATCAATGGCAGGGTATTTTCGTGCATTAGAACGGTCGCGCGAAAGCCCGTGGAAAGCGCCCACTACTTTTAATGTTGCCTGCGTTACTGGCTCCTCGAAATTTCCTCCGGCAGGGCTTACCGTGCCGCCGATGGTTACAGAACCAAGACTTCCGTCGCGCAACTTTACAATGCCAGCCCGTTCATAAAATGAGGCTATTCTTGTCTCTAAGTAAGCTGGAAAAGCCTCTTCGCCGGGAATCTCTTCCAGGCGACCAGACATCTCACGCATAGCTTGGGCCCAGCGCGAAGTTGAATCAGCCAAAAGCAAAACATGCAATCCCATTTGTCTGTAATACTCAGCAATCGTTACTGCCGTATACACGCTCGATTCCCGAGCAGCAACAGGCATAGAGCTTGTATTACAAATAATCACCGTGCGGTCAATAAGCGGCTTGTTGGTCTTGGCATCCTTTATTTCAGGGAACGTCCTTAATGTCTCTACAACCTCTCCTGCGCGCTCACCGCAGGCTGCGATAATCACAACGTCAATCTCTGCGTGCCTGCTAATCAACTGCTGCAAAACTGTCTTGCCCGAACCGAATGGCCCGGGAATACAATACGTTCCACCCTGAGCTACGGGGAAGAAGGTATCGATTAATCTAATCTTTGTATTTAATGGTTCCTCCGGTCTAAGTTTTTCTGAATAGGCAGTGATGGGGATCTTCACCGGCCAGATCTGCTGCATACTTGCTTTATGGATTTTTCCCTGCTCATCTCTAAGTTCGGCAATGGTGTCTTTAAGCTTGTAGATTCCGGCTTTTGCAATTTTTGTTATCTTCAGATCCCCTTTGAGAACAAAGGGAACCATAATCCAGTGCTTGAACATCCCTTCGTTAACAAAACCAAGCTTATCCGCGGATTTAACTTTATCGTTCTGTTTTGCAGTAGGCGTAAATTTCCATTTATCTGTATCGGGTAATGCCTCCAGATATACGCCGCGCTTTAAGAAAAATCCGTATTTTTCTGCCAACTGCGGTAGGGGATTCTGCAGGCCGTCGAATATCTGGCCCAGCAATCCCGGCCCAAGCTCGACGGATAAAAGCTCCCCGGTAAATTCTACTCGCTCGTTGATTTTAATGCCACCTGTATCTTCGTAGACCTGGAGCTCTGCGCTGTTGCCCTTTACGCGGATTACTTCTGACTTAAGTCGCTCCTCATTATGAATAATATATGCTACTTCATTTTGAATGACATAGTCGTCGAATGAGACAATAGCCATATTCCCGTTTATTCCGGAGACTCTGCCGTATCTTTGGTTTTTCATAGTTTACCCGAAAGTTCCTCTAATATATTTACGCCTTCTTCTTGATTAATCTTTTTCCAGCGCTCTAATATCTGTAGCTCTAAGGCATAGGAGGCCAAAAATTCAATATCAAAAAAATGCCCCACCTTTAAATCTTCTATTTTTTCCCAGCGTATACGGTCAAGCAATCGCTCTGCCTCGAGCACAGAATCCTGATTATACACCTGCTGTGCAAAATAACCGGTAAAAGGATTGCGGTATTCTTCAGCGCGAATGTAGCTTAATGCGTCTTTGCCTTTTTTAGCTGCGCGAAGCCAAACCAATTCATTACGCAGAGCTAAATCAAATTCCTTCCATTCCTGTAGAAATGCGAAGTTATCCTGGGTTGTCTTCGGCGGCTCAATGGTTGAGCGCTCGATAATTCTCATATCAGAATCCGAAAACTGTTCCTTACAGCGAACTAAAAAATCCTCATAGGAAATAGGTGGCATTAGGCCAAACTCAAGCATAGGAAGGCTGGCTGCTAAATAATAATAGTGAGCACTCATTACTTTTTACCCTTTTTTCCTTTTTTAATCGCCTCACTTAACAGCTGGGCTAATTCCTGATTAAGATAGGCACTTAAGCATTCGACGAGGGACTCATCGGTAAATTCGTAATAGGATTTGCCCTTGTCAAAACTTATGGCAAATCCGGCGGATATATTCGGCGTTGGCTTAATTTCTAATTTTTCTTTGAATTTTTCTTTGAATTTGGCAATAAAAGTATTCTTTAGCCTCTTTAAATCATTCGGATTCAATAACAGCGCTACATCAGAACTCTGCTTGCCTTTCTTAATATACTTATCAATTACCTGGCCGATAATTGAGCTGAGTTCTTTTCCTGTTAATGTAGCTGTGATATTCGTTGCGATGATCTTATCAAAAAGTGCGCGAATCTGATCTTTTACAGCCAGCATCAAATCCCTTGCGGCATGCTGCAAGGCAGCCTCTCCGCTTGCCTTAGCCTTATGCGCCTGGTCATCAGCCTCTTCAACGATCATTTCGGCCTTGTCTTTGGCATCGGCGATAATTTTCTTTGCCTGCCTCTGGGCATTAGATTCTATTTGCCTGGCCTTTTCCTCAGCTACCTGGATGCCCTCGCTTTTAATCTTCTCTAAAAGATCTCTTAACTGTTCTGGCATGATACACCCCTTGTTTACAACTTATTTTATTCTTCTTAATTCTTATATTTAAGAGTGGAAAGTGGATATATTTTACACTAAAATCTATACTTTTGCAAGCAGATACCGTTTAAAAATCTTGATGCTAATCTAGCTCTTTAAGGATATTCAGTGTGGCTTCTAAGGGGTCTTTTGCTTTTGTGATTGGTCGGCCTACGACGATAAAATCGGCGCCTGCTGAAATTGCGTCTTTGGGAGTCGCGATCCTTTTCTGATCAAAGGCCTCTGTGCCTTTTGGTCTTATCCCCGGTGTGACAATAATAAAATTCTTTCCCATTTTTTTTCTGATTGCGGCAGCTTCTTGACAAGAGCTAACTACGCCGTTGATTCTGGCTTTTTTTGCCAATTTCGCCAGCTCCATTACGCGGCGGTTTACATTTTTGCCAGCCTGGCTGGTTAGAACCGTAACAGCCACGATAAGCGGCCGGTTAATAACTTTGGCAGCGGCTTTCATCATATCTTCGCCGCCTGATGCATGAAGAGTCAACATAAAGACTTTTAATCTTCTTGCTTCTTCGACTGCGCTTTTTACCGTATTGGGAATATCATGATACTTAAGGTCCAAAAATACCTTTGCTCCCTTTTTGCGAATCACGTTTATAGCCTCCGGCCCGCAGGCTGAAAATAACTGACTGCCCACTTTAAAGATTTTTACCGTCGGATAAAGAATATTAAGCAGGCGCTTTGCTCTTTGCAGTGTATCTACATCTAAAGCTACGATTAATTTATCTTTAAACTTTTTCATTTCATTGCTCCGATCAATTTATTAATATCCTTTATATTATTGGCTTTTAAATATTTTTTTATACCTTCAATTATCTCGACAGTGGCTTTAGGATTTACGAAATTAGCTGTGCCTACAGCAACGGCTGTTGCGCCAGCAATAATAAATTCCAAGGCATCCTCTGTATTCATAATCCCGCCCATACCGATTATCGGTATTTCTGCTGTATGTGCAGCTTGCCAGACCATTCGAAGCGCAATAGGTTTAATCGCAGGCCCGCTCAAACCACCTGTTATATTTGCTAATTTGGGGCTTTTAGTATCTGCATCGATTGCTATTGCCGAAAAAGTATTGACCAAGCTTATGGCATCGGTATCAGCTGCCACCGTAGCCCTAGCGATTAATCCGATATCTGTAACATTTGGTGATAATTTGGTTATTAGGGTAAGCTTTGTAGTTTTACGCACTGCCTTAACCAGCCGATAAGTTGCTTTATCCGACTGGGCAACTAATTTTTCTGTCCCAAGATTTGGGCAGGATAAATTTAATTCGATTGCAGATACACCTTTGGTCTTGCTTAAAATCTTTGCTAATTCTGTAAATTCTTTATCATTATCGCCAGAGATACTAACGATAATTGGGACGCCGATTTTTCTTAGAATAGGTAATTTTTCTTTCAGGAAGACTTTTACGCCAGGATTTTCTAAGCCAATGGAATTAAGCATTCCTGATGCGGTCTCGACGGTGCGCGGAGGAGGATTGCCTTTCTTTGACTTTAGAGTAATTGTCTTTGTGATGAGCGCGCCTAATATTTTTGGATTTATCAGCGAAGAGGTCTCTTTAGCGTATTCGAATGTCCCTGATGCAACCATCACAGGATTTTTTAATTTAACTTTTCCGATTTTTACTGATAAATTAGGATTTTTCATTTAATTAACACCATCCTTATTCCTATAGCAATCAAAAAAACTCCAAATAATCTTTTTAATATCGTATCAGGCACTGCCTGAATATAATGTGCTCCCAGGAGTGCGCCAAAAAAGAATCCTATGCAGATAAAAGCCGCCATATTCAATTTCACATTTCCGGCATAATAATATCTTAAAGCAGCCAAAAGTCCTATCGGTGGAATCATTATTGCTAAAGTTGTTCCTTGTGCCTGATGTTGAGTCAATCCAAACAAAAATACAAGCGCAGGAATCAAAATTGTCCCACCACCGATTCCAAAAATTCCGCTTAAAACTCCGGCGAGTAATCCTAAAGCAATATACAAAACCAGATTCATAATTAATCCTCCTTTAATAAGCGCACAATTTACGGAACGCTAGTGACGTAAATTGTATGCGCGAATTAAACCCCACACCTTTTATCTATTCAAAGTTTTTTAAAAATCCTTTCAGAGAGCTAATGAATACTAAAAAGGTGTGGGGTCAAATTCAGACAAACAACTTATGCCACGTTGTTCCATAAGTTGTGTCTTCATTTGACCTCCTTTTCAAAATATTAATTCTTTTGTCTGAAAAACCGGCCCGTCCTTACAGACCCTTTTATATCCATTTTTTGTCCGAACAACACAGCCAAAACACGCGCCAATGCCACAAGCCATGTGTTCTTCCAAAGAAACCTGCGCCGGAATCTTATATTTCTTGGAAATATTAGCGATTTCTTCTAGCATTGGTTTTGGTCCGCA
>JBDRFF010000016.1:0-3381 GCA_043819095.1 Candidatus Omnitrophota bacterium
CCGGCGGACTAATCCGCATAAATGATATTGTCGGCTATCAAATGGCAAATGGTTCGGTTGTGAATTCCATTTCGGGCGCGATCGCTTTTATTATCGCGATTTTATGTATGCAGGCAAAATTAGGTTTTGTTCCTTTTGATATGGCCGAGGCAGAACAAGAGATTATGGCCGGAGCTTATGTCGAATACTCCGGCGCGCCTTTAGCAATCTTTAAGTTGACCCGACAGATGCTTCTTGTGGTGCTACCGATATTTTTGATTAGTCTATTTTGGGCTTTCAGCCCAAATTTTTATTGGGTTATTTTAAAATACGTAATCCTTTTAGTTATTATTATTTTAATTAAGAATACAAATCCGCGCATTAGAATTGATCAGGCAATCAGGTTTTTCTGGGGTCCGGTGGCTACCGCAGCATTAATCGCCGTGGTTTTGGCATTAATAGGATATTAAGTGAGGCCACAACTTACGGAACGAAGTGACGTAAGTTGCAAGGCCGAACTTAACCCCCCACCACTTTTAGGAACAACCCTGGAATTGAAGATGGTGGGTTTGAAGACAGGATAGACGTTTTATTTAACAAGAACGCCCCATTACTAAAAGTGGTGGGGGGTTTAATTCGCAGACGGCCTGCGGCCTACGACTTACGTCGCTGGCGCTCCGTAAGTCGTCTGCTCATTAAATATGAATCTAAAACTTAAGGCATTAACAAAATCGATTTGGGTATTTCATTTCGCATGCAGCCCTTGTAATAATTGCGATATCGAAATCTTGGATTTATTGACTCCGCGCCACGACGTCGAGCGTTTTGGAATTCAGTTAATCGGAAGTATTAGGCATGCCGATGTGCTTTTGGTAACAGGCATACCCAATAATAAAACCGCGCCGAAATTAAAAGAGCTTTACGCCCAGGCGCCACAGCCGTGTTTAGTCGTAGCAATTGGTTCTTGCGCCTTGGGAGGATGCACCTTCAGAGAATCCTATAATTTTGTCAAAAGAGTAGATGAAATTGTTCCGGTTAGCGCATATGTTCCCGGATGTCCCCCCAAACCAGAGGCAATGATTATGGGGGTTGTAAAATTACTTAACTCGTTAAAAGGAAAGAAATAGATGGATGTTGTAAAAGAGTTTAAAAAAAGATTTTCAAAGAAGATATTAGCCATAAAAGAGCACGCCGAGAATAGAATCTATATCGATATCAACAAAGAAGACATCGTCGAGGCTTCTAAGTTGTTGTTTCAAGATTTAGGTATTCGTTTCGTAATAGCCACGGGGCTAGACACTCCTAAAGGAATTGAGATAGTTTATCATTTTTCTGAAGATGAAACAGGAAAATTGATTAGCCTTCGAGTTTTAATCGAAGATAAAAAGAAACCAGAGATAGATTCTGTCGGGCAACACATACCGGCATTCAATTGGATCGAGAGAGAAATCTGGGAATTGTTAGGAGTAAATTTTAAGGGCCATCAGAATTTAACGCATCTACTTCTAATCGACGATTGGCCAAAGGAAGATTTTCCGCTAAGACACGATAGAAAGGCTAAAAAGAAATGAGTCATAAAGTAGTTATTCCTATAGGACCTTATCATCCTCTGCAGGAGGAGCCGGAGTACTTCAGGCTTTATGTTGAGGGTGAAAAGGTCGTTGATATTGATATTGTCATCGGATACATGCATCGTGGAATTGAGAAGTTATGCGAGACAAAACATTTTGATCAGGTCGCCTTTTTAGTTGAGCGTATCTGCGGAATCTGCTCGACGAGTCATCCTTTTGCATATGTGAATGCAATAGATGATTTGACGAAGGTTAAGGTTCCTGAAAGGGCATTATATATCAGAACAATTATTGCTGAATTAGAAAGAGTTCACAGTCATCTTCTCTGGCTCGGGTTAGCAGGGCACTTTATCGGTTTCAACACAGTATGGATGTGGGCTTGGAAGTATCGCGAGCCGGTTTTAGATATATTCGAGATAATTTCAGGAAACAGAAATCATTACGCAATGATGAATCCCGGCGGCGTAAGACGCGATATTAAAGAAGAAGATATTCCAAAAATAAGGAAATGCGTTGATGATTTAGTTCCGGTTTTAGATATGTTTAAGGGCGCTGTTATCGATGATCCGGTGATTCAGGCGAGGACAAAGGGAATCGGAATATTAACAAAGGAACAGGCAATCGCATATAGCGTTGTTGGCCCGACTGCTAGAGCATCCGGAATTAAGATCGATGTAAGAAAAGATGATCCTTACGGTGCATATGATCGTGTTGATTGGAATGTGATCACTCAGGAACAAGGCGATGTATTTGCAAAGCTTATCGTCAGAGTTTTAGAGATGTATGAAAGCATAAAGATTATCCGTCAGTGTCTTGATAAGATGCCAAAAGGCCCGATCGATGCCAAATTAAAAGATGTTCCTCCGGGAGAAGGTATTGGTCATGCAGAGGCACCCAGAGGAGAGGTATTTCATTATGTACGTAGTGACGGAACAAATAGACCTGTGAGACACAAAATCAGGGCTCCAAGTTACATGAATATCGCTTCTAATAAAGTCGCAGCTGTCGGCGGAACGATTTCGGATGCCGCGATTACGCTGGCCGCGGTTGATCCCTGCTACTGCTGTACAGAAAGACTTGCTGTGTTTAATAAAGGAAGCGATAAGAAAATTCTAAACGGTTGGGACCTGATAAAATTGTCGCAGGAAAAAACCGAGAAGTTAAGAAAAGAGATATTTACCCCCACACCAAAATCTTTTGGTGAGGGGGTTTAATAAATGAAGCATATGATAGAAAAATTTTATCCAGTTTTAATGCTTGATGATTTAAGCCGATTCATTGTCTGGGCGATTGTCTTATTCGGAATTTTGATCATCCTCTATTCGATTAAGTTCATGAAAGGCAAGCCCAACTTAGTACAGTATTATACCTATATAATTTTAACGATTATTGCCTCAATCGGAGTTGTCTTAGCCAATAACTTAATTCTGCTTTTGGTGCTCTGGGGATTTTTAGGCTTGACTTTATATCTGCTTATAAATATGGGAGATGGCAACGCAAGCCAGACAGCAAAAAAGACGCTTGTGATTATCGGCGGCTCTGATTCATTGATGATTTTAGGAATCGGAGTCCTTTATTTTTTGACAGATACATTCCAGATGGATAAAATTAGCGTTTCATTTGATATGCCGTCGGCGACAATCGCGTATATTTGCCTGGCGATAGCCTGTTTTGCTAAGGCAGGAGCAATGCCATTTCATTCCTGGATTCCGGATTGCGCCCAGGATGCGCCAATTCCGGTAACTGCATTTTTGCCAGCATCATTAGATAAATTATTAGGGATTTATCTTCTGGCCCGCATCTCAATGAATTTATTCGTCATGAATAATGC
>JBDRFF010000017.1:0-2866 GCA_043819095.1 Candidatus Omnitrophota bacterium
GCCTGAGCCAGGCCTTCAACGATTGCCGTCTTTCCCACGCCGGCCTCACCTAAAAGAACTGGATTATTTTTTGTTCTTCTGCTTAAAATCTGAATTACTCTTTCTATCTCATTTTTCCTACCGATAACAGGATCTAATTTATTTTCCTTGGCCAAAGCAGTCAGGTCTCTTCCGAATGCGTCGATAGCCGGAGTCTTGGATTTTGTACCCGGCGCTCCAAAACCAGGCGTAGCAGAACCCAATAAACCCATTACTTCGTTCCTTACTTTATTTAAATCTAATCCTAAATTCAACAAAACCTGCGATGCGACGCCTTCGCCTTCTTTAATCAAGCCTAAAAGTAAATGCTCGGTGCCAATATAATTATGGCCCAGCGAACGCGCTTCCTCGGCGGATAGCTCCAAAACTTTTTTTGCCCGCGGCGTAAAAGGGATATCGCCTAAAACTTGCGTGGTTGGCCCGGGTTGAACAAGTTTTTCTATTTCAATTCGGATATTCTCAAGGCTGATTCCCATTTTTTGTAAAACCGCTGCCGCAACACCTTCACCTTCCCTAACTAAACCTAAAAGCAGATGTTCTGTCCCGATATAATCGTGATTAAACCTCCTGGCTTCTTCCTTTGCTAAAATTATTACTTTTCTTGCGCGCTCGGTAAACCTATTAAACATACTTACTAACCTCCTAATTTCTCTCGAATTAAATTTGCTCTTTTTGTATCTCTTTCTTCCGGATTTAATTTCTTTGCTTCGAGTTTCTGCAGATGAGCTGGTTGAATAATTATAAACAATTCATTGATTAATTTTCTATCCAGATTCTTTATAATCCCAATGTCAATCCCCAACCTTACCATAGAAAGCAACTCAATTGTCTCTTGGCTGGAGATAATATAAGCATTCTTTAAAGTACCAAATGATCTGTGAACGCGATCCTCTAAAAACTGCCGATGTTGTTGATAAAGCGTTTTTCGCGATTGTTCTTCTTTTTCAATTATCTGCTTTATCAAGCCTCTTATATTTTCTAGAATTTCAATTTCGCTGTGACCTAACGATACCTGATTGGAAACCTGAAAGAAGTTTCCGGAAGCCTGGGTTCCTTCTCCGTATAAACCGCGTGTGGTAAAACTTAATTTAGCAATAGCAGTCAAAATCTTATCAATCTGTTTAGTCATAACTAATGCCGGCAAATGCAACATAACAGACCCTCTCATTCCAGTTCCCGTATTAGTCGGGCAGGAAGTCAAGTATCCCCAATCAGGCAAATAAGCGAACCTGAGCTTCTTTGACAGCTCGTTATCAATTCCTTCGATAATTTGCCAAGCGCCGAAAAGGTCAAAACCTGACTGCATCACTTGGATTCTTAAATGGTCCTCTTCATTTATCATAATGGAGACGATTTCTTCTTCGCTTATCACTACGGCTTTGTTATTCGGTCGCAACGCGTGTTCTCGTGACATCAGATGTCTTTCAACCAAGAACTGCTTATCAACATTATCCAAATCGCTTAATTTGATGATCAAGGACTTCTTTAAATAATTAACTTTATGGACTGCCTCCAAAATCTTTTTTAAGTTTTCCTCTGATTGTTTTCGGTTAGCTCGACTAGGAAAAGCTGAATTTTCCAGATTTCTTGCCATTCTGATACGGCTTGATATAACAATATCTGAATTAGGGCCGCTGCCTTTTAGCCACTCACTGGTCTGATCGAGAAAATCATTGAGATGCATTTTTATTGTCTCCTCTTTGTCTCAAGTTCCCTGATTTTATCGCGGATCTTTGCGGCTTCTTCAAATTCTTCGGCCAGAACTGCTTTCTGCAATCTATCTTTTAAGTCTTGCAGTTCGGATTTTACCTTGACAGTTCTGGAAACTTTTACTGGCGTCTTACCTATATGCTGATTAGAACCATGAATCTTTTTTAATAGAGAACTTAAATACCTTTTAAAAGTTACGTAACACTTGCTGCAGCCAAGCCGTCCTACTTTTCTAAAATCTTCATAACTTAAGCCACAGTTCGGACAGCGCAATGCAACATGACCTATGTCTTCTTTGGCCTGCTTGCTTAAATCGGTTAAGCCCGCCAATAAATCGGCCAGGCCAAACTGTTGCTCCATTTGGATACTTTTCTGTTTTGCGCATTGCTCGCAAAGATGCAGTTCAGTCATCTGTTCGTCGACTATCTCAGTCAGATGAACTGTAGCCTGGATTTTCTTGCAAATATCACAAAGCATACTTTACTCCTTCTGCCTTGGTAAGTTTCCGAAACAGCTCTGTTAGTTTCTTGGTGATTTTTCCTGGTTTTCCGTCGCCGATTTTTCTGCCATCCACCTTTACAACTGGAATAATCTCAGCGGCGGTTCCAGTCAAGAAACATTCATCAGAGATATAAACTTCATGTCTGGTTAAAACATGCTCATGCACAGAAATCTTAATTTTAGAAGCGATCTCTAAAACTGTATCACGCGTAATCCCTCTTAATGTGCCCATGCACTGCGGTGGAGTATAAAGATGATTCTTCCTCACGATAAAGATATTATCGCCGGTGCATTCCGCCACATATCCTAAATGATCAAGCATAATCGCCTCTTCGAAACCAGCATTTATTGCTTCGATCTTAGCCAAGATATTGTTTAGATAATTTAAGCTCTTTAGCTGAGGATTCAATGCCTCGGGCAGACTACGAACCGTTGGCACGGTGATTATCTCTAATCCCTTTTTGTAAAGCGATTCGGGATAAAGCGCAATCTTATCCGCGATGATAATTACGCTGGCATTGCCTTTGCATTTGCGAGGATCTAATCCTAAATCGCCCTCGCCGCGGGTAACAATGGGTCTAATATAAGCGTCTTTTAATTTGTTTGCCCTTATTGT
>JBDRFF010000018.1:0-6871 GCA_043819095.1 Candidatus Omnitrophota bacterium
ATCCTCTTAAGATTTAAGAAATTCTGGTTTTTAAAACTCATCAAAATCTTAAGGTCTTTCCAATGGAATTAGATTGCAAATTACAATCCGCCTTTATTGATCAAGTCAATAACTTCAGAAATCATGTTTTTGAGGAAATAAATAAAAAAGATCAATATCGCCTCTGGTCTAACTCAACCCTGCGTAATGTAAAGGAGGCCATTGTTATCAGCTCTGCGTCCAGGTCAGGCTCGAGTCTCTTATTTTCAATACTAAAGAAGATTCCTCAGCTTTACTCTCTGAGCGGGGAGAGCGTGCCTTTTTATAAATTGAACGGCCTATCTTCGGATACCTTTCTTTCAGATAATATCCCCCAAGAGGTTATAGAAAAAAGAGAATATACCCTTGGTCTTTCCCGTGACTTTTTAAGTGATTTTTCTTCAGGGGATGACCCCGGAGATATTTTCAGCGATAAAAAACTGCTTGACCAGTATATCGAAGATCTTACATTGAGATTTCCATTGCAATGGCCTCAGGTTAACTTTTCCTACGGACTTTTAAGGAGAGCAATAGCGCGGGCATTTGATATCTACAGGAACAACCATCAAATATTCTGCAAAGAAACATTTTATCTTGAGCTGCTTTCGCAGCTGCGGCGGGAATATAAAACCATAGATCCTTATTATTATGATATTCCTGCCACGATGGTTAAGAAGAAATTTCCTGGGTTAAAAATTCCAATAGCCCCCCCAAGCCGTATCCTAACAATTGAAGAGCCTCCCTTTATTTTATTATCCCCTAGCAGAAAAATCGATGATAAAGATCTTTCACAAAAGTCTCTTCTTTTGAAATCTTCGGTAGATTGCTATCGAATGGGTTTTATCAAGGCACTCTTGCCAAATGCTAGGATTAAGATAATTTATTTGACCAGGAACCCAGCTGCTTCCATTAATGGTTTATATGACGGTTGGCTTCATAGAGGGTTTTTTTCCCATAATTTGAAATACTCCCTGACCAATGTGAATAATTCTTTGTCAAAAAGCCTGAATATCCGAGGTTATTCAGACCGGTATGAATGGGGGAGGTGGTGGTGGAAATATGATTTGCCTTCCGGATGGCTAGATTATACGCAAAGCCCTCTTGAAGAAGTATGCGCCTTTCAATGGATTTCCGCAAACAGGGCTCTGCAGGAATATTTGAATAAAAGTAAAAAACAATATTTACAGGTTAAATATGAAAATGTCATTAATAATTTAGAATCACGGAAGAAGGAGATAGGTAAAATCTTGAGTTTTATCGGTATTAGCCGAAGCGCGGCCAACCAATTGGATTTGGGCAGATTGCCTGTTATCCAAGCCACAAAAGCGCCCAAGGCCTATAGATGGAAGAAAAGAATACACATGCTTACCCCGCTTCTCAACAATCCTGTAATAGCCAAGATGAGCTCTCAGCTAGGATATAAAAAAGATAGAATCGAGGAGTGGTTATGATGTTTCCGCATACCATTGGCTCGGAATATAAACCATTAAAGGCGGTATTACTCTATAAACCAGGCCCTTTTATTGAGAATATTGATATTCCCCGGGATGTTCTGCATCTGGGAAGAATCAGTTATTCGGTTTTAACAAGAGAATATGCAGAGATGATCAATGCCTATAAGAAGCTTAAGATAAAGACTTATTTTATAAATGTTGATAAAACAAAGAATGATGGCAATCATGGTTTGTTTAATCTTATGTTCGTAAGAGACCTTTTCCTGATGACTCCTTCTGGGGCAATTATTTCTAAAATGTTTTCAGAAGTCAGGCGACCGGAAGAGAGGTACGCAAAGATGGCTCTGAGCGGCATGGGTGTGCGAATAAGGAAAATTATCCGGGATGGCGCAACCTTTGAAGGAGCCGATGCTTTATGGCTTAATAATAGATTGATGGTGGTTGGAGTGGGTAAACGAACAAATATTAAGGGTTTTCGTGAGGTCAAAGAAGAGCTCAAGAAAGACAACATTGAATGCTTAAGCGTTCCTGCGCCGCAGGGTACGCTTCATCTTCTGGGCGCGTTGCAATTTGTTGATTCGGCGCTTGCCTTGGTTAGGGTGGATTTAGTGGATTCAGATATTGTAAATTTCTTAAAACAAAATAAAATAAAAATAATAAAAATCCCCGAAAATGCAGAGGTAAGGAAAAAACAGGCAATGAATTTTGTGGCAATAGCCCCGAGGAAAATAGTTATGCCGGCGGATTGTCCCAAAACACGCAGAATATATGAGCGTTTCGGTATTAAAATTGCCGCTGAGGTCAAAATTACTCAACTCGTTAATGGCGGAGGCGGCCTTGCCTGTGCAACGGGTATTTTGACGAGGAAGCCCAATAATAAAGTTAGCAAATAATCTAAATATATGGTATAATCTTCTAAAATATTCTTCTTTATTAAGCTCTATTATTTAAGAATCGAAGGAGGAGATGGGTATGTATAACGGTCACAAAAGATACGCCCTATTTATCGGCAGATGGCAGCCGTTTCATAATGGGCATAAATATTTGATCGATGAGGCGTTATCAAAGGGTGAAAATGTTTGCATAGCGATAAGGGATACTGAAATCTCGGTTAAGAATCCTTATACCGCTGAACAAAGAGCCGAAATGATTAAAAGAGTTTACGGAGATAGGGTGGAAGTCACTATTATGCCTGATATTAAGAGTATCAATATCGGCAGAAACGTTGGTTATGACGTTAATATCGTTGAGCCGCCTGCTAACATAGGGGGCATTTCCGGAACAAACGTACGTGCGGGCAAAGATGATAATGTCCCTGAAGAAGTGGCAGAGTATATAAAATTATTGCGCACCACCTTGTGGCTTACAGGGCTTCCCTGCTCAGGCAAGACCACCTTATCTAAGAGATTGAAAGCGGAATTAGATAATCGCGGATTTAGCGCAGTCCATCTGGACGCAGATGATTTGCGGAATAAATTGAATGCGGATTTGGGATTTTCTGTTGAAGATAGAAGAGAAAATTTACGGCGCGTTTCCCATGTAGCCAAATTATTCAACGATAATGGCAATTTTGTAATTGCTAGTTTTGTTTCTCCAACTGATGAATACCGGGAGATGGCAAGGGAAATTATCGGTAATTTTAAACTGGCTTATCTTAAATGCAGCCTTAAGGCCTGCGAAGAAAGAGACGTTAAGGGAATGTATAAAAAGGCCAGAAACGGTGAGATTAAAGAATTTACAGGCGTCTCCGCGGTTTTCGAAGAACCGTCTAATGCCGATATTGTCGTGGACACCGAGAATCACGGGATAGAGGAATGTGTAAATGGAATATTGAATAAGATCGGGGTTCAGCCGATGAAAAAACATAATCTGCATTTGTGCAGCACGAAATAGCAGAATGGGTTGCGAAAATATAAACAAGATATTGAGCCCTGAGCATAAACTTAAAAAACAGTTTGATCTGCGTTGCGCTGAATTCGATCTCTCTGCTAACTGGATTACGGATAAAGAACTTATCCGCAGCCACACAGCCTTGGCAGGTTCGCCTTGCGGCAAGGCCTTAGACCTGTGCTGTGGCACTGGTCAAATTGGCCGCGCTTTAAAAAGTCAAGGTTGGGATGTTTTGGGCTTAGATATTTCTGATGGCATGATCGGGATATCGTCGCAGTATTTCCCGGTCTCAAAATGCGCAGCCGAAGAAATGCCTTTCCCTTCCCATTGTTTCCATCTGGTAGTATGTCGTCAGACATTTCAATTTTTAAATGCCCGGAAAGTTTTATCTGAGGTCGCAAGGGTTTTAGCTCCTCAGGGGGCTTTTATTTTAAGCCTCACCGTACCGTTTTCCGATAAAGACCGCGATTGGTTATATAAAATTCACCGGGCAAAACAGCCTTTGCTTTTGAAGTTTTACACGCCCCTGAATTTGATGGAGGAACTGCGACAGGCAAATTTTTTAATCGAAGAAACAAGGGTTCTAAGAGTGCGAGAATCAGTTACGCGTTGGATGCAGCATGCCCCGGAGTTGAATCACAAAGTGCGGGATAAAGTCACCTCTATGGTAAAAAACGCGCCCGCAGATTACAAAAAAATTCATAATGTAGAAATAACCGGGACAGAAGTGCTTGAAGACTGGAATTGGGTTATTTTTAAAGCAAGTTTTCGTAAAAACTAAGATTTGTACATCGGTTGCTAGAAAACATATATGGATAAATTGCCCGCATGTCACTATAATTATTCTCCTGAAGTAGACCCCCAAGAGGATGTTCTGCGAAAAATAGCTTATGCAAAATATCCGCACAGCCGCACCGGAAGAGTCGTTCTTATCGTGCCTGCTTCCCCGCAGATTCCCACGCCAGGCAGAGAGTTTTTAGTAACAGGCCCTTTTGAAGGCTTTACTTACATAGCAACTTTAATTAAAAAGATGGGGTATGAATTAATAATAATTGACTGTCGCCTGAAAGAAAACATTAATCCACTCGTATTGGATGGCATAAAAGATGCAGAGATTATCGGGATAGCCACTTATTGTGATTCTTTTGTGTTTCTGCGGGAGGTTACTCAATTGATAAAAGAGGCTTTTCCAAAAAAACCGATATTTTTGGGAGGCCCCCTGGTTACTTCTTTACCCGAGATTGTGCTTAAGAATACTACTGCTGACTATGCTATCCTGGGAGAAGGAGAGCTTACAGTTATTGAATTTCTTGATACGTGCCTCACTAGGGGAGAAACCGACTTTACGAATATAAAAGGAATGGCTTATAAAGACAGTAAAGGCCGGATAATAATTAATCCAAAGAGGCCGCAGATTAAAAATCTCGACAATCTGCCTTTTTTGGATTATTCTATTTGGTCCAATTATGAGAGCATTGTTAGGAATGGCCAAATATTGATCTCATCAATGAGAGGATGTCCCCAGGAATGTTCTTTTTGTTTTAAAACCATTCCTGCTCTTAGGTTTAAAAGTCTTGGAAGATTCGAAGAAGAAGTAGCCTATCTTAAGCAGACGACAAGATTTGACTATGCATGGCTGAATGATTTGACGTTTAATGTTGCTGAAGAGAGGGCGATCAAGGCATGCAGGATTTTAAAAAAATACGATGTCAAATATCATTGTTTTGCGCGTGTGCAAAAAATAAGCGCGACATTGGTAAAGACATTGGAAGAAACAGGATGTTTAGGGATATGGTTTGGTATAGAGTCTTATGACCAGAAAATCCTGGATGAGAACAGGAAGAACGTCAACATCGAAGAAATAAATAAGGCTGTTAAAATTGCTCAAGAGGCCGGGCTAGCCGTGAGAGGGCTTTTTATCGTCGGCTTATATGGAGAAACAGAGAGTTCTTTAAAAAAAATGCTGGATTTTATTACAGAGAGCAAATTCCTGCCTTTAGTCAAATATCTTGTTCCGTTTCCGGGGACAAGTTTATACCAATATGCAGTCCGCTCCGGAAAAATAAAAGATACCATTGAATTTTTGGAGATGCTTTCTAGAAGAAGAGTGAGAGATTATGATGATGAGATAACTAACCTTACGGGCATGAAGGAAGAAACCCTGAGACATTATTTTCATCGAATATGGAAAATAACCAAGGAAAGAGAGGATTGCGTTGATTACCAGCGTACTCTCAGCACGCGTAAGCCCTGTTAGACATTTTAAAAAAAGGGCAGAGAAATATGATCGTTCATCTGAATGGGTGCACGACCCAGTCCTTATTAATAAGATAAAAGATCTGGCTGGCGCAGGTCCTGAGGCATATCTGCTTGATATAGGTGTGGGGACAGGAAAGATTAGCCGCGTGTTCAAAGGAGGGGTTAGCTGTCTTTTCGGAGTGGACATATGTATGGAAATGGCCAGGCAGGCCAGGTTATTTACCGACAAAATTATATTGTCTTACGCAGAAAAATTGCCGTTTAAGGATGATATCTTTGATGTTTGCGTTTGCCGGCAGGCGCTACAGTTTATGAAACTCAAAGAAGCGTGCTCTGAAATGCACAGGGTTTTAAAACCTGGCGGCCGCCTGGTATTGTGCCATTTAACCGCGTACGGCGAAGGAGACAAGAAAGAAACCTTTCTTATCCAGAAGTTGCGTAATCCTGCGCGTAAGAATTTTTTCTTGCCGGGAGATTTTTCTAAGATGTTAAAGAAAGATAAATTTTCCGATCTAAAATCCTTCGAATACATTACAAGGGAATCGGTTAATCAATGGATTGATTATAGTGCCATCGGTGAAGAGGTTAAAGTAAAAATCAGAGAGGCCTATAGAAAGGCATCGGATGATTTCAAAAGAATACATAAGATACAGTTCAGAGATACTGATATTTTTGATTCGATGAAGATGATTCTTGTAAAGGCTATAAAGAAGAGAAAGGCTGATTAGGCTAAATAAGGGGATAGAGGGCACTATCAAAGCGCATGAATAATATAACGCTGGTTAATATCACCATTGCCAAGAATTTTAATAACAAGGTCGTCTATAAGCATAATTCAGTGGGTATTTTTTTACTTATCGCCGTCCTGGAGAGGTCAGGTTATAAGGTAAGTTTTTGTGAATATTGCATGGAGTATAAGAGGCAGCTTTCTGAAGAAATCAATGAATTTATTAACACCATAGATACAGTCTCCCCTATGATAGGTATCGGGTGTCATTCTGTGCACCTTCCTTTTGTGGTTAAAGTCACAGAGGCGCTCAAAAAAAGATTCCCCGATAAAATTATCATTTTGGGAGGCGCAGGCCCATCATCTGTAGCAGAAGATCTGTTGGAAAAATTCGATTTTATAGACGCAGTAGTAGTCGGTGAGGGCGAAGAGACTATCGTTGAAATTGTCAAGAAAGGCCTAAGCGGCTTTGGGGAGATAAAAGGCATAGTTTACAGGGGAGCTGATAAAGTGCATGTAAACG
>JBDRFF010000019.1:0-4323 GCA_043819095.1 Candidatus Omnitrophota bacterium
TGAAAAGGCGCCTCGAGAGGCTGAAATACCTGAGGAAATGCCTTCTGAAAGGGGGTGTTCAGGAGCAATATTGCTTAAGTCTGCTGACCTGCTTCTAGGAGGCTCATATTCAATCACAGAGGCGATTAAAAAGGGTTTAAATAAAGAAGACGGGGAATTCCCCCCTCTACTAGCTAAGACAGAGGGCCTTATTTTTAAGCCATTATTCAAGGAATCTGAAGATGGCCTAAAAGAGCTGTCTTCTTTAGTCGGTAAGAAGATATCATTCAATAGTTTAATGCCATATCTTAATGACTTGCATGGAGTTACAACAATACAACCAGCTATATTAAAAGAAATTTCAAGCGCTTTACAGGAGATCCGTTGTATTAAATTAGTAACTTCTGATGGCAGCAATATTTATCTTGATGGACAATTCCACACGGTCTGGTCGACTCCTAATATCCCCTTTGATTTTTCTGCAACTCTATGTGATGTAAAGAGTTATATAAATAAATATTTCTTTGAAAACCACCCATTTGTGCTTTTTATGGCTCCTGGTTATGATGCACCAACCAATGAGTTCTTTAAACTACTCCTAACTTTAGAGTCAACTGAAAAGAGAATCGCAAATATCAAGATCTACGGAAACAAGTTCGAAGAGTTCCCGGAGATGTCTTTATCGCATGCTAAGCGATCTCCCTTTATTTTTGGAATGTGGCCCTGGCAGTTTGTGGAGTACCGAAGTGTAAAGAAATTCGGGGAGTACAAACCATACCATTTTGCAAGCTTAGATAAAGATTTTTATGCAGCGGATATAGAAATTGAGTTATCACAACCTAATGTTTCCCAAGCAGTTACACTAAGAGGATATGCCCTAAAAACTAATTTTTCAGAGAAGCCGCGCCTACTTATTTTATGCAATCTTACCGGAGCCTTAGATAAACCAGAGACGATCATAGATCTCTATCTTAGCCACTGGCCAAACCTGGAAGAGGGCTTTCAGGATTTCAGCCGCAAAATCGAATTATTTACTTACACCGGCAGCTCCAGGCAATTTTTCTCGACGGAGATGTTTAATTTGAATACAGCGGACTATCAGGATGTAAAGTCCCTCTTTAATCTCTATCTTGAAGCCCTGGATTTATATGTCAGATGGCATTTTCTGCCCTTGGGATACGAAGAGAGGGAGTTCTCGACGGTAAAAGAGAAGTTTTACAGCCTAAAGGCCGCCTTCAAAGAAGAAGAAAACTGCATTTTAGTCACCTTTAAACCTCCCCAGGAGTTCCAATTCACAAAGGAACTCAGCTACGCCTGCCGCCGCCTCAATGAAAGAGAGATAAAAAGCCAGCCGGAAAAGAAGAGATTTTGGTTTATAATTTGCCCCATTGCAAAATCAGAGAAAGTTTAAGCTGATTTTTGCAACGGGGTGAAGAAAACGCTTTCTATTAGAGCTAAAATCTTCTTGACTCTACCAGTATTAAATGTTATATTTTATTAGAAATATACGGCAGCGAAAAGGCAATTCCACTTGATGGAGGTTAAGTGGATGCGCAAAGCCACGGGACGATGCTCGCCAAGACAATTAGGTATAATTTTTTGCTTCTAGGGTCAGAAGCGAGGACGTTAGCCGGGTTACCGAAAGCTGGAACTGAAAAGTTCTTTTAGGTAATTCGGTTTTTTTATTGTCTACGCAGGATTTTTTTATGCGGGGTTAATAATGATTTTAAAAAAGTATTTAAGAAGCAGAGGAAAAAGCAAAGCGCAGAGTATCTTGGAATACAGTATTATCATAGCTGTAATTGCAGCTGCCTTAACTCTAATGGGTAGCTATGTGAGACGGGCAATTCAGTCAAATTTAAAGATGATTGAAAATCAGGTTAATACTGAAGAGGTTGGTTAGCATTAAGGGAGGTGAGGAAGAATGTTAAGATGTAAAAAAGCGCAGAGTATACTGGAATATGTAGTTATGTTTACGGTAGTTGTTGGGGCAATTCTAGCATTTGTAGTTATTATAGAGAGACAAAAAAGCAGTACAACTGTTGGCTTGGGAAGGGTGTTTTATGACTCAGCAAATTCGTGGTCATCAACAGCAACTGACTTAGCGGCAGTAGTTAACTAGTTTGCGATTAAAAAAAAGGAAGGTGAGAGAAAATGATAAAAGTAAGCAGAAAGAAAGCGCAGAGCACATTAGAATATATTCTACTCTTAACAGCAATAGTTGGTTTTATTATCTATGCTGCCAAGACTTGGGTTAAACCTGCTGCAGAGGGCACGCTTTCCGCTGCTTGGTCAGTTATTGATGAGGCAGCAGAAAAAATGACACCGGCAACGGGGAATTAATCCAAGCGATAATATTTAGGAAATATTAAATAAGGAGGTGAGAATAATGTTAAGGTTTTTTAGAGGTAATAGAGGACAGAGCACTGCTGAATACGCTATTCTTATTGGCTTGGTAGTGGCAGCAGCACTTACTATGCAAACAATGGTAAAAAGGACGTTTCAGGCAAGAATGAAAGATTCAGGAGATGATTTTTATGATGAGCTTACAGCTGAAGTTGCTACACTGGACAGTACTTACACCCCTACTCCAGATACATTGGTATCAAAGCAATTTGAGCCAGGTATGAGCGACACAGATAGCGCAAAAAGTGTAAGAACACGCGATGTTTTAGCGACAGAGCCGAGCTACGAGGCAATTCAAATTAATCCTGACACTACTACTTACACTCGTGAGGTTAAAGATATTGTTCAAGCTACAAGCCCTGCTACTGAATACCGTGAATATGAGTATTCGGGTAACTAATTAAATAATTAGTACCTAATTTTAGGAGGTGAATAAGAAATGAGAAGAAAAGGCCAATCCACTGTAGAATATGCTTTGATAATCGCAGTAGTTTTAGCAGCCTTCTTAACCATGCAGCATTACATTAGACGCGGCGTAGAAGGAAAGATGCGCGACAGCGCAGATAGTATTGGCTCTCAATTTGATGAGAGAACCAGTTTAACTCACACAGTTCAACAACACACCCCTTTTGTCACCACTGAGACATTTGGTATAGATAAGACTTCTGTGAGAAATATAATTTTTACAACTGCTTCAGGCGGTACCGCAGACGAGGGTTTGTCTTACTATGAAGTTACCACTGGTTCTAAGATAACTGACACAGAGAGCCAGACAATTGAAAGCCTGAGTACAGATGATGGAGAAACATTATTTTAGTGTAGATAACTGATAGATAAGGGAGGTGAAGAAGATGTTAAAGCTTTTAAGAAATAGAAAAGCGCAAAATACTGCTGAATACGCTATTCTTATTGGCTTGGTAGTAGGAGCAGTAATTGCTATGCAGACTTATATTAAAAGGAATCTACAAGCCAGCATAAAACACGTGGTAGATAAAGCCAAAAGTGCTGACAGCCAGGATATATTTGGCACAAGCAGAGCACGTTCAGAACAATATGAACCTTATTATCTTGAGAGTGCTTTTCAAACAAGTACAACCGGACATTCGGATGTTGTGGAATATTTAGGAGACGGTGCGGTTTCTCACCAATTACCTACAGATAAGACAGTGACACGCACAGGGTATCAGAAGCAGAAGGCAGCAGTTGAGCCGGCGCCGGCGCCTTAATATGCAGCATTCGATTGCAGGAGCAGTCTTAAATAATAGTATAAAGACATAACCAGTACGAGGGGGTGAATTTAAAATGATATTCAGAAATAAGAAAGCACAGAGCACATTAGAAATAACCTTACTTGCTACCTTAGTTATTGGTGCTTTACTGGCACTACAGCTTTATGTGAAGCGCGCTGTGGTAGGAAAGATACGCGAAGATGCTGATAGCATTGGTGAGCAATTTGATATAACTGCTACGGATTGGTCGGTTAAAAATGAGAGATCTGGAACAACCACGCAGCTGACAGGGTTGAATACAGATGGAACTGATGCTGATGGTGCGTCCATGGTTATCTCAAATGAAACCAAAGAAGCTTTGGGTGGTTGGACAGTGAGATCTTGGGCACCAGAGGACCCAGGACTATAAACCCAACACTAGAAGCAGTGAGGATAGCAGGATGTTAAGATGGCATACGAAGAATAATGCACAAAGCATAGCTGAATACAGCCTTTTTTTAACGTTGGTTGCTGCAGCCCTGCTTACTATGCAGGTATATATGAAGCGGGGAGTGCAGGGGGTATTAAAGTTTGCCGCAGATGAGGTAGGCTCCCAGGAAGAGGAGGTTGCAGCAGAGAATATGATTGTTCCCGGAAGTCCTGAAGATTCCCAATTCACTACTGTCAGCGAGAATTCTTATAAAGTTTACACTAAAAACGGGGGAGAGAG
>JBDRFF010000020.1:0-161755 GCA_043819095.1 Candidatus Omnitrophota bacterium
CGCTGTTTAATACGGAAGACAGCATAGCCACGCCTTGCTCGGTAAAGACAAAAGGCAAATATTTTCTATGCCGGCCGCGACCATTCTTTAAGGTCACAAATTGTGACCTTAAAGATTTACTTTCTTCTTTAGTGAGCTGAAACATGAAATCCTCGGGGAAGCGATTTTTATTGCGCTTTACTGCCTGAATCAAAACTTTCGTTTGAACTCCATATAGTGATGCTAATTAACTATCAAATATTACCCTTTGCCCGCGAATTACATAAATCATATCCTCAATAATCTCGCGAGGAATAATCTTAACCGTCATTTTTGATTCTTTTTTACTCATAAAAAAACCTCCAGGAATTTCCTCCTGAAGATTTTTCTGTTTGGTAGAAAACTTTCTACCGCGAATTATAGTTTTATATTATACCTACAAGATTATTTTGTCAAATAAAAAATAATGGGCCCAACGCAGAATCAGTGGCGGGCGAATTATCCCGTTTCGTAAGACATGCCAAAATTTTCTTTCCCGAGAGATTCGAAGAATCTCCGGGATTTAATCCCTGAAATCGCCCCGCGATTTCTAGGGACGATAATTTTGGCATACTTAACGGGATAAATTCGACCTTGCAACTTGCGTTCGTTAACACCTGCCTGTCGGCAGACAGGCTCCGCAAGTTGCGGTCTCATTTACCTCTCTATCTTCACTATTTTATATCTTAAAATACCTGCGGGGATATTGATCTGGACTGTCTTTTTTTCTTTTTGCCCTAATAAAGCTTTTCCGATAGGAGAAGCTATAGAAATCTTACCAACTGAGAAATCTGCCTCTACTTCTGATACTAGGGTATATTGAAGTTCTTCTTCAGTGTCTAAATCCTTTAAATGAACGGTTGCGCCGATATATGCCTTGCCTTTAGGAATATCTTCATTCTCAATAATCCGTGCGCGAGCGAGCTTGCCTTCTAATTCAGTAATCTTTTTCTCATTAAAGGCCTGCGCATCTTTAGCAGCATCATACTCAGCATTTTCACTTATATCTCCGTGTTCTCGCGCTTTTCCTATTGCCTTAGATAATTTTCTGCGCTGGACTTTCTTTAGAGTATCCAGCTCTTTTATTAATTTCTCATATCCAACTCGAGTTAAAAAAGTATCTTCTGTGCTCATTTGCTACCTCTTAAAAAACGTTCCCCTAATTGTTCGGAAGCGTGTCCCTAGCAATTTGCCCTATTCTTTCTTGTCAACTAAAAGTTTGTTGATAATTCCTAAAAATCTTCTGGATAGAATATATTGACCACCCAAAGAGGCAATACCTGCTAAAAAAATAAAGAAGAAGCATAATGCCCTCCACCTCCATAAATCTAACAGTATTGCTTTCATTGGAGCTTTAAATTTTTCAGCGAATAAAAATATTGCCTGCATACACGCCTCATTCTGAAGAGGCTTAGCTTGCATAGTTTCCTTTAATCTTGAAAAATCACTATCCACTGCTATTGTTGTTAATTTTCCTGCCATAATAAACATATAAACAGAAATTAATAAGAAAATTATAAAGATTAGATAAACAATTATATTGCTGAAGCTCGTTTTTCTTTGGCGTTCCAAAAAGATTTTATCTTTGACACCTAATTTCTCCATCACACCCTCCCAACTTTCTTCCTTAAACTCTTTAATTTACATCTGTGTGTTTGCTTTTTTTCCATTAACAATCTTGATATATTCTTTTGTCTTCTTGTGATTCTTTCTCTCGGCATTGTCTTTTAATGAGCCCCAAACTTACGTTCGTTTACACTCCGTAAGTTTGGGGCGAATTAACCCCGCTGAGCGCGCCCAAATTTTAGAATAAAATTTTGGCGCTGGGGCGAAGCGGGGTAATAATTTGTTAGCCCCGACGTATCGTTTAGGCGAATTATCCCCCACCTTTTATCTATTCAATATTCTTTGAAAATCCTTTCAAAAAGCTAGTGAATACTAAAAAGGTGTGGGGATAGTTCGGCCTTACAACTTGCGCTCGTTATCACTCCGCAAGTTGTGGCCTCACTAATTATACCTTGACAAAATATTATTTTCAAATATAATTAAACGAAGTCACAACTTAACGAGCGACAGTGAAGCTAAGTTGTATGACTTCAGTTAGCCCTTGACATCTTTGATGTCAAGGGCCAATTCGACCATACGATTTACGTTTCCGTAAATCGTGGTCTCATTGAAAGAAAAAATCATGTCTAAAAAATGTCAAATTTGTGGTGTGGGGCCAATGGCCGGACGCAAAATAGTAAGAAAAGGTATGCCCAAGAAAAAAGGCGGCGTTGGTTTAAAGACGACACGAACCAACAAACGTGTATTCCTACCAAACCTTCAAAAAATCAGAGTTTTGGTTAATGGCGCTGCGAAATCGATGCGGGTCTGCGTAAGATGTATCAAGGCTGGAAAAATCACTAAGGCCTAACGCATCATAAAAAAGTAGAGAGTAAGGAGTAAAAAACTTTCTTAACGCAGATTGTCGCAAATCAAACGCAGATTCACGCAGATCTCTTTCTTGCAGATTCAAAAACTCTACGTCTTATATCTAAATTCTCATTCCCAAAATTTACTAAATATCCTACCTTATAATCTGTTCCTCTTAAATAATAGTAGAGCTGTTTTTCGAATACTTTAGGCATATTTAAGACAGACTTTATCTCAATGATGATCTTATCCTCTATAATGAAATCTGGTTCATAAACGCCGACTTCATGCCTCTGAATATAATCTTTAATCTTTTATTGGATTTAAAATTTATACCTTTTTCAGCAAAAGAAACTTTCAATGCTTCTTGATACACTTGCTCCTTATGCGCTGGCCCTAATTCATTATAAACATCATAAAAACAGCCAACAACTTTATAAGATAAATCTTTATATAAAAACTTTTCTTTATCTGCGACCATCTGTGTGTAATCTGCGATTATCTGCGTTAAAAAAAATATTTTCTAAAGTAACTAACGAAACTTAATATCCTTCACCTCTAACTGCAGTTCTGCAGGTTGCCTCCAATTATCAATCGAAGGGCTATAAACCATATCCAAGGACTTAGATTGACTGACAAGATCTAATAAACTCCCCTGCCCGAACCCGATTGCCTGGGCAGTCATTTTCCCGTCCGTAACCCAGAATTTAATCGTTTCTTTACCCACAACCGAAGGTTTTCCTTTTAATTTTAAATCCCTGGAACAAAGCAAAGGATAAGGATTACCTACGCCAAACGGCTCAAGGTCCTCAATACTAGAGACAATCGGCGTATTAAGCATAGATAAAGGAACGAGCGCATCAATATTTAACACCGGAAAAAGCTTTTCTTTTGATAAAATACTCTTTGCGATTTTATTGATAGTATCGGTGAATTTATCGATATTTTTCTTTGCGATTGTGAGACCGGCTGCGTATTTATGGCCTCCGAAAGTCTCTAGGAACTTTGAACAACCGGATAGAGCCTCAAAAATATGAAAATTCTCAATTGAGCGGGCCGAGCCCTTACCTATTTTCTTATCTAAGGAAATTATAATCGTCGGCCGATAGTATCTATCAGCCAGCTTCGATGCCACAATCCCCAAAACTCCCTGATGCCAGCCTTCCTTACTTAAAACAATCACGTAATGGTCTTTAAAATTTATGTCTCGTTCAACCAAACTTAAGGCTTCGCGCAAAGTCTCCTCTTGTATTTTTTGTCTCTGGCGATTATGATTATTTAGATCATTAGCCAGAATTTCAGCTTTTTTTGTATCATCGGTTAAAAATAGTTCCAATGATTTTTCCGCGGAATCCATCCTGCCGCTTGCATTTATCCTGGGAGCAAGAATAAAACTAATAAAACCGGGGGTAATATTTTTGTTTTTAAGTCTGCTTGAGTCTATCAATGCTTTTAAACCAACTTTTTTGGTTTCATTGATTCTTTTTAAGCCTTCCTTTACTATGATCCTGTTTTCACCCACAATATCCATTACATCAGCCACAGTGCCCAAGGCAACTAAATCCAGATCTTCGAAAGCATCATCTTTTAAAAGCGCTTGTACAAGTTTAAAAACAACACCTACTGCTGCCAAATCTTTAAATGGATAATTGCAATCATTTCTTTTTGGATTCACAATTGCATATGCCTTGGGTAATTTGCCTTCTAGGGGCTTATGGTGATCTAGAATAATCGTGTCGATTTTTAATTTGTTAAGCTTATCAATTTCTGCATGATTTGCTGTGCCGCAGTCAACGCTGATAAAAAGACTGATCTTCTTCTGTTTAGCAAGCCTGATGGCATTATCATTTATTCCATAGCCCTCATTTATCCTGTGCGGAATATAATGTTCTGGTTTAAGCCCGAGTTTTTGCAATGACAATTTAAGCAGCGCGCAGGAGGTAACACCGTCGACATCGTAATCTCCGAAGATAAGCACTCTTTCTTTTCTCTCGATTGCTTTTCTAATCCTCTCAACAGCTCTTTGCATATCTTTTAACTGATATGGATCATGAAGGTGCGAAATATCGACGTTTAAGAATTTTCCCAATGATTCTTTATTATCAATACCTCGATTAATCAGGATCTGACAGATCAATGGCGGGATACCAAGCTCTTTGCTTAGTTTAATCTGCAAACCTGGGTTGGGCTCTTCTATGTTCCAAACTTTTTGCATGATTTTTTAAGAAAAACTTTCTTAACGCAGATTGTCGCAGATTGCCTGCCTGCCGGCAGGCAGGCACGCGAATGGTCGCAGATTTATCTGCGTGTATCTGCGTTGGATCTGCGATCATCTGCGTTCAGAATCTTTAATAAATAATTCACATCTTATCCGGGACAGAGACATTTAGTAATTTCAGACCATTGGCGAGGACAATGCGAGTTGCTTGGACTAAGGCTAATCGGGCAAGCATGAGTTTTTTATCTTCGATTATCACTCTGTGATTATCGTAAAACCGGTGGAACTGGGCTGCTAGCTCTTGAAGATAAGAAACGAGGCTAAAAGGATCTAACTGATTTAGACAAAGCGTTAAACAATCGGGAAAGGCATCTAATAATTTGACGACTTTTAATTCTTCCGGCTCTTTAAGTAATGCTAAGTCTGCTGTCTTTGCCTTTGCTTTTTTGGCTTTATTTATGATGCTAGATATCCTTGCATGGGCATATTGGATATAATAAACCGGATTCTCAGGTGAATGTTTTTTCGCTAAAGATAGATCAAAATCAAGATGACTATCAACTCTGCGCATCAAAAAGAAAAATCTGGAAACATCCGGGCCTATCTCATCGATGACCTCGCGCAGCGTGACATATTGGCCTGCCCTTGTGGACATCGGCACGGGCTTGCCATCTTTAAATAAAGTTGCTAGCTGGACTATGATTATTGAAATGGCGTCATCTGTTTTTCCTAATGCCTTAACAGCTGCTTTTAGACGATTGATATAGCCGTGATGGTCAGGGCCCCAGATATTAATCACCCATTCAAAGCCCCTCCTGTATTTATCCTGATGATAGGCGATATCCGGAGCAAGATAGGTAAAAGAACCGTCGCTTTTTACTAATACCCTGTCTTTATCATCTCCCAGCTGCGTAGACTTAAACCATGCGGCTCCGTCTTTTTCATAAATGAAATCTTTCTTTTTTAATAATTCGACAACCTTTTTTACTTTATCTTTCTTTGTCAAATCGGACTGCGGCATCCATTCATCAAATTTGACTTTAAAATCAACTAACTCTTGTTTGATTATCTTTAATATATGTTTTACGCCGTAATCGGTGAAGAACTTAATATCGGATTTGCCCTCTTGCGCTTCCTTTAGCTTGGATGAATTAATTATTTCTTTAGCGATATCATAAATATAATTTCCTTTATAACCTTGTTCGGGAAATTCCTGCAGTTGTCCCAATAATTCCTTATAGCGGGCATTGATACTCTCGCCTAGAAGCCTTATCTGATTTCCTTCATCGTTTATGTAGAATTCTTTGGTGACCTTAAATCCTAAAAATGCTAGGATATTCGCTAATGAATCCCCTACGGCGGCCTGTCTGGCATGGGCTACGCTTAATGGACCGGTGGGATTGGCGCTGACAAATTCAATCTGGACTTTTTTTGATTTGCCGATATTATTTTTTCCAAAATCCTTATCTGCTTTCAGAATATCTTTTATTGTCTGGGAAAGAATACCCTTATGGAAGAAATTATTAAAACCCGGTGGCTTTACTTCAAATTTTTCTACCGCATCCAGGCCAAGCTTAGAGCTATTCTTTTCTAGATATGCGTTAAATTGATTGGCTATGTCTATGGGTGATTTTTTGACGATTTTACAGATCTTCAGAGCGTAATTAGTTGCGGTGTCTCCGTGAGAATCGTCTTTGGGGATCTCTATTTGCGGCGGGGGGATTTCTTTGGGGCTAATACTAGGGAAGAGTTGCTTTGCTGCCTCAACAAGGGCTAAGCCAATACTCCTCCTTAAATCTTTTATCATTAGACACTTCGCTTAACCTGAACAGATTAATCTTCACTTTTATTGGTATATGCTATCCTGGCTGCATCTTGCCAAAGATGTTCTAAATTATAAAAATCCCTTATCTCGTTATCAAAAATGTGAACTATTATATCGCCTAGATCTAAAGCGATCCAATTCGACTCTTCTCTGTTAATTCTGCGCGGTATTTTGATACTTCTTTCTTCTAAGCTATCGATTATGCCTTCAGCGATCGCTCTTAGCCGTCTATCCGACGGGGCGCTGCAGATTACGAAGAAATCGCAAAAATTAGTAACTTTTCGCATATCAAGAATAACAATATTCTCGCCTTTTTTCTCGGCTGCGAAATCAGCTACTAATAATGCCTTTGCTTTTGAATTGGAAACCTTGCTGCGTCTAGCTACTTTAATATACCTCTTGTTTACTTATTTCCCATTATACAAAACATATTAGTTCCGCAATCCGGGCATTTACCCTTCATCGCCCTGCGTTTGTTCTTCATTATAACTTCTTTTCCGTCCTGTATTTCTTTCTTTCCTTTACACTTCACGCAATAACCTTTCATACAACACCTCCCTTTCTTTAATGAGCACTTGATTTATGGACCCACCATTATTTCTGTGGCGGGGACATAAATCAATCTTATCCTAAAATCACTTCTTTGTTGGTGCGAATTAAATCCAGCACCTTTTTTCCATTCAAAATCTTTTAAAGATTTATTACAAAAACAAGAATACTAAAAAGGTGCTGGGTCAAATTCAACCAACAGACTTATGTTCACTTCGTTCCATAAGCCTGGGCTTCATTTGACCTTTCTTATTTTTAACTTAATGCTTTTTACCATATAATTAAACCTTTGTCAATTTAAAAAACTATTCTTCTTCAATCTCGCCAACGATTTCTTCTAGTAAGTCTTCAAGCGTCACGAGCCCAAGTGTCTTTTTATTTTCATCGGCTATAATAGCGATCTGGAGTTTTTTCTTCTGGAATTCCATTAATAAAACATTCACTCTTTTTGTTGGCTCAATAAAATAAGGCTCTTCCATCAAATCTTTTATTACTATCGACTCTCCTTTTGTGAGGATGCGCAAGGCTTCATTTGCGTAAGCTATGCCTATAATATTGTCGGTAGAATTTTCGTAAACTGGAACGCGAGAGTGTTGCTCGAATAAATCCAAAAGCTGCTGTTGGCTGGCGTTGATATCTACAGCTATGATTTTATCTTTCTCAATCATGGCTTCTGATACAAAAGTATCCCCGAATTCAAAAATTCGATAAAGCATCTTTCTTTCTTCATCGGTAAGAACGCCTTCTTCTTTTCCTAGCTCAATCATCATCCTTATCTCCTCTTCTGTCACTAAGGGAGATCTTTTTGGAGGAATACCACCTAAAATCCTAATCACAAGGTTACCTAATTTTGTAAACAAATCTGCGATCGGTCCTAAAATTTTAACAATCGCCGCCATTATAGGTGCAATGAAAAGTGAGACTTTCTCGGTACGGCGCACAGCGAAAATCTTCGGGACAATCTCACAAAATACTAGAACAAACATGGAGACACAAAAAGTTGCTACGATTACCCCGCGCCTTGGACCAAGAAGATAAATAGCGACAGCGGTTACAATACTTGAAATAGCGATATTGACGAAGTTATTTCCCATAAGTATCGTAACTATCACTTTATTTAGCTTCTTGCTGATTAAATCATGAACGATATTTGCGTTTCTTCTGCCTTTAACAACTAAATTTCTTAATTTTATCTTACTTATTCCGATCAGAGCGGTCTCGGAAGCAGAAAAGAATGCCGAAGTTAAAACTAATAAGATTAAAAGGATTATTAGATAGATCATCTTAAAGCAGGAATGAGAAATTGCGCTATTTTAAAATAAATTATTAAGCCCACTACGTCGATAAAACTTGTAGTTATCGGACCGGCTAAAACCGCAGGATCTAAACCAAATCGTTTGGATATAAAAGGTAAAAATACTCCTGTCAAAATCGCCAATAATATGATTATTGCCATTGTGGAACCAACTACCAATGCTAACATTAGCTCGCCCTGCAGGAGCATTGCTCTAATAAAAGCCACTATTCCCACAATTATGCCCATAAGAAAAGCGGTAAAAATCTCAAGCTTAGCTACGCGCCATATATTTTTAAAACTCACGTCTCCCGTAGCCATTCCTCTAATAATGGTTATCGCGGCCTGATTTCCCGCATTTCCTCCGGTATCTAAAAGCATCGGGATAAAAAAGGTTAAAGCCACAACTGTACCCAAAGCATGCTCGAACGTCTTCAATACAGTTCCGGTCAAGAAGTCAAACACTAAAAGAAACATTAACCAAGGTGCACGTCTGCGCACCAGCTCTCTTATTGAAGTACTTGCATACCTTATCTCTTCTCCTCCCCTGCCTGACATCTTACCGATTTCGTAAACTTCTTTTGTTGCCTCACGACTCATAAGATCGACTACGTCATCAACGGTAATAATCCCTACAAGCTGGTTCTGTTCATTAGTAACGGGGCTGTCTAATAAATCGTATTTAGAGAAATGTTGCGCGACCTCTTCTTCCGGCATATTCACGTACACCTTTACTAATTCTACATCTGACATAGCATCTCTAATTAGCATATCCGGCGGTGAGATAACTAAGGCTTGAAGCGATAAGCCTCCGATTAATTTATGCTCCTCGTCAGTGACATAAATCGAATATATTCTTTCTCCTTGATTTGACTTCTGTTTTTCCTGCAGATAAAGAATAGCGCGCCTACAGGTCATCTCTTTCTTTAATTCTACGAATTCCGTGGTCATGAGGCTGCCGGCTGTGTCTTCTTCGAAAGTTAATAATTTTCTGACATCATCGACCTCTTCTTTTTTCATCAAAGTAAACAACTTTTTGACCGTTTTGTTCGATAGGTCCTTGAAAAGTTCAACACGTTCATCAGAAGCCATCTCATTTAATAAGGAGGCGATTTCTGCGTTATCTAAATTATTCAGTAAGTATTCTTGCTCCTCGAAACTCAAATCCTCGAAGACCTCGATCGCTTTTCTCTGGCTAAGAAGTTTAAAAATTAAAATTTTCTCTTGCTCGGATAAAAGCGGCCATCCTTCTGCCAAATCCATGGAATGCGTCCTCTTAAGAAGATCTTTGAGCTCTGAAAAATTCTTTTCTTTCAGAAGCTCTTTTATCTCTGGCAAGAATAGAGAAAATATATTCTTAAGTTTTCGGGAATTTTTGGCTATCTTCATTGTTAATCCAGATTAAACAGGTCTTGTATTTTTTCTTTTGCCTTTTCCGCCGTCGGACCGACGAGAGCCAGATTTATTCTATCGTTTCTAAAAAGCGTATTCGCGACTCTCAGTAAGTCATCGGTCTTTATCTTTTTTACTTCTTTCAAGACTTGATCAAAAGTATATATTTTATTTAGAGACATCGTTGATTCTCCGATCCAGACCATATGCTCTAAAGTTTCTTCTAAAGCCATAGTCAATTGGCCGATATAGTATTCTTTCGCCCTATTTAATTCTGTTATCTTGACTCTTGGATTTTTTATTTTTTTAAGTTCGTTTAGAATCACCTCAATCGTTTCAATAAATTTCAAGTTATCAGTCCCAGCATGGACAACAAATGCTCCAGTATCATAGTATCTTTTCACGTAGCTTGAAATCGCATAAGCAAGGCCTCGTTTTTCCCTTACCTCATGGAATAATCTACTTGACATATTCGCACCCAAGATTACGTTTAAAAGTCCTAAGGCGTGACTGTCTTTATGATCCCTTTTTAGACCGTGTAATCCGATCGCAAGATGCGTCTGTTCTATATCTTTATTAACCAATTTAATCTTTGGCTCGTCTTGTGCTATGCTGACTTTCTGAAAACTAAAATCTTTTTTTGGTGAAGTTTTATCAGTGAATATTTTTTTTGATAAACTAACTAATTTATTATGTTCCAAAGCGCCACAGGCAGCAATCACTATATTAGAAGCTAGGTAATAATTATTTTTAAAACCGGATATTTGATTATTTGTCATTTTTCCGATGGATTCCAAAGTCCCTGCTATGCTCATTCCTAAAGGATGATCCGGCCACATAATCTCATCTAGTGCCTCAACGACAATATGCTGAGGCAGATCTTTATACATCCTGATTTCTTCCATAATAACGGGGCGTTCCTTCTCGAGATCTTGAATCTTTAAGAGCGGGTTCAAGACCACATCGGAAAGGATACTAAGAGATAAATTTAAATATCTCGAAGGAACCTTCGCAAGATAACAGGTCAATTCTTCCGAAGTGAAACCATTCAGGCTGCCTCCTACGCCTTCAATCGATTCCTTAATAGCTCTATTTGAATATTTCTTAGAGCCTTTAAAAATTAAATGCTCTAAGAAATGCGCCGCGCCCTTATTTTGCTGATTCTCATATCGACCGCCGGTGCCAATCCATACGCCTAAAGAAACAGTAAGCCTTTTTGGCATCTGATAGGTCACGATTCTTAAGCCATTGTCTAAAACTGTCTTTTTATACATTTGTAATTTCTATCTTAAAGGACCTTGGAGCTGTTTTATCTGGCGAGAAATTTTCTTTATTAAATCCTTACTTCCAATGTTGTTTTGAATGTTTTTTACGATCGCACTTCCTACTATTACTCCGTCGGCAAGTCTAGATATCTGTTTTACCTGGCTGCTTGTGGATATGCCGAATCCCACACAGATAGGTTTTTTAGTAAATCTCTTAATCAGCCTTATATTTTTTGATAAATCTGATGCTATTTTTTTTCTTGCGCCTGTAACTCCTGTCAAAGAAACATAATATATAAAACCGCTAGAAAATTTAGATACTAACCTAATCCTTTCTTTTGTGCTGGTCGGGGCAAGGAAAAATATTGTCGACAAATTCAGTTTTCTAGAGGTCTTTATAATATCTCCTGCTTCCTCGGGTATTAAATCAGGAATAATAACACCGTCAACACCAGCCTGTTTTGCCTGCGTTAAGAATTTATTTTCTCCTAACCTAAAAACAGGATTGTAATAAGTCATCAGGGCTATCGGGATTTGGCTTTTTTCTCGGATGCGTTTTACTAATTTGAGTATTTTCGCAATGTTAATATTATTGCTTAAAACTCTCTGCGAAGCTGCTTGAATGGTGGGGCCATCGGCTAACGGGTCAGAAAACGCGACTCCTAACTCGACGAGATCAACGCCGATTCTATCAAATTCTAAAACCAACCGTCTGGTTGCTTCAAGATTCGGATCACCGGCCATGATAAAAACAACAAAGGCTTTTCTTTTAGCTTTCTTTAGGATTTTCAATTTTCTTTCTATTCTATTTTTCATCAGATTATACTTTTCCTGAAACTACATCCACGTCTTTATCTCCGCGACCGGAAAGACATAAAATAACAACGGAATTCTTTTTCAATTTTCGTCTTAAAACTTTTAGATAATAAATCGCGTGTGCCGGTTCCAAAGCGGGGATTATACCTTCGATCTCTGAGAGCAATTTAAATCCCTCTAAAGCCTGCTTGTCAGTAACAGCAACGTATTTGGCCCTTCCGATTTTCTTGTAATAAGAATGCTCCGGGCCCACACCAGGATAATCCAGACCTGCCGCAATGGAATGAGCAATATTTACCTGTCCGTATTTATCCTGAAGAAGGTCGCTTTTGTTTCCGTGCAGGACTCCGATCTCACCCTTCACTAGCGTAGCAGCATGCTTTCCGCTTGTAATGCCCCTTCCTGCTGCCTCAACACCGATGAATTTAACTTTTTTATCTCTAAAAAACGGATGGAATAATCCTATAGAATTACTTCCTCCTCCCACGCAGGCAACCAGATAATCAGGCAGACGACCTTCTAGTTTCAGAATTTGCCTCTTTGCTTCTTTACCGATTACGCTCTGAAAATCTCTAACCATCGCAGGGTATGGATGCGGCCCAACAACAGAACCGATTATATAATGTGTATCACGGACATTGGTAACCCAATCTCTAATTGCCTCGGTAGTTGCGTCTTTTAGCGTCTTTGAGCCTGATTCGACGGGAACAACCCTCGTGCCCATGAGCCGCATTCTGAAAACATTTAATCTCTGACGGTGAATATCCTCTGTGCCCATGTAGACATCGCATCTCAATCCAAACATTGCTGCGACTGTTGCTGTAGCTACGCCGTGTTGGCCTGCTCCGGTCTCAGCAATAATGCGGCTCTTACCCATCCTCCTTGCCAAAAGCACCTGACCCAAAGTATTATTGATCTTATGCGCGCCGGTATGGAGAAGATCTTCTCTTTTTAGATAGATCTTTCCTCTACCGATTTTCTTGGACAAACGCTGGGCAAGATACAAAGGACTGGGCCGACCCGCATATTCGCTCAAATAATAATTCAGTTCCTCTTTGAACTTCTTATTGGTTTTAGCTTTTTTATATTCGGCTTCCAATTCTTCAAGAGCTGCCATTAATGTCTCTGGAACGAATTTTCCGCCAAACTTGCCAAAATATCCTTTTTTATTTGGTAACATTTTTATCCTTTTTTAATATCGGCCTTACAGACAATTATAAAGTATAAACTGACAATCTGTCAACACATTCGCATATCCCTATAATAAACATAAAGTCATGTTTTCTAGTTTTAAATTAAGCTGCTCAGTGTTGACACTAATTGACGTCTTCCAATAATAACCTGGCACTGCCGAATCTTATGGCTCCGTCTATGCTTAAAGGCAGACGATTTTCGCCTGTACCAAACCAAAAATTGTAGCCTTTTGGCTCACTCTTCATTATGAATGCATCAAAGTTTCCTGCCGGCACCCTAATATTCCTGATATTCTCAACCTTCACCTTAATTCGTTTTAAGGGAAGATTGATTGTCATTGTTTTTCCTAACTCTATCTTACCAGGTATTCTGTAAAGATAAATTAAACAAATAATACTATCAAGATTATTATCGCTTCGGATTATCTGCTCATCGGTTTTGCCGGCCTCAGTCCGGGTTATCTTCACAAACTTTTCTTTCTGATTATATTCTTCGACTATATCTATCTTTTTACCGAACATTTTAATATCCCTTTGGACCCTAAGCGGCAAGAATGAGATCGGATCGGTATATATTGTTTCCGTATCAATAAAATTAGTAGCTCTTGTAATAAATTTTATTAAATAAACCTCCCTGCCGTCTAATTTTGTCTTTCCCTTAAAAATCAACTGGGATCTCCCCACTGTTAGAAATCCCATTTTTACGCGAAACAAAAGCCTTTCATCCTCTTTAAAAGGACTTTCGGAATTATGAATCTGGGTAATCTTAGCCTTAAAATCATTAAATAATTCTTGGCTTCTAGAGAATTTCGATTTATTTAAAATTAAAGCTGCAATAATTACAACACAGATTAAAAATGTGATTTTAAGAATTTTTTTGCTTGTTAGCTTTCTCATAATCTTGCATTTCTAGTCTGATAACTATCGAACTGTTTTATAAATCCTTCTATCACTTTCGCTCCTTTATGCAAATCATTAATTTTTACGTATTCGTTGGTCGCATGGCAACAGCCTTTGCTGCCGAAACCCGTGGCAAAAGAAGGAATATTCCTTTCCTGAAAGAAACTCATCACCGTTGCCCCCTCAGAACCTTTTATCTTTGCCTTATTCGAAAGCCTTCTATTCGCCTTCAATAAACAATTTACTAGATAATTATCCCTCTCGACCTCCGAAGGCCTCTGCATGGCCTCTATCTCTATCTTGAATTTTTTTGCTTCTGACTTAACAACCTTCCCTATCTGTTTCAATATTTTTCTTGGCTTCATCCCAGGCAAAAATCTCAAATCAACTTTAACCTCGCACCAATCCGCGACCATATTTACCTTGTCTCCTCCGCAGATCTTTCCAATATTGATAGTGGGAGGCTTAAGCAATGAATGTTTTTTGTATCTAAATTTATATCTTTTTAACTTCTGAATCACCTTGCTTGCGATTTCGATTGCGTTTATGCCTCTTTCAGGATACGCTCCGTGAGCTTTTTTACCAAAAATAATTATCTTAAAATGAATTAATCCTTTCTGCGCCACAATAATATCTGCGTTATCGGAATCTAAAATTACAGCGGCCGAAGGTTGCAGGATATTTTTCTTTAATAAAGGAATCAACCCAAATTCGTTTCCGGTCTCTTCATCAACCGTGGCCGCAATAATAATATCGCTATTAAGCCTGAGATTATCTTCAACTAAGCTATTTATCGCCTCAATGCCCACAGCTAAATTTCCCTTACAATCTGTCGCGCCCCTGCCGTAAATCTTATTCTTACAAATTTCAGCTTTATAAGGATGGTATTTCCATCCTCTGCCGGCAGGAACCGTATCCAGATGCGGGCTAAGAAGCAGCGATCTCTGCGGCTTCTTTCCTTTTAATATCCCGACGACATTGGGCCTTCTCTTAGCGAATTCGTAAGTCTTTACCTTCAATCCTAAACGCTTTAAATATCTGCTGACGAAGACGGCGATTTTATATTCGTTTCCTGGAGGATTCTCGGATTCAAGCTTTATCAATTGTCGGGTTAATTTTATCAATCTCGCCTTATTTACCATTTTATCTTATCCAAAAAGTTTCTTTGCCTTATCCTGCCCTTTAATTCTTTTATAATCTTCATAATCGACGAAAATAATATCTTTTGCATTGGCGATTTTGACCATCTGTGAAGTTTTGTCCTTCGATGAACTAAATGTAGCATATCTAAATTCGGTTTTACAGCCCGGGCAGGTCCTTGTTTTTGCATCAATCCCTAATTGGGAACAACTACCGCATGTCCCCAAGGAATCGCCGAGAATCAAAAGATGACTGGAAATATCTTCGACATCTAATTCTTTATAAACCCTAATAAATTTTTTATTCATTTCCCTAATCTTCCCGAAATTTAGAAAGCTGTTTTATGCGCTTAAGCATATTCGGATGCGTGCTTAATGTCTCCAGCATCTTATCGCCAAAATTTAGTTTTACTTTTTTCGTCCTTATAGCCATGAGTTCATCGTAATCAATAGTACCGCTTTTGTCCATATCTAAGTCTTTAAGCTCATTGACCTCTCTTAATCCGCGCGAAGGATCATTCACAAAAAATGCCTTAAGCCCCTCCACCTCTCTTAATGATTCTTTAGGCATGCGTGCAGAACCGTAGACTAATTTATACAGCGCTGTTGCCAGATGGTGCGGAGAACTGCCAAGTTTAACAGCGCCCCTATCGGCGAAATACTCGCGAATCCTCGAAGCATACAAGACTAACAAGTTTGTTATAAAATAAAAAATAAAAGCTGCTAAACCAATAAGCATAACGTAGCTACTATCCCGTCTACGGGAAAAACTTCTAAAAAACAAAAGATGCCAGGCAATACGGTAAAGTATCAAAGGAATCACCGAAAGCAATGTAATCGTCAGTACGTCACGGTTTTTTAAATGGCTTATCTCATGCGCCATAACAGCTTTTAATTCATCCGGGCTCAATAACCTTAAAATCCCTTCGGTCACGCAAACTCTCCCGTCTGTCCTCCAGCGACCAAAAGCAAAGGCATTGGGAAGCTGTATCTGCGATATGCCTACGCGCGGCTTAGGGATATTTGCTTTTCTGGCGAGTTCATCAACCATCCTGTGCAACTCAGGATATTGGCTTGCCTCAACATACTTAATCTTCATTGACCATTCAACAAGTTTAGGCCCCACCATATACTGGATAAACAGAAAAACGAAAGATAATACTAAGTAAAAATTAAAGTTCTTTATTCCGAATACAGAATACGACAGCATTGTTGCAAAGGCATAGATGATGGCAAACATAACAATTATCAAAAGAAACATCTTCAATCTAAAAATAAACATAGCTGATCTCCTTTAATGAGCAGACAATTTATGGAGTTCGAAGAACGACATAAATTGTAGTTCGCCATTGTTTCAGTGGCGAACGTCTGCGAATTAAATCCCACACCTTTTTAGTCATTCATGTTTGTTTTTCTGGGATGCTTTAAAAATGTTTAAATGGATAAAAGGTGTGGGATCAAATTCAGACATCAAACTTAGCTTCACTTCGTTCGCTAAGTTTGAGCTTCATTTGACCTCCTTTTAAATTTGAAATTATTATATCACAAAATTGAAAATTTATAAGGGATTTTTGGAAAGATTTAGATTTGCCGGGATAGCGCCTTTTTGTAGGCACATTTCCAGGAACCTAACCAGGACCTAAAGAGGATCTGTCGAATAGGAACGCAGATAAATTCTCGTCCGTTTCTTGACTTTCGTAAACCGAATCTATTCTCGTAGATATCACAAGAATACTTGCCTTCATTGCCTAAAACCAGATGCTGGCAAGGATCGTTATCTGCTACGCCACAACAACTTCCACAGCGGGTGCAACTTACTTCAAACTCCTTTAATTTGTTTTCTTGATAGGATCGATATTCATCTCTCATGACAACTCCTAAAAAGGTACAAAAAAACCTCTAACTTTCAATTAGAGGAATAAAAAAAACAAAGCCGATAAGGCTTTGAACTTCACCTTACTCGCTTCGGCAACCCAGCTACCATCTTGCTCTTCCTAGCCTAACCGGCTATCGGTTTAACCTGGCTCCTGCAGGTTTATTTTGGGGAGCAATTTAGGCCTGTAGGCTTTGCGACTCCCGGCTTTCGCCGGGGATAACCCTTATCGGCTTAATATAAGTATAACACAAAATAGCCAATTTTTCAAGTCTTGGCCTAAAATTTCAGATATCTTTCCCAGTAAAGATAAAGCTCTTTTGTTGCGTAGAGGTCTCCTGTGCAGTATTTAGCAATGTCAAAATAACAGCCTTTTTCAAACAGCTTCTTAACGTCTTCACCTGTAATTCCGGACTCTTTTGGGCTTTTTATCCCATAAGCCTTACACCACATATGCAGATTAAACTTCCGGCGCATTGCGCCGTAAAAGGTCAACTGATCCAATAGATCTACGTGCTGCTTGTAATCATAACGATATGGCACAAGGTTCTTCGTGGTCTTTACCTTTAATATGCTTGAACGCAGCATCAAAAAAGGACAGTCAAATTGACGACCGTTAAAGGTGATAAATTGACTGCAATCCGCCATCTGTTTCCAGAAAAGCTGCAGGATTTCTTTTTCGCTTCCTGCGATAAAATCTGTCTTTGACTCTTTTTCCTCTTTTTCTTTTTTTGGATTTTGATAATAGACAATCGTTTTATCCGTATCCGGATTAAGCATGCCGATTGCTACAACCTCGGCAGTCAAAGGATAAAAACTCGTGCTCTGCCTAATCGCCTCCTGTTCTTTTTCATCTTCGGCGTATTTTAGCATGTATTCTCTAGAAGCCTCATCCATTTTATCAAAATCGACTCCTACTGTCTCGATGTCCAAAATTAATTTCTTCACTTTAATCTCCTGTCTAACCTGTTAACTCTCTTGGCGCGTTTCGACTAAATTACAATACTCGCAATCCGGATTGCTTTCAGGAATCGGACCGGATAAAAGCTTCATCGCTTCTTTTATAATTGATTTGGCTGATTCCGGATCAGTTTTAATTTTAAACGGCGTTACTTTAAATTTCACCAAACCAGCCTCCGGTACATCTTCCGGCGAATAATAAACCAAAACTGCCTCATTCTTAGTCTTGTAACCGCTGGATTCGAGCATAAGACAATAACAATCGAGCTGATTCTGATAATACTTGGCCGGATCATCTTTTACTTCCGATCCTTTGGTCTTATAATCTAAAGGAATAAAATACTCACCTTCTACCAAACAATCATCCAATGCTCCGGTAAGATAACATCCTAAAGAATCATTATCATAACGTAAATCGGTCGCCCTCCAATTACGCCAGCTTTCCATTTTGCCTAAGTCGGAAAACAATTTTCCTTTGACCTTGCCGTCTAATTCCGGCGGAAGCTTACCTTTAGCGCGAAATTTATCAAAATATTTCTTAATCACCCGATCCATCCCACCTGGAAGTGACGGAAAAATTCCTCGCGGTCTTTTTATGCCCTTGTTCATCTGCAGCCAGAAACATCTAGGACAATTCATGAATAATGATAAACTTCCTGTGGGTGAAAGTCTTATTTTGGCCATTTTAACTCCTCTAACGCTTTTGGATTATTCGAGCTTTGGAACAATATTTAATATAAAACTTGAATGCTATATGTTAATTTCTAAAAGCGCTTCTTTTGCATCAATAAAATCAGGATTAAGTCGTAAGGCTTTTTGATATTCTATAACTGCCTCTTTATGTAAATTTCTCGCCTTTAAAATATCTCCCAATAATTTATGCATTCCAGCTGTTTCAGTGACAAATGTAAAGGAATATCTGCAGGTAGATTCTGCTTTTTGTAAATGCCCTGATTTAAGGTTGGCCTCGGCAAGCCAAAACCAGGATTCTAATACATTAGGGTCTTTTTCAACTGAGCTCTTACAGTAAGAAATAGCACTTACATAATCAGCTTTTTCCATACAACTTCCACAAAGAAGCCGATCATTGAATGCTTCATTCACTTTTAAATTCTGATACAGATTAGAATTAGTTATCCAACCTAACGTAGCACCTATAATGAAAAATGTCAGCAAAAATTTAAAATTTTTGTTTTTTAACTGCCTCGCAGCCTCGTGTATAAAAAATGAAGCAAATATAATTAGACACGCGACAACAGGTATGCGATAAGGAGAAGTTACAAAATAAAGTATCACTCCCAACATATTACTGAAAGTAAATAAAAGAAGTAACGGCAGGTAGTTTGGATATTTAAACCTGCTTTGCAAGATCATTTTGATACAAATAAATATTCCGCATAGAGCTAGTGGAGAGATCAACCTAAAGCTTATAAAGGGGAGCTTTAGAAAAGGGATGAATTTTCTTATCAAATAATAATCCATATACCTGGCAATCTCAAATCCATTCCAAAATAGATAAAATTTCTTCAATAAAAGCGTAAGATAGCTTTTAGGTTTTGTTACTATAAATTCAGAAGCTTTTTTATACCAAAACTGGGAAGCTGCCTTAGATTTAGCATCTTCTATGTTGGCTTCTCTGATTGGTTTATTGACTAAATATGCAAACTGGCTACCCGGCTGAAGCGCAACTGTTTGGTCGTAATTTGGATTATTGCCAATATAAAAATTAATGCCGCCGTAAGTTGAGATAAATACCTTTTGTCCAGAGACAATATAATTTCTCAAAGCAGTTATAGAAATTATCAATATCAAACCTAATAAAAGATTAGCGATAAAACTACAGACTCTGCGCAGTTTTGTTTCTTTTAAAAACCAAAACAACCATAATAAAAGAAAAGGTAGAAAAATTAAGATTGTAGGCCTGGTGATAGCTGAAAGCCCAAATATAGTTCCAGCATAGAAAAAGAAAGATGCTTTTTGCATACGGCATGCCTTCATCAACATAAACAGAAGAAATAAATTCAAAAATAAGTTTAAGGTAATATTAAGAATCTGGCCTCCAAAGAAGATAAACATGCCATAAAAGGCTGTAGCAAAAAAAGCTATTAAAGCGGTTGTTTCACCGAATATTCTTTTAGTAATATTAAAAATTAAAAGGCAATTACAGAGGCCTAGGAGCGCTTGAATAAACCTGACCAATAAATAATTGTGTCCTCCAATATAGTAAACTAATGCTAAAAAATAAGGATAAAAAGGTGCTTGCCAAAAAGGCTTGGAATCTGTTAATATATCTTTCTCCAAAATTCGTATTGCCCAATTATCATAAGTGGATTCATCCATAACCAAAGCATCAGAGAAAAAAACTTTCTCCAGTTGAATAGTATAAAATAACCTTACAGCTAAAGCGCAAATAAAGATAAAAAGGAAAATATGTTTTCTTTTAAATTTATACATTACATCTCAATTATTAGGCTTTAGTTTTAATCACTTATTTAACACAAGTCCAATATTCAATCTTATAATTGCTATCTTAAACCTTTCAGATTAATTTTACAAGCTAAAATCCTCTATGCAAACCTAATTTCCTGGCGGTTCCAATTACCTCATTAATCTCACTAGCCTCAGGAAAACGTTTTATTTGGTCGTATTTATAAGCCTCGTAGCATGGCCTGTATTGATCCATGATATTTACGTAAGTATCCTTAGAAAGGTCCTCTACAACAAATTCTAAGACTTTTCCGGAACCAGCAACGTCATTTGGCATCACAAGATGGCGGATTAAAAGCCCCCTAACCGCAATTCCATCATCAACCTTTAGATCCTCAACCTGACGCTGCATTTCTTTGACAGCCTCTTTTGCCCGATCAAAATAATCGGGCGCATTAGAATAAAGTTTGGACATCTTTGAATCAGAATATTTTATATCCGGCATATAGATATCGAAAATTCCATCGAGTAGTTTAATAACCTCAACGTTTTCGTATCCTCCGCAGTTAAATACAAGCGGTAGATCCAATCCAGCACCTATAGCTAAATATACTGCCTCTACGATCTGCGGGATAACATGCGTGGGCGTGACAAAATTAATATTATGGCAACCGAGTTTTTTTAAATAAATTATTTGACGAACTAAGTCCTCAACGCTGAATTTACTGCCTTCTCCTAAATGGCTTATATCGTAATTCTGACAATATACGCAACCCAGATTGCAATTGGCAAGAAATATCGTACCGGAACCAAACCGACCGACTAATTCACGCTCTTCCCCAAAATGCGGATTGAAACTTGAAATAATCAAATCTTTGCCCGAACGACAAAAGCCAAGCTCACCTTTTAATCTATTAATCTTACACTTACGCGGACACAACTCACAGGATTCTAAAATCTTATAAAGCTTTTCGATTCTTTTCTTTAACTGACCTGAATCATGCAACTTGATATAGTTGGGAGCAGTTTTCATAACCAACACTGACTATCTTCCTCTAAATAATCGCCCGTCATTGCATAAGCTAACGCCCGGCAGCCGCGACAATTCTCAATTTCACAAGAACTACATCTTCCCTTAAGATTATATTTCTTTCTCACTGCGAATAAAACATCTGAGTTGTCCCAGATATCGGTCAAATCTTCTTTTAAAAGATTCCCGATAGATAAATTAAATCTCCTGCAAGGAAAAATATCGGCATTCGGCATAATACAAAGTCCTTCAACCCCAACCGTGCAAGGCGCGCCTAATAATAATGGCTTCTTATTCTTAGGATGAAACTTTATCCGGAAAGCCTTGAAATCCAGAATATCTTCGAGCTTGCATGAGACCTGACAGAGATCCAATAATAATTCACATAAATTCTTCCAATCTTTTACTGAAAGAACCTCATTTTTTATCAGATTGCCTCGACCTATAGGAATAAATCTCTCTAATATAAAACCATCAAGATTATAATCTTTACAAAAAGAAAAAATCTTAGGCACCTCCGAAATATTACTTTTAAAAAGCGTGTACATTAGATCAACTTCAAAATTACCTTTGATTTTAAGCGAACCTAAACTATTAACAATCCTCTTAAAAGACCCTTTCCCTCTTATTGAATCGTTGGTTTGCGTGGTTATTCCTTCAAGCGAAAATTTTATTCTTTTTAACTTTTTGAACTTGTTCAATATATAGATTATTCTTTCATCCAATAACATAATATTAGAAATGATATTTAGCTCTTTTATTTCTTCAGCAGAATTTAAACAATCCAAAAGTTGAATTAGCTCTTTTTTCATAAGCGGCTCGCCGCCGGTTAAAGTAATCAATGCCTTTTTGTTCCACTGCCTTAAGGCATCGACGATATTATCGCAAACCGTCTTTAGGCCGTGCCAATCCAGCTCCGTCTGAGCTGAAAAATTATTCTGATAACAATGGCTGCAGCGAAGATTGCAGACATCGGTTATATGCCATTGAAAATAAAAGGAATTGCTCATAGTATTTGTTCTTGGTGGGCTTAGAGTGAAGCTTCTTTTACGGCCAGAATAAAATCTCTCATTAACCTAAAATCTTTTTTTCCTTTGGACTTCTCCACTCCGCTTGAGACATCAACCGCGAAAAGTTTCAGCCTTTTTATTGCTTTCTTAACATTCTTATGGTTTAATCCACCCGAAAGCATTATAGGGAGATTTAAATTCTTTAACTTTGAAACTAGATTCCAATTAAAACTTTTGCCGCTTCCGCCGCGGGCCTTTTTGTCAAAGGTATCCAATAGATAAAAGTCAACATCATAATCTGAGATATTCTTTAAGCTGTCCGCATCCTTTATCCGAAAGGCCTTGATTATTTTAATCTTTTCCTTACCGCGGCCAGCGAGTTTTCTACAGTATACGGGATCCTCGTTGCCGTGAAGCTGGACATAATCAAGGTTGCAGGTCTTCGCGATTCTTTTGACTTGTTTCTGGCTAGCATCGACAAACACTCCGATTTTACCGACTATCTTAGGCAGTATCAGAGTTATTTTCTTAGCTTCAGCAGAAGTGATATAGCGCGGGCTTTTTTTATAAAATACGAAACCCAGAAAATCAGCTCCCAGATTAACTGCGTTTAAGGCATCTTCTAAATTGGTTATTCCACAGATCTTAATCTTTGGCATTTTATTTTATTTTAAAAAGCTGCCTTATTTTAACTGCGATATCATCGGCCCTAAGAAACGCCTCGCCGATCAAAACAGCATTCACTCCCAGGTCTTTTAATGAATTTACATCATTAGCATCTTTAATCCCACTTTCGGAAACGATAATTTTACCTTTAGGTATTAAAGGGATTAACATTTTCGAAGTCTCTAAATCTACTTCAAATGAACGAAGATTCCGATTATTTATTCCGATAATCTGTGTCTCTGTTTTAAGAACTTTTTCTAGTTCCTCTTCGCCTCCCGCCTCAACTAAACAATCCATGTCTAAGGTTCTAGACAAACTTAAAAATTCGCTAAGTTGTGCTTTCGATAAGATCTCAGAGATTAATAAAATCGCATCCGCACCAGCGACATATGATTCGTATATCTGATAATCATCGATAATAAAATCTTTCCGCAATATGGGAAGCTCGACTTTTTCCCTGACCGAGGCAATATGCGAAAGGCTTCCCTTAAAATATGTCTCTTCGGTCAAAACCGAAAGAGCATCAGCTCCAGCCTTTTGATATACAATCGCAGTATCAACTGGATTAAGATCTTTTTTGATTATGCCTTTTGAGGGAGAAGCCTGTTTTATCTCGGCGATTAGAGAAATTCTACCGGGCTTAACCAAAGCTTCTTTAAATAGACGTTTTAAATGCGGCTCTTGCGATTTTTTCTGCAAGAGGCCTTGAGGAACAATTTTCTTTTGCTTCTGGATAAAAGTTTTTTTCTCTTGGACAATTTTAGTTAAGAAATCTTCAGGCATTTTTTGTCGTAAACTCGATTAATTGTTCTAATTTTTCTTTTGCCTTGCCAGAATCGATCGATTCCTCTGCTAGTTTTATGCCGGAATTTACATCCCCTGCTTTGTCTGACGCGTAGATGGCGCAACCAGCATTTAATACAACTATATCTCTTTTAGCGCCCTTTTTTCCGTCTAATATCTGTTTGGATATCTCTACGTTTGTGTTTATGTCGGCGCCCTTTAAATCCTCTGCTTTCGCTTTTTTTATGCCAAAATCTTCCGGATTTATTTCAAATGAATTTAATCTTTGGTTTTTTACCTCGCAGACAAAAGTATTTGTGGTTGTAGTTATTTCATCCAATCCATCCAATCCGTAAACCACCAGCGCATGTTTAGCGCCCAAATTCTTTAAAACCGCAGCCAACGGCTCAACCAAATCTTTATCAAATACCCCTAATACCTGATGCCTAGCCCCAGCTGGATTAGTCAACGGCCCCAAAATATTAAATATCGTTCGGCTAGCTATCTGATGCCTCGCAGGCATAGCGTATTTCATTGCAGGATGAAGTTTCGGCGCAAAAAGAAAACCGATTCCGATTTTATTCAAACACTCTTCAACCGTCTCGGGAAGTAAATCAATATTGATGCCTATTGCCTCTAAGAGATCTGCGCTGCCGCATTTACTGGACACTGAACGATTGCCATGCTTAGCGACGGAAATCCCGGCGCCAGCTACAACAAAAGCGCTGATTGTGGAAATGTTAAATGTGCCTGATTGATCTCCTCCGGTACCGCAAGTATCAATAACTACATCTCGATTCGACTTTATTTTGACTGCGAATTTTCTCATAACAGTTGCGGCTGCAGTTATCTCTTCAGGCGTCTCGCCTTTTGCCTTGAGCGCCGAAAGAAACGAGACAATCTGGGAATCCGGTACCTTGCCGGTCATAATCTCCTGCATAACAGCTTGCATCTCTTTACCGGTCAAATTTATTTTATCTAAAAGTTTCTCAATAGCAATTTTAATCATTGGCTTATAAAATTCTTTAAGATTCTCTTTCCTTCCCCAGTTAAAATGGACTCCGGATGAAACTGCACACCCCAGACTGGTAATTTTTTGTGTTTTAGTCCCATAATCTCTCTATCCTTGGTCCAGGCGATAATCTCTAAACATTTAGGAAAACTTTTCTTTTCCAAAATCAGAGAATGATAACGCGTGCCCGTAAACGGATTTCTTATTGTCTTAAAGATTGTCTTTCTATTGTGATAAATTGATGAAGTTTTTCCATGCATTAATTTTTTTGCCCTGACGACTTTTCCGCCGAAAACCTTTCCAATACATTGATGACCCAAACAAACACCCAAAATAGGAATCTTTCCTGAAAATTCTCTGATTATTTTATTGGAAATACCTGCGTCTTTAGGCCTTCCTGGACCTGGTGAGATTACTATACTTTTTGGCCTAAGGCGTTTAACCTGTTCAATTGTAATTTTATCATTGCGAAAGACCTCTAGGCTTTCACCTAGCTCGGCTAAATATTGAACAAGATTGTATGTAAACGAATCGTAATTATCAATAACTAAAATCATCTTATTCTTTTTCCCTACGGATATCCGCTCCCAGTTCTTGGAGTTTTAATTCTAAATTTTCATATCCTCTATCCAAATGATAAATCCTTGAGATATCGGTTCTGCCTTTTGCTACTAATCCAGCTAAAACTAAAGCAGCAGAGGCGCGCAAATCAGATGCCATTAAAGGTGCTCCGGATAAATATTTTACTCCCGAAACGATGGAATGTGGTCCTTCTCTTTTGACATTAGCACCCATACGATTAAGTTCAGCGATATGCATAAATCTATCCTGAAAAACTTTCTCGGTAATAATACTTATTCCCGGCGTCACAGCCATCAATGCCATAAGTTGAGCCTGTAAATCAGTCGGGAAGCCCGGATACGGCAATGTAGTTATGTTGACCGGTCTAAGTCTTGCTTTTGCCTTCACGATCATTTTCCCATTTGTCTTTTTTATCTTAACTCCTGCCTGTTCTAATTTATCTATTACGGCAAAAAGATGTTCCCAGATTACACCATTTAGCGTTATTTGACCCTTTGTTATTACTGCTGCGATTAAAAATGTTCCGGCTTCGATACGATCCGGTATAACTGAGTGTTGGGCGCCGCGTAAATTATTTACCCCCTCGATCTCTATCCTTGGCGTACCCTGTCCTTTAATCTTAGCTCCCATCTTTACTAAGAAATCTGCTAAATCCACTAACTCGGGTTCACAGGCAGCTGCCTCAATCATAGTTCTCCCTTTTGATAATGTGGCGGCCATCATCACATTTGCGGTTGCGAGAACAGAAGAACCGAATTCTCCACCTAGATAAATATGATTTCCTTTAAGAACTTTGGCTGCCGCATTTACATAACCGCCGTCAATATTTACCTTGGCCCCCAATGCCTCGATACCTTTCAAGTGTAGATCAACTGGCCTGACTCCGATTATGCATCCACCGGGAAGCGATACTCGCGCTTTGTTTAACTTTGCTAAAAGCGGACCTAAAACACAAAACGAGCCGCGCATTGTTGAAACTAACTTATAATCAGCCGTAAATTTACCAGAACCTTTCGAATTCACCAATACGACATTATTATTCAATTCGACGCTCTTTCCTAAAGAACGCAAAATTTTTATCATCGTGTTGGTGTCTCGAAGATTAGGCACATTTTTAATTGTGCAAGGCTCATCGGTAAGAAGTGTCGCAGCCAAAATCGGCAAGACAGCATTCTTTGCTCCGCTTATCTTTACTTCGCCAACTAATGGTTTCCCACCAAAGACAACAAGTTTATCCATGATTAATTATTTCTTTTTTAAAAATATTACCCTATCGATCCCACTATAATCTTTTACAATTTTCTCAATAGAAAATTCTTTTGATTCACCCACTATTTGTTTAATCTTCCCTAATTGATTATAACCGATTTCAAAAATAAGCAGACCGTTCTTTTTCAAATATCGCGGCGATCGCATGATTATCTTTCGATAAAACAAAAGTCCGTCATTACCCGCATCCAAGGCAATTCGCGGCTCATAGCTTAATTCGATAGCCGAATTATCAAGTTCACTCGATGTCAGATACGGCGGATTACAGACAATGATATCAAAAAAGTTAACCTTTTCTTTAAAACCTGCCGCGAAAAGATCACTTTTCAAAAAATTAATCTTTTCTTCCACTTTATTTAATCGCGTATTTTCTTTGGCGAGGTCTAATGCCTCTTCTGAAATATCTGAAGCGGATATCTTGTGACCTTTGGTTAATTTCGCTAAGCAGATTGCAATATTTCCGCTTCCAGTGCAAAGATCGAGAACATTAAGTTTTCTATCGGAGGAATAACTTTTAATTAATGCGGCTGTTTGTTCAACTAAGATTTCGGTCTCCTGCCTAGGAATCAAAACTCGTTTATCGACTTTGAAGTGAAATCCCATGAACTCCGTGAAGCCTGTAATGTATTGAATAGGTTCAGATATTTTTCGCCGCTTCTTCATGGAAAGCAAATTATCCTGTTGCTGTTTATTTAAGGAATAATGATTAGTATATAAATCCTCTCTTTTACAACCTAGCAATGCTGTTAAAAAGAGTTCTTTTTCCGTCATGATTTCTTCTTTTCTTTCTCTGCTTTAAGTAAAGCTTCATTAATTTCATCGAGCTGGCCTTCTAAAATGCTTTCCAATTTATGAACAGTAAAACCTATGCGATGTTCAGTCACGCGTCTATCGGGAAAATTATAAGTCCTTATTTTCTCAGATCTTTCACCGGTTCCGACCTGAGATTTGCGCTCACTGGAGATCTTGGACATTTTCTCATGACGCATATTATCCAAAAGCCTTGCCCTCAATACCCTCATGGCCTTGGCTTTATTTTTCAATTGCGAACGCTCATCCTGACAACTGATAACCATTCCAGTAGGAATATATGTGATCCTAACCGCCGAATCAGTAGTATTTACCCCTTGACCGCCTGGGCCGCTTGAACGAAAAACATCTATACGCAAATCCTTAGAGTCAATATTAAATTCCACTTCTTCGGGTTCGACCAAAACCGCGACTGTGACCGTTGAGGTATGGATCCTACCCGATGCCTCGGTTGTGGGAACGCGCTGTACCCGGTGTACTCCGCTTTCAAACTTCATTTTTTTGTAGGCGTCTTTTCCCCTGATACTAAAAATGATTTCTTTAAAACCACCTGTTTCCGTAGAATGACAACTCAAAGTCTCAACCTGCAGACTGTTTTTAGCAGCGTATTTTGTATACATCCTGTAAAGATCAGCAGCAAATAGGCTTGCCTCCCGGCCCCCTGTTCCTGCCCTGATCTCTACGATTACGTCTCTGCCGTGATCCTGATCTTTTTCTTCTTGCAGTTCATCTAATTTCTGCTTGAGTTTCTTTTGTTTATCTTTTAGAGAAACGATTTCCGACTCAGCTAATTCAATAAATTCTTTATCCTGGCTTTTCGACTTAAGCTCCACCTCTAACTCAGCTATCTCGCTAGAAACTCTGTCGAATTCTCTGAAATTTTTGACCAACTCGGTTATCTGAGACAGCTCCTTGGCGAGCCTCTGATATTGATTCCTATCGAAGATTACTTTTGGATCAGAAATTAATTTTTCTAACTCTTCGTAACGAGCTTTGACTTTTTTTAATTTTTCAGACATCTATTTTATTTCTTTTCGTATTTCTTCCTGAATCTCTCCACTCTTCCTGCAGTATCAATAAGTTTTTGCTTGCCTGTGAAAATCGGGTGACATTTCGAGCAGATTTCTACGCGGATGTTTTGTCTTGTTGAACGAGTGTGGATTACCTCTCCGCAGGCACAGGTTATCGTTGTCTCTTTGTAAGCCGGATGAATTTTATCCTTCATTTTCTTATCCTCCTTTAATGACGACATAATTTACGGAGTCTTAAGACGACGTAAATTATACGTCGGAATTGAACCCCCACACCAAAATTTTGGTGTGGGGGTAAGTTCGGATATGTAAGTTATGTCGGCACTTTTCAAAGTAAAACTCCATAACTTACATCCTCACTTACTGATTCATACTATTTAGAAACTCTTCGTTTGATTTTGTCTTTGATAGTTTTTCTATCAATAACTCCATCGCTTCGACGGTATTTAATTCATTAAGCACTTTGCGCAGGAGCCAAATCTTCTTCAACTCTTTATCTTGAATAAGCAATTCCTCATGCCTAGTATTAGAACGCTTAATGTCGATCGCCGGATAAATTCTTCTCTGAAAAAGCGTTCTATCAAGCTGTATTTCCATATTGCCAGTTCCTTTAAATTCTTCGAAGATAACATCGTCCATTCGGCTTCCGGTATCAACAAGTGCTGTAGCGATAATTGTTAGACTGCCGCCGTCTTCAATGGAACGGGCTGCGCCAAAGAATCTTTTAGGCTTATGCAGGGCATTTGAATCGATACCGCCGGAAAGAATCTTTCCGCTGTGCGGGATAACTGTATTATACGCCCTAGCTAACCGTGTAACGCTATCTAATAATATCACCACATCCTTCTTATGTTCAACTAATCTTTTTGCTTTTTCTAAAACTACCTCAGCAACTTGGACATGCCTTTCTGCCGGTTCATCAAATGTAGATGAAATCACCTCGGCATTCACGTTTCGCTGCATATCCGTTACTTCCTCCGGTCTTTCATCGATCAATAAAATAATCAATATCGCATCTGGATGATTTTTTGTGATAGAATTAGCCAACTTTTGTAAAAGTACTGTCTTACCGCTATATGGGGGCGCGACAATCATCCCGCGTTGCCCTTTTCCTATAGGTGATAAAAGATCCATTATACGCATGGATATCTCTTTTGGTTCTCTTTCTAATATATAACGCTCGTACGGATATAGCGGAACTAAATTATCAAAGAAAATCTTATCTTTCGCTGCTTCCGGATTTTCGAAATTCACTGCCTCTACTTTAAGTAACGCAAAATATTTCTCCCCTTCTTTGGGAGGACGGATTTGTCCGCTGACCGTATCTCCCGTGCGAAGATCAAATTTTCTTATCTGCGACGGAGATATATAAATATCGTCCGGGCAGGGCAGATAATTATAATTGGAAGAACGCAAAAACCCGAATCCTTCGGGCAAAACCTCAAGGACCCCTTCCCCGAACATCAAACCTTCTTTTTCCGCCTTAGCCTGTAAGATCCTAAAGATAAGATCCTGCTTTCTAAGACCGCTTATGCCATTAAGCTTCAAATCCTTTGCTAATTTATGTAATTCCACTATCTTCATGTCTTTCATTTTTTTGATATCAACTTGTTCCATCGTCTTCTGAATCATTTTTTCCTCCTTATTTTAAAAGCTTTTTGTAGATATCTTTTACCTGGCTTTTTGTAAAAGAAATATTATCATTATTATCAACAACATAATCAGCCAGTTTTATTTTTTTTCTCAATGGTATTTGTGCATCTATCCTCCTTTGAATCTCAGCACTGTTTAACTTCATCTTTATTTTTATTCTTTTGATTTGGTTTTTTCTGCTTGCTTTAACAACAATTAATCTATCGACAATATTCAAAAATCCGGCCTCAACTAATAATGGCGCATCGATTGCAACAACTTTTTTCTTGATTCCTGCGAGTTGTTTTTTAATCTTTCTAATAACTTCCGGATGAATTATCTTACAAAGATCCCTTAAAGATTTCTGTTTTTGAAAAACAACTTGTCCCAATTTCCTTCTGTTAATCTTTGTGGAATTCTTATTTAAAATATCTTTTCCAAAAAACTTAATAATTTTTTTAGAAATCCTATTGTTTGAACCGATTATTCCATGGACAATCCTATCTGCATCAATTACCTTGACGCCGTAAGAGGCTAAAATCTTGGCAACCGTACTTTTTCCCGTTCCAAAACTTCCTGTTATTCCAATAACAAGTTTTTTCATATTTTTTTCATTTCTAGCCAATTTTGCCCGATTTTAATATCGACCTTTATAGGCACGGATAATTCTAAAACACTTTCCATAATCTGCTTTACCAAGCTCTTTAATATGTCCTGTTCTTCTTTAGGGTATTCGAAGACCAGTTCGTCGTGGACCTGCAATAAAACCTTTGATTCAAGATTTTTCTTTTCAATTTCTTTTTGGATATCAATCATGGCAAGCTTTATCAGATCGGCGGCAGAACCCTGCACCGGAGTGTTTATCGCCTGTCTTTCCGCGAATTGCCTGAGCGAAAAGTTTTTATTATTTATCTGCGGAATATATCGTCTTCTCCCCAATAAAGTCTTAACAAATCCATCTTTTTGGGCTAATTTTATTTGCTGTTGCATATACTCTTTAACTTTCGGGTATCGCAAAAAATAGGCATCAATAAAAGCCTGTGCCTCCTCTTGTGAAATCACTAAATCTTTGGATAACCCAAAACTACTCATCCCGTATATAATTCCAAAATTGATTCTTTTAGCGGTGTCTCGCATTTTGTCATCGATCTCTTCCTGCTTTTTGTCAAAAATTAATGATGCGGTAAGTTTGTGAATATCTCTATCTGCCTTAAAAGCCTCTATTAAATTAGAAGATTTAGATAAATGCGCTAGAATTCTTAATTCTATCTGAGAATAATCTGCCGATAAAAGTAAATAATCTTTTTTGCCTGGAACAAATGCCTTTCTAATCTGTCTTCCGATATCCGTCTTTATTGGGATATTTTGCAAATTAGGATTACTTGAACTCAACCGGCCGGTCTCTGTAATCGTCTGATTAAACGACGTATGAACCCTGCCTGTATTAGGGTTAATTAATTCCGGCAGACTATCAATATAGCCCGTTTGTAATTTTGTCAATTGTCTGTACTCTAAAATATTATTGGCAATCGCGTGTTTATCGGATAGTTTCCTTAACACCTCTTCGTCAGTTGAAAATCCTGTTTTTGTCCTTTTTATCACAGGCAGTTTCAAATCCTCAAAAAGAATCCTTGATAATTGTTTAGGTGAATTAATATTAAATTCCGAACCTGCTGCCTTATAGATTTCTGAAACCAATTTATCCAAACGACTCTTGACTTTTTCAGATAATTTTCCTAGGACATCCCTATCGACAGTAATGCCGCTTGTCTCCATTTTAGCTAAAACTCCCGCTAAAGGTATCTCAACATTACAAAATAATTCAAGCTGGGACCTGCTGTTTAACATTTTCTCCAGCGCCGGCCTTAATTCAAGAAGTAATTTAACTTTGGATTGATCTCCTTTTCCCAATTCTATGGCGGGTATCTTTAAATACTCCCAAGCCAAATCCTCAATATCATATTTTGATTTTGAAGGATCAAGTAGATAGGCTGCGAGCATCGTATCAAATATTTTCCCCACTAATCTCATCTCGTAATCTTTTAAGAAAATCAACGTGGTTTTAGAATCATGAACGATTTTCCCAATTTTTTTGTTTTCAAATAACGCCGCGATCTTCTTTAGATTTTCCAATTTTATTGAATAGACTTCTTTTTTAGTTGCAGAAAAGATAGCCTGTGGGATAGAATCTGTAGCCGTAATTAAAAAAGCAATTTCTCTAGTCTCATTACCAAGCTTTTTTAAAAAACCATCTAATTCAGCCTTCTCATCTAATGAAATTAATTTCGCAGAATCTTTTTGTGTCTGAAATTCGGGTAAATCTTTTAGAAAGCTGTTAAATTCCAATTTCTTAAATAATTCATATAATTTTTTATAATCCGGTTCTTTTGTCTTTAATTGCTTGATATCGAACTCGAGGGGCACTTCTCTATCTAATTCAGCCAGCTCTTTGCTCATTATCGCCTGATTTTTCTGCTGTGTTAACAGTTCCCTTATATTCTCAGATTTAATTTTATCTAGATTCTTTAATAAATTTTCTAAGCTACCGAATTGCGCAAGCAGATTAACCGCTGTTTTCTCTCCAATGCCTTTGACCCCCGGTATATTATCGGCAGCATCGCCCATAAGCCCTATAAGATCAGTTATTTTATCCGGAGGCACATTGAACCTAGATTTAAAATTATTCAAATCGTATACAACTGTCTCTTTATTGGGGCTATAGATTTTGATATGCTCATCTATAAGCTGGAAGATATCTTTATCAGAACTAATAATAAATACATCTAGGTTTTCCTTAGTTGCCTTCTTGGCTAAAGTTGCAATAACATCGTCTGCCTCAAATCCCTCCATTTCAAAAATTGGAATATTATAGGCAGTAATTATTTCTTTTATAAGCGAGATCTGAGTTTTTAGTTCATCCGGCATGGGCGGTCTGTGAATTTTATATTCGGAAAATTTAGCCTGCCGAAAGGTTTTTCTACTGACGTCAAAACATATTCCCAAGAACTCTATATTTTTATTCTGTAAAATTTTCTTGAGCATATTAATAAACCCGAATATAGCATTTGTCGGCTGACCATAGGAAGTCGAGAGATTCCTTATGGCATAATATGAACGATAACAGAAAGAATTCGCATCGATTAAAAATAGTTTTGGCCTGGCCATATGAGGATTAGTATGTATGAATTAAAACATTATATAGATTAATGATTAGATTTATCTGGAATTACGGTGAGTAAGTCTTCAAATTCTTCTCGAGCCTGCCTCATATCACCACGTTCGTAATATTTCATACCTTCTTGGATATGAAGCTTCACTTTCTTGTCTTCTTCATTCTTTTTGGCTTTTTTGTAATAGTCAAGCATGGTAGGGTCATTAGGGGTTAATAGCAATGCTTTTTGGAATTGCTCTTTTGATTCCGAATATCTCTCTTGGTTAAAATATTTCTTACCCAATTCAAAATGCTCTTTAGCCTTTGCCAATTTCGTGTTAAATCTAGCGGCCTTCTTAACCTTTACTTCCTGAGTGAGACTATCCGCCTCTTCCTGAATTAACATTTCGTTTATCTCTGGTGAGTAAACCATGAGCCTTTCTAGATTTTTCTTTGCCTTCCTAGTCCAATAGTCGTTAGGATCTCCCAGTTCTGATCTTTTCTTCCAAAAATATGCGGCCTTTTTTAACTGATTATTTTTCTCATAAAGGAAGGCCAAGTTCGTATATGCGGGCAGATAATTCTTATTTATTTTTAAGCAGTTTAGATAGCTATCCTCTGCTAAGTCAAACTCTTCCAAGGTCTCGTAGACGATTCCCAAGTCATTATAGATTATTGCTAAATCGGGGTTTATACTTAATGCTTTTAGGTAAAATTCGATAGCCCCTTGGATGTCACCTTGCTGTTGAGCATAATAGCCTTTTTTGCGATATTCTTGGGCTTGTTCTTCAGAATCGAGGGCTAAGCATGGAGACAGAAATGCGACAAAGAAGAGAACAGCATAGATGATAATATTTAGATTTTTAAATTTCATATCTCGCTGTCTGATATAAGGATAATACATAAATACGTATTTGGCAAGATTTTTTTTAAAATAGTCCATTTGTCTTCTAAAGAAGCGCCGGCATTTTCAAAGCCGGATGACCGACCTTTTCTAAGAATGGTTTTAATTGTTCGATAGTGGTAGCCTGTGTTTCATCAGCGATTTTATCATAGAAATCCGGATCCCCGATCTCCTTACAGCGTTGTTTTAATTTATCTCCAAGCGCTTCTTTCAATTCTTTGGGCATCCAGACTAAACGTTGTAAACCGCCATCCGCAGAGATGAATTTCTTACTGGCGACATATAGCTTTCCAACCCCTAAGAATCCTGGAGTCTGCACGCCTCCACCTACAGAACCTGCCAAAGTAGTAAATGTCATCCCGCAAGGAGTCATTCCGGAGTGGTCGCGGTTAACAATCATAACGCCGTTAACTTCGGGAATAACTGCTAAAATACATTCAAAACATCCGCAAGAAGTCTGAGGATCAACCAATAAAGAATACATACTTACAGAACTTACGGATTTGTTCGATTTCTGATTAACAAAATCATTTACATTTTTCCATTGTCCTAATTTTGTATCGAGACATTCGCCTTTTTGTATGGGTTGATTGGGGCCGGTTGGGATAATTTCATAACTTGCCCTACCGTCAAGCCAAGAATAAGCACCGCACAAACCCAGTCTTTCCGGCGTAATCACACATACGTGATTGGGAGCAAAAGATTGACACAGCATGCAACTGTAAAACGTGTCTACGCTTTCATCTGTCATGCCGCTTAAACGCTCATCTCGCTCGACAAATGTCTTTTGCGCCTGTTTACTTAATTTCTCAACGTCTTTCTCATTAGTATAAAGCCTTACTTGAACCTTATCTAAAATAGCACTGTAATCTTGATGCAGCATCGCATGCATGATAATACCGATATGTTTTAATCTAAAACCTTTTTTAGCTGCTTCCTGGTTAATCCTAATCCAGACCATATCTCTTTGGCCGATATGCATGAGCCCCATTGCCCAGTTTACATAACGGTGAAGCTGTCTTTCTAATATTGGTTCGAAGTCTTTGTTGAATTTTCTTCCTGCAACCTGAACCTCTATTCCCAGCGGCATATTCTTTTTGGTTGAATTTATATTGTCAATATCGGACCCGATTAATTCAACTTTACCATCTTCAATTTTACTTGTGTCAGTGCTGTGTAAATATTCTATAGCAGTTGAAACCTTTCCTCCAAATTCCACATAGAGGCTATCTTTTCTTACGCGTTCTCCTTCAAAAGCAGCGCCATACATTACAGGAATTGGAATCTTTGCAACCTTAACCTTAACGCCCCTAACTTCAATACAGCGCGGAATGATTTTGTTATAATCTAACTCTTTCACTAATGCCTCATAAGTAGTGATTCCCGAAGGTTTAATCTCAGGAATATCTGTATCTGCGATTATAGGAAATCCCATAGCTATAGCTCCGGCTCCGGTGGCAAATTTTAAATCATCAACCTCGCCCAGTGTCAAACCGAAAGCGAAAACGCGCTCCTTGCAATACAAGAGACATTTTTTCGCTTCTCCTGGTTTAATACCTCCAAAAGTCAAAGCGCCTCTTATTGCCCAATGTAAAGGATAAATCCCTGAAACAGTATCTCTACCATAGGGAACAATATAATTATCCCAACCCATTTCAACTTTTTCTTCTTTAAGTTGATCGATAATCGAGCGGCCGGCTGATGAACTTCCTGCAAAAACAAGAATATTTCTCTCCTGAAATCCTCTTACGATATCAACAGCAGTTTTGTTATCCGGGGCTGCACCTAATATAGCTGCGAAACCAGGAAGTCTTCCGTCGACTAACTGAATGCCTAAAGAACGAATTATCGTATCGGTGAAAAATCCATTACAATCTACTTGAGGCTCTTCATTATAAAGATAACGCAGAACCATAATAATCTCTTCACAAAGTAACGTAGCAATCCCCGCATCTAATACTCCTCCTAAATAAGGCAACCAGATCTTATCCGATGGAACCTCAGGTAAAAGCGACCTAGCATGTTCTAATATTTCTTTTGCGTCCTTTAAAGTCTTCGCCTCTTTTGCCATTAAAGCATTTGCCATCGGCAAATAAAAAGCTGTGCTTGGAAATTCAATTTTCTGCGACTCGCTTTTCTCTTCAATAGCTTTATTGAGTTTGGATTCCGATTCCTTAAAAATCTGATGAGCGCCTCTAATTACAGCCTGAGCGACTATCTTAGACATAAGTCCTTTCTTCCTCTCTTACTAAATCTCTGATATCAGCGAAACTGAAGTTTTCATTTAATAATCTATCTTTAATATTGGTTATATCTATTTTTTCTTTGATTAATTTTAAGAATACTCCGGACTGATTGATATTCCCAACCAAAACTGCTCCAACTAATCGATTCCCGGCTATAACTAATTTTTTATAAATCTCTAAACCGGGAAAAGATTTTGATAAGATTTCTTGGTTTTCGCCTTCTTTATAAATCCCCATTGAGACAACCGGCAAATCAAAAAACTCAACTGAATTTAATCCTAAAGAACCTTCGTATTTTATATTTTCACCAGCGATATTGCTTCCGGCGATTTTGCCTTGTTCAACTGCGTGCGGCCAAAGAGCATTGACTATTGGCTTATTTAATGTGATATCAAAAGTCTCGCAGACATCGCCTGCAGCGTAGATATTTGGAATATTTGTCTTCATGTTTTCATCAACACAAATTCCATCACTGATTTTTATCTCGGTCTCAGAAATTATATCAGTGTTGGGTTGAACACCTTTTGCTACAACCACAATCTGACAAGCAATAACTTTATTATTATCTAAACGCACTGCTTTAAGATCACCATTTCCGACTATTTCTGTGATGCTTCTTCCTGTCAGTATCTCAATTCCATTGTCTGATAATCTCTTCTGCACAAGTTGGGCTGCTTGCTTATCAACCACTTGAGATAAAACATAAGGCGATCTTATAATAACTTTTACATCCTTGCCTCTTTTTCTCAGACCATATGCAGCTTTTAATCCGATAAGTCCGCCTCCGGAAACACAGGCAGTATCTGCCATCGTCACTAATTGTAAAATGTCTTTAGTATCTTTTATAGTTCTAAAACCGAATACTCCTTTTTTCTTGATTCCTTTTAATTCGGGAAATTTCGGGCTTGCGCCATTAGCCAAAAGAAGCGCATCATAATCAAGTTGTAATTTAGACGATTTTGATTTCTTATCTTCTTCTTTGTTCTCTGAAACATCTTCAGCTACAACACGATTTTTCTTAGGATCGACCCTCACTACCTTTGTGCCTAATTTAAGCTCTGCGTTCTGCTCTTTGAAGAATTCATTGCTGCGATAAACTAACTTTTCTTCCGTCACTTTTCCGGCCAGAAAATCAGAGATAACGCATCGACAATAAGAAGGATAATCCTCATCGGATAAAACGATAATCTTTGATTCTTTATCCTTTTTTCTTATTGCCTCAACAGCGGCAACGCCTGCTGCTGAATCTCCGATAATGATTACTTGTTTCATAATTATTGCTTTCTTTAATGAGCGCTTGACTTATGGAACAAAAGTGACATAAGTCAAATGCGCGAATTAACCCCCACTGTTTCGTTTTGGTTCGCTTTGCTTCACCAAAAGCGAAACAAAACGGTGGGGGCAAATTCAGCCAGACGACTTAGCTTCCTCCGACGATACGTCGGAATCGTTAAGTCGTGGCTTCATTTCCTCTTCTTCTACCCAAAGAACTGCTTTAACCGGGCAAGCCTTTACACACTGCGGCTCGCCGATATCAGTACACAAATCACATCTAACAGGAATTTTTACTTTTTTATTCGGCCTGATAGCACCATAAGGACAAACCATTACGCACATCCAGCAACCTACGCATTTATCTTCATCGTATAAAATCTGACCGGTTTTCTCATCTTTTGATATTGCCGCAGCCATACAAGCAGCTACACATTTGGGATCCTTACAATGCCTGCAGCTCATAGGATAATTTTTATCTTTAGAAAAGGTAATCTTTATGCGTGGTAAAGATTTATCCTTCTCCTTGATCATCTTTTCCAATTCTTTGGAGACCGAATGCGAAATAGCACAGGCAAGTTCACAGGATTTACAACCTAAACATTTCTCGACGTCAAAATAAATCTTTTTCATATTATTTTGGTAATTTTTTAACGCAGATTATCGCAAATCTAACGCAGATACACACAGATTTTATCCTTATGGACAATCTGCGACCATCTGCGTGCAATCCGCGAATATCTGCGTTCAAAAACTATTCCCATTTATTTTTTTCCTGTTTTAACTGCCTCCTGATACATCATTGGCTGCAGTTTAAGCGCCTCACGCTTTTTATTTATATGATCAATCATCATTTTTGCTGCTTTTAAAGGATCTGCCTCAAATGCAAATTTTCCTCCGCAAATAGACTCCATATCCTCAGTCAAAAATTTAGTTACATTTTGACTCCCTAAGACAGGCATTGCCCCGCCTAAAACTGTAAACACGCCTGAAGAAACAAAATAAAATCCGATGCTTATTGCCTTTTCCGACATCCACTCTGGCGCTGCTCCGGCTGCGGGAAGATCTGAAATATCTTCACCAAGACCCCCTTCTTTCAAAACTTCAGTTGCTGCGATTAGAATTCGACTATTATCTACGCAAGAGCCCATATGTAATACAGGCGGAATACCTACTGCTTCGCAAATTTCTTTCAAACCTTTGCCTGCTGCTTCAAATGCTGCTTCTGGCTGTAACAATCCAGCCTTACCGCAAGCGATAGCAGAGCATCCTGTCGATAAAACAATCACATCATTTTTAAGTAATTCTTTGACCAAAGTCAGATGGCCAAAATCGTGAGTAATTTTAGGATTATTGCAACCCACAACTCCTGCGATACCACGAATCCTTCCGTTAATGATAGCTTCATTTAAAGGCTTAAAGGTGTTAAGATATTTCCCACCTAAAATGCGCGAAACTATTTCAGTTGAAATCCCTGCAATTAAATCTTTCTTTTCTTTGGGAATAAAAACTCTGTTTTTATCTCTTTTCTTATAATTCTCGATTGCCTTTTTCACAATCGATTTCATTATATTTATGGCGTCGTGTTCATCAAAGTGGATAAATGTCACGCCGGGAAACTTTGCCTTTTCCGACGTGGTAATAATCTCAGTATGAAAACATTTGGCAACATCAATCAAACCCGGCATAATACACTGGATATCGACCATCATCATTTCTACCGCGCCTGTGGCGATGGCTAATTCCTGTTGCAGGAAATTTCCTGCTAAAGGCACTTCATGACGCATCAGGACTTCATTTGCCGTACAGCACATTCCGGCTAAATTTATTCCAGCTGCGCCTGCTTCTTTTGCCAATTTTATCATCTCCGGGTCTTTGACCACCTGGGCTGCTGCCTCAGGAAGAAGCGCTTCGTGGCCGTGAACAATAATATTAACCTGATCCTCTTTCAATACACCCAGATTAACCGTCCCTCGTATTGGTTCGGGAGTACGCAAAAGGATATCCTGGGCTTCGGTTGCAATCATCGAACCGCCCCAGCCATCCCCAAGACTTGTCCTCATTCCGTGCAAAATTATACTCTTATATTCATTATCCACTCCAATATGAACCCTATGCATGGCTTCAACAATTTCTCTATCAACACCGCGAGGAATAATGCCTGCCTTTTTCCAAACCGCGATTCTCTTCTTAGGAGCGCGGACGATAAATTTAAGCGGGCCTTCCTGCGCGCCAAAATCCTCTAAAAACTTATCGCCTAAATCCGCAGCAATATCTTCTTTGGAACGACCTTCAATTTTGATACCATACATCTTGGCCATTTCCTTTAATTTATCTTCGTCTTGAATTTTATAATCGTGGATTTTGCCTTTGCCAACTAAATGAAGCGCGTGCGCAACGCCTCTTCCGTGGTCTGAATGCGCAGCAGCTCCACAGGCAATATGGCGAAGCAAATTTCGCGCGACAATTGTGTCTGCATCGGCGCCACAAACTCCACACTGTGTGCCTTCGCCAAATGGATCAATCCTACAAGGCCCAAGATAACAATTCGTACAACAAATCCCTAACTGCCCAAAACCGCACTGCGGTTGCATTTCTTCATGTCTGTCCCAAATTGTCTTAAAAGATTCGCCTTGAATCTTTTTTAAAACTTCTTGGGTTGCTGGATCAACCGATCGCTTAGTTACATCACTCATTAATTATTCCTCCTTCAATGACGTCATAATTTACGGAGTCCTAAGACGACGTAAATTATACGTCTGAAATGAACCCCACTTCTTGCTTTCGCAAGAAAGCAGCGGGGTAAATTCAGCCAAACAACTTATGTTCCTCCGACGGTACGTCGGAGGAACATAAGTTGTGGCTTCATTTAAAGCCCTACAGCGTCTAAAATTAAAGGAACTTGTTTGTCCCAGCCCAACGGCATAAGGTGTATTCCCTGACACATGGAATTTAATTCCTTAATCAGACGCGCAGCTATCTCAACGCTCTTTTTTGGTCTATCTTCTTTGGAAACACTTTTCATTTCTTCTATCAAATTATCCGGGACATTTACTCCCGCGACATTTTCATTCATGAATTTTGCCATACCGGCAGATTTTAAAAGCACGATTCCGGCCATAATCGGAACTTTAATATGTTTTACTTTATTAATAAAAGTTTCGAACTGTTTTATATCATAAACCGCCTGCGTCTGGAAAAATTCAGCCCCTGCGGCTACTTTTTGTTCCATTTTCATAATCTGCGGTTCAATAGGATCTGCGCCGGGATTTACCACCGCGCCTTTACAGAATTTCGGCGCCGGGCCTTGAAGATCATTACCAACCATATCCTTACCTGATTCCAATGTTTTAATAACTTCCAACAGCTGAACGCTTTCTAAATCAAACACAGGCTTTGCGTCGGGATGATCTCCTAATGAGACATGATCACCGGTTAAAGCTAAAACATTATCAATTCCTAATGCCGCAGCTGATAATAAATCCGATTGGAGTGCTAAACGATTTCTATCCCGGCAGGTCATCTGAAATATCGGCTCGAGTCCTTTTTCCTTTAATAGACGACATACTGCCAACGAACCAAGACGCATTACAGAACTCTGCAGATCAGTTACGTTAATTGCATCAACACGGTCACGAATTAACTCGGCATCTCCTAATAATTCTTTAGTTTCGATACCTTTGGGCGGACCGATTTCAGAAGTTAATAAAAATTTTCCTTGTTTTATTTTCTCTTTAAAAGTCATTTGGCTTGAATCTTTGTTGCTTCAACTAAATTACGCATTAACATTGTGACGGTTAATGGCCCTACGCCGCCTGGAACCGGCGTGATATATGATGCACGTTTGGAAGCTTCGTCAAATTCTACGTCTCCCACGATTTTTCCTTCAACGCGATTTATTCCTACATCGATTACAATTGCGCCATCCATTATCCATTCGCCCTTAATTAATCCGGCTTTTCCTACGGCTACAACTAAAATCTCGGCTTTGTTTACATGTTCGATTAATTTTCCAGCTTCTGAAGTTCCAATATGACAGACTGTTGTGGTTGCAAATTTCTCTAATAATAAAAGGCTTAAAGGTTTCCCTACGATTTCGCTATGCCCTACGATAACTACTTCTTTTCCGTAAAGATTAACTCCAGTCGCCTCAATCAAAGCCATTGCTGCCGCTGCAGTACAAGGCGCAATTCTTGCTTTACCCATTAAAACTTTTCCCAGATTTTGCGGATGCATTCCTTCGATATCTTTATCGGGTGAAATAAAACTACTGATTGCCTTATAATCTATCTGCTTTGGAAGCGGCATCTGAACGATGATTCCGTTGACATTAACATCATTATTTAATTTCTGAATAAAATCAATTAAGCCTGGCTGATTCGTATCAGCCGGCAATCTTTCTAAACTATATTCAATTCCTAAATTGTCTGCTGTCTTTTTCTGTGATTTGCAATAGGCTTCTGCGCCGACATTTTCACCGATGATGATGCTTGCTAAAACCGGCTTTTTGCCCAAGCTTGAAATTTCTTTCTTTAATGCCTCTTTGATTCCAGAAGCAATAATTTTTCCTTCAAGTAATTTGGCGGCCATTTATATCCTCCAAGATTTAAATTGCTGCTTAATTCTTGCGACGAATTTCTTATCTTTTATATACGGAAGATTGATTTTCACGTTTACGATTGCAGATTTGATTGCAGCGCGAAGTAAGCTGTTTGCGACATGAACATCGCTGATTAAATACTTATTTCCTTTTTTTGCTAACACCGGACAAAGATTCAATGCTTGAAAACTTAATTCGGTAATCTTTACGGGAACAATAGTTGCTTCTTTTAAGGATTTTTGATGTAAGGCGAAAGAGATCTTTTTGTTTCGAGCAACCTTATTATAAGTTATAACATCTAAATCAACTAATTCAAGCAACTTTTTTCTTATTTTTCCCGATTCTTTTAATGACTTTTTGATATCTTTTTGGAATTTCTTATATTTTGGTTTGCCTATGGTAAAATTTGCTACCATAGAAAGCAATGCCGCGGCTGTTGCGCCAACAAGCGCTGCAGCTGAACCGCCTCCGGGAGCCGGCTTTCTTGCCGCTAAATCATCAAGATATTCCCTTATACTTTTATTAGCATATTTTCTCATTTTATAAATTCCTCCACGTCTATGCCTCTCTTCTGGACATCATCAACCATTTTCTCCATTCGCTTTCGTTCTTCTTTGTCTTTTAACAATTTAAGAAATCTTTTTTCCATCTCCGGATTAACCTTCTCTTGTTGTTTGAACATCGACAAAAATAATACAGATAGAAATACTGCGAACAAAACAAGAACTGCGTCGCGAAAAAATTTACTTACTCTTATTCTTAGATGATGAGGATGTGGTTCGGCTTCTTTTTGAGGATGACTTTCGTCTTTCTTAAGTAAACTCTCCTCTTCTCTCCTAAAATAATCCTCTAATTTGTCCATTGTCGTCGATATCTATTTTTTCCCCAGCCGGATGAGTTGGAAGCCCCGGCATCGTACGCATCTCTCCGCAAAGCACGTAAAGAAAACCAGCTCCCACAGAAGCCTTAATATCCCTTACGGGAAGAATAAAATCTTCAGGCCTGCCCTTTAGTTTAGGGTCATGTGAAAGTGAAAGATGAGTCTTAGCCATACAGATGGGGAACTTATTATATTTCAATTTTGTATAAAGCCTTACCTTTTCTTCTGCGCGCACTGAATAGAAAACGCTTTTTGCCCCATATATTTTCTTTGCGATTGTCTCTATCTTATCTTTAATTTTCATAGAATCAGGATAAAGATATTTAAAATGGCTCTTCTTATTAGCTGCTTTTGTAACGGCTCTGGCTAAATCTGTGCCGCCTTTTGAACCCTTTGCCCAGACTTCGCTTAGCGCAACATCATCGGCACCGGCTTGCAAAGCTATTCTTTTTACCAGGTCTATCTCTTTTTTAGTATCTGTTGTAAATTTATTTACAGCCACAACGCAAGGAATCCCGAATTGTTTTATATTCTCAATTTGCTTTTCTAAATTTGAGCTGCCTTCTCTTAATGCCTCAAGATTTTCCGATATAAGACCTTTACTCAAAGGCTTGCCGGCAACGACATTAAATCTTCCGCTGTGCATCTTTAATGCCCGAATAGTACAAACCAGAACCGCTGCATCGGGTTTAATACCGCTATTTCTACACTTTATATTAAAGAATTTCTCCGCCCCGCAATCTGCGCCAAAGCCGCTTTCGGTGACAACAAAATCTGCTAATTTTACAGCTATCCTGTCTGCTAAAATAGAACTATTGCCGTGGGCGATATTAGCAAACGGCCCTGCATGTACGAATACGGGGGTATTTTCTAACGTCTGAATAAGCGTTGGCTTTATCGCGTCCTTTAATAAAACAGCCATAGCTCCGGCGACTTTCAAGTCTTCTGCGGTAACTAACTTACCATTTTTTGTCATTGCTACAACTATACGCCCGATCCTTTTCCTTAAATCAGATAAATTCTCAGTAAGCGCCAATATAGCCATAATTTCACTGGCTACAGATATATCAAATCCTCCCTGACGAGGAATGCCGTCCTGTTTAGAGCCCAGACCAACAGTAATGTATCTTAATGACCTGTCGCTCACATCAACTACCCTCTTCCAGAAAATCTTATGCATATCAAAATTAAATTTATGGCGATAGATTGCATTATCCAAGAAAGCTGCGCAAAGATTATGCGCCAGGCTGACCGCATGAACATCTCCTGTGAAATGGAGATTAAAATCTTCCATTGGGATTACTTGGGAATAACCGCCTCCGGCAGCTCCGCCCTTTATGCCGAATACCGGACCTAAAGAAGGCTGCCTAATACAGCTGATAGTTTTTTTGCCGATGCGATTAAGAGCCATTGACAACCCTATAGTGGTGACAGTTTTACCTTCACCAAGAGGCGTAGGTGTAATTGCGGTCACATCTATATATTTTGCATTCTTTTTATTCTTATTCTTTTTGATTAGATCCAAAGACACCTTTGCCTTATAGTTGCCGTAAAACTCAAGATCACTATCCTTTATGCCAATCTTCTTGGCAATTTGCTTGATGGGCTTAATCTTTGCGTTTTGAGCAATTTCTAAATCTGAAAGCATTTGACCTCCTTCAATGACGACATAATTTACGGAGTTTTCAAACGACGTAAATTATTCGTCGAAATTGAACCCCCCACCACTTTTAGTAATCAGGCGTTCTTTTATATAAAAACGTTTATCGTCTTTTCAAACCCACCATCTTTAATTCCACAGTTGTTTCTAAAAGTGGTGGGGGGTCAAATTTCCCTCGACGTTGCTCGGGACTCCTTCGAGGGATCCTGAGCGAAGTCGAAGGGCAGACAAACAATTTATGTCATTGCATTCCATAACTTGTGTCTTCATTTGATCTAATATAGATAATGATTATCTAATAAAAACGCGTTTTTTATAATATCGACCTTATTTTCTCCGGATGAATTATGCATTACTGAAACAACATCAAACCTTGCTGACTTCTTTAGTAATCTATTATTTTTTAAATATGATAAAGCCAATTGAGACAGCTTATGTTGTTTGCTCTTGGTGATTGACTCTTGAGGTGAGCCTTTTTCCTGCGTGGTTCTGGTTTTTACCTCCACAAAACAAATGCAATTCTTATCTTTTGCAACTATATCGATTTCTCCAAGGTTAGTTCTAAAATTCTTTTCTAAAATCTTATAGCCATTGCTTTTTAAGAAATTGATTGCCGAATCTTCACCGGCAAGACCTAAATCTATTTTCTGTCTAGACATTTTACGGGACTAAAGCTTTTTCGATGGAATACCGACGGACCATGTCTCTTTAACGCTTTTAGATGTCTTTTTGTGCCGTAACCTTTATGTTTGGAGAAACCATACTGCGGATGAATCCTATCAAGTAAAAGCATCATTCTATCGCGGGTGAACTTCGCCACGATTGAGGCGCAGGCAATGGATAAACTTTTCGAATCCCCTTTAATTATATTTTTAGTATAACAAGGCACATCTAGATCAAGTATATTACCGTCTACTAAAACACAAACTTGTTTTTTTAATCGATTTCTCTTGAAGCCTTTTTTCTTCTCTAAATGCAAAATCAAATCCAAGATTGCATTACGCATCGCAAGGCGCGTTGCCTCTAAGATATTTATTTGATCGATATGGTCTTCGCTGACAACGCCTAAACCGAAGATCGATTTCGTGATTATTTCGCGAAATGCCTTCTCCCGTTGCATAGCGGTGAGTTTTTTTGAATCATCGATACGATTTCTAAAACGCTTATCTACTAATAAAACTGCCGAAGCTACCACAGGACCTGCCAGTGGACCACGACCAGCTTCGTCAACCCCGATGATGAATTTAAAACCTTTTTTCTTGGCTTTATTTTCGTGATAAAGCAATTACTCTGCCTTTACCTTTGTGGCCTGTTTTCCGATTCTTTCTCTTAAATAATAAAGCTTATTGCGCCTAGCTTTTCCTTTTCGGGAAACCGTGATTTTTTCAATTGTCGGAGAATGTATTGGGAATGTTCTTTCAACTCCTTCGCCAAAAGATATCTTTCTTACCGTAAAGGTAGCCTTGATGCTTTTTCCGTGCCGGCGTATAACCACGCCTTCAAAATCATGAATTCGAAATTTACCTTCGGCCTCCGGAACTTTGACCGAAACCTTTACTGTATCCCCGGCCTTAAAATCTGGGATATCTTTTTTCAGTTGCTCTGCTTCAATCTCTTCTATTCGTTTCATTTTAACCTCCGTTTTTATTTTTTTAGTAAATCGGATCTTTTCTTTTTTGTAATCCTGACCGATTCTTTTTTCCTGTATTCGAGGATTTTATTATGGTCACCGCTTAATAAAATCGACGGGACTTTCATCCCTTTAAAATTTGCAGGCCGAGTGTATTGCGGATACTCCAATAAATTATCATGAAATGATTCCTGATGCAATGACTCTTTTCTGCCCAATACGCCCGGAACTAATCGGCAAACACTATCGATCAAAACCATGGCAGGAAGTTCGCCTCCGGTTAAAACATAATCGCCTATTGATATTTCTTCATCAATTAGACTTTTCTTAACTCGTTCATCTACGCCTTCGTAATGGGCACAGATCAGAATCAAATGTTTACATCTTGAAAGCCTCGAAGCAACTTTCTGGTTTAAGGTTTTGCCTTGTGGTGAAAGAAGAATTATTCTCTTTTGCTTTTTAAGGGACTTCGAAATCTTACCAATCCTCTGCAAGGCATCGTAAATTGGCTGAATCTGCATAACCATTCCCGGTCCGCCGCCAAAAGGTCTATCATCTACCTTCTTATGTTTATCAGCCGTGTAATCCCGGATATTATGAACAGCGATCTTTAATTTCCTTTTTTTCTGAGCACGCTTTAAAATAGATTCGTTCACGACGGGAGCAAACATATCTGGAAAAATTGTTAAGATATCGATTCTCATTTAGAATTACCTGTCTTCTTTAAGAATTCTTTCTTAAATTTACTGAATCTATCATTTTTAATCGCTTCGCGGATATCGTGCATCAGTTTCATATAAAAATAAATATTATGATATGAAACAAGCCGAAGCCCTAAAATCTCTTTTGCATTGCAAAGATGCCTTAAATACGCGCGGGAATAATTTTTACAGGCATAACAATCGCAATTTTTATCTATCGGAGAAAAGTCCTTTGTAAATTGTGCGTTGGTTAAGGTGATTTTACCAATGCTAGTAAATGCCGTGCCGTTTCTGCCGTAACGCGTGGGAACACAGGTATCGAACATATCTACGCCTTTGGCTACGCTTTGGATAATCTGATCGGGCGTTCCTACGCCCATTGTATATCGCGGCTTATCTTCGGGAATAAAATCAAGAGTATAAGATAAAATCTCCTGCATCAGATCATTGGGTTCGCCAACGCTTAAGCCGCCGATGGAATAGCCATCAAAACCAATATCAAGGAGCTCTTCGCAAGATTGCCTTCGCAAATCCTTATACATGGCACCTTGAACGATGCCAAAAAGTAACTGCCTATCTTTATTTTTTGTCTTGCTGTTTAGCTGATTATAAGCTATTTTTGAACGCTTTACCCAGTGGGTAGTACGCTTGGTTGCAATTCGGGCATAGTCCCGTGGGCAGGGATAATGCACACATTCATCTAACGGCATTATTATATCAGATTTTAAGGATTTTTGAATAGAAATTATATCTTCCGGTGTGAAGAAATGTGCATTGCCGTCTACGTGAGATTGGAATTTAACTCCTTCATCAGTGACCTTTCTTAAAAGTGCTAAAGAGAATATTTGATAACCTCCGGAGTCGGTCAAAATCGGCCTTGGCCAGCTCATAAATTTATGTAAACCACCAGCCTTTTTTAGAATCTCCATTCCCGGCCTGACGAATACATGATAGGTATTTGAAACAATAATCTCAGTTTTGGCTTCTAGAAGATCTTGCACGGATAAAGTCTTAACGGTTGCGTTTGTGCCTACAGCCATAAAGAACGGCGTGGGAACTGTGCCGTGAGCGGTACGAAGCTTTCCTATCCTTGCGTTTGTTTTTTTGTCTTTGTGGATTATCTTAAACATGACTTTTTAAAGTATTAACATTGCGTCGCCGTAACTGTAAAATCGATATTTTTTTTCGATCGCCTCTTGGTAGGCGCGCTTTATTAAATCCGTGCCGGCGAATGCGCAAACTAACATAAATAACGTCGTGCGCGGTAGATGAAAATTCGTAATAAGAACATCGACTAATTTTGGTTTATATCCTGGATAAACGAACAAATCTGTTGTGCCTTTTATGGATTTTTGGGGTGGATCGCAGACTCTAGATTCCAGGTTATCCGACTTCTTTCCGTGGCTTCTTACCTCCAACCCAAAATCTGCAATCCCTGACCCCCTTACAATTGTTTCTACAACCCTAAAGCTTGTAGTACCGACAGCAATAATTATTCTTCCGCTAGATTTGGCTTTTTGGATATCTTTTACGGTTTTAGCCGCCACCTCAAACTCTTCGCTATGCATCTTGTGCTTAGCGATGTTTTCTTCTTTTACTGGATTAAACGTTGCGTAATTGACATGGAGCGTGACTTTATTAATTTTTATTCCGGAGTTTTTTATTTTTGAAAGCGAACGCTTTGTAAAATGAAGCCCAGCTGTAGGGCTTGCTACTGATCCCTTATGTTTTGCATAAACTGTCTGATAATGTGTTTTATCAATTGCTTCTGGCTGCCTCTTCACATAAGGCGGAAGTGGAATCTGGCCTAATTTGAATAATCGAGATTGATTCTTTGTATTGAATCGAACGATTTTTTGCAGTGGGTCTTTGAGCTGCGCCGTAATTTTACCTCCATTAAAAAGTATTTTTTCATTTAATTTCAATCTCTTCAATGGCTTAATCAAGCTTTTATAAGAATATCCGTCGGATAAACGTTTCAATAAAAATATTTCAACACTGCCGCCCGACGCACGTCTACCCATAAGCCTTGCTGGGACCACCTTGCTATCGTTTAAAATCATCAGGCTTTTTTTGGGAAGATACTTTAAAATATTGAAGAATTTATCATGATAGATTTCCTTGGAAGCTCTATCGATAACCAAAAGCCGCGCTTGGTCTCTTTTCTTTAATGGGTATTGAGCGATTAACTCTCTAGGAAGGTCGTAGTCGAATTCTCGTAACTTCATTTTGAAATTTCAGAACCAGGATAGTAATATTTTAATATCTCGTCGTATTTAAAACCACAATCAGACATAGATTTTGCACCCCATTGGCACAAGCCAACGCCGTGACCCCAGCCTTTACCAATAAAATCAGCGTAATATCCACGCATCTTAACTGTAAAATTAGTGCTTTTGATAATATTTGGCCCAACAATCATGCGAAATTCTTTTCCAGAAAGATAAATTTTACTGTCGCGACGGTCAATAATCTCTAATCTATCTATTCTTCCTGAATCGTTTATTTCTAGAATATTTATTTCTTTTATCAACCCAATTTTCTTGCCCGCTTTTATAAGCTTAACCTGGATATCCTTAAGTCTCAAATTTTCCTTCCATCGAATATGCGGAGATTTACTGTCAAAATCGCATTCCACGCCTTTTAACGGCGGCAGATCAATATTCCAAAGCCGCGAGGCATCCTCAGTATGTCCAGCGCAAGTAGCATGGTAATACGTAGGAAAAATCTCTCCTTCGAAAGTCAGAAGTTCTCCTAGCGTCCGGTTTACGGCCATGTTTGTGCGGTATTTCTCAGACGTCCTTCCACCGTAGACCTGGGAATAAATATCACTGGTTAGATCATAATCTCTGGCTTCATTGACCTTTGCCTGGTAAAGCGCGTATGTCCTAGCCGCAACCGCCTGTGCCTTTATGGCCTCAAGAGGCCATTTATGCGAAACCTCATGATACAGGACTCCACGGATATAACTCTCGACATCAATATGATTCACCACCAAAAGCGTCATATCCTGCTGACGCACGATATCAACCTGGCCACGAAAACGGCGCTTATTTACAAATATGGTCGCATCTTTCTTTGGAACGATTTTTATGCCAAAAATCTTAAAATATGAATACCTCCCTATTTTTATTCCATAATTAGTCGGTGTCACGATTGAAGTCTTCAAATTCCTATATTCAGCAAGAGGTTCATTGGTATTCAAAGAATAAATGCTAAAAGGCCCCTTTATGATAAGTCTTAAAGATAGCTTATCTTTGATTATCGCCACGCGCACGTATAAATTAGATTTAGTCGGCGAGGGCGGTTGCGAAAAGCCCAAAAGAGAAACCGCGCAGATTAGAATTATTAAAATTCTTGTTATCTTTTTTTCCATAACCATAAAACCATAGTCATGATAATGCTAATTAATATACATGTTGTTATGGGAAAATAAAATGAGGAATTCTTCTTCTGGATATAGATATCCCCCGGGAGTTTTCCCAACCAGGGAATTTTCCCTCCCAGAAGAAAAGTCAGTCCCAATATAACTAAAACCACACCGACTAAAATTAATATTTTTCCCACAATATTAAGTTCGCTCATATCTCTCGATTTCTAATGAGCGCACAATTTACGTCGCTATTGCTCCGTAAATTGTTTGCGCGAATTAGACCCCACACCTTTTATCTATTCAAACTATCTTAAAAACTCCCACCAAAAAATATGAATACTAAAAAAGTGTGGGGTCAAATTCAACCATACGACTTATGTTCACTTCGTTCCATAAGTCGTGGCTTCATTTGAGAATATACATCCGCAATATTTTTGGCAATACAGGCCTGCATCTTTTGCTTTTTTATGCGCGTCGCGAAAACCGCTTCGAAAATCTTCGAATACAAACTTTATTCCTGTATCTTTTGAAATCTCTTCTCCGATTTTCTTTATTCTCTCGATATCCTGATACGGGCTGACCAAAAGCGTAGTCGAGAAACTCTCCATACCTTTATCTTTGGCAAATTCCGCAGTTTTCTTTAAACGGAGCTTCCAGCAGATATGGCATCTCTGAGGCGCTTTCTCGTTATTTGCGATTACTCGAAAAAAATCTTCTGGACTGTATTTCTCTTCGCAATAAACAGAAATGCTATTCGGCTTTGAATAATCCTCAACAGCCTTCTTTCGATTTTCATATTCAAACAATGGTTGTATGTTGGGATTATAGAAAAAACCCGCCACTTCGTAGTCCTGTTTTTTTAAAATTTCATAAGGATAAATCAGACATGGCGCGCAGCAGGTATGAAGCAATAACTTCATTCTAAGTTTAAAATAAATCCTTTTGTTCTTGTTTTTTATTGGCGAGACCAAAATGCTCGTAAGTTAACTTTGTAGCCTGTCTGCCTCGAGAGGTACGTTTCAAATATCCAGTTTTCAGCAAAAAAGGTTCGATGCAATCAACAATTGTATCAACTTCTTCGTTTAGTGTTGCAGCCAGTGCCTCAACTCCTACGGGACCGCCTTCATAAACCTCAAGGATTGTCTTTAAGACTTTCCTGTCAACCTGATCTAAACCGGCTTCATCAATTCTTAGATTCTTAAGCGCGGCGTCGACTATATCTCTTGTCACTTTTTGTTTAGGTTTTTTTACCTGAGAATAATCCCTTACTCTACGAAGCAACCTGTTGGCGATCCTAGGCGTGCCTCTGGAGCGTTTAGCGATTTCATCTGCTGCTTCATTTTCTATTGGCAAAGACAATATCTTTGCTGAATGCTTTATTATCGTACTTAATTCATCGAATGGATAAAAATCAAGATGATAAAAAATCCCAAATCTTTCCCGAAGCGGAGCGGTCAAAAGACCGCTTCTTGTTGTTGCCCCGACTAAAGTAAAGGGTTTTAGATTAAATTTAATCGTCTTGGCGTAGGGACCCTTATCTATCACAAAATCAATCTGAAAACTTTCCATTGCCGGATAAAGGAATTCCTCAACGACCTTAGAAAGTCTATGAATCTCGTCAATGAATAAAACATCTCCCTTTTCCAGATTAGTCAAGATCCCGATTAGGTCACCTGCGCGCTCAATGGCAGGACCGGAAGTAGCGGTAATCTTTGTCTGCATCTCATGGGCAATTATATGCGCCAGAGATGTCTTACCTAAACCAGGGGGACCTGAGAATAAAACGTGCTCGAGAGGCTCTTTCCTTTGTTTTGTGGCCTGTAAGGCAACTTTAAGATTATCTACGACTTCCTTCTGGCCTACAAACTCAGTAAGCTTGCTGGGACGAAGAGATATATTTAAAACTATATCTTCTTCAGTCTCTTGGTTAATTATTAGTTTTTGGCGGTCCTTCTGCATAGGGTTCAATGTTTTCCTTGTTTCTTAAGATCCTGATTTCGCCAAATAGCTGTCTTTGTATTATGGTTATTTCTTTCAATCTTATAAGTTCCAGAATAGCTAAAAATGAAGCTATGATTTCTAACTTGTTCACTGCTTTTAGGAATATTGTCTGAAGGCTTATTTCTGGTTCTTCTAATAAAATATGTAAAATGTCATGAATCTTTTGATCAACCGTAAACTCATCCCTCATTACCTCGTAGAAAATCTCTCGAGGGACTTCTTTCATTGCCTTGGAAAAGGCGCTGATTAAATCAAAAAGGTTAGCTTCAAAATAAACCTCTCCTGGCTCACGCAAGAATCTCTCTTCGGTTTTCTTGTCGGGCTCACGAGTAAAAAGATTTTTTCTTGCTATTTCTCTCTGCCTTAAATCATCGGCGGCATCTTTATATTTCTGGTATTCAAGCAGTCTGTTAATCAGTTCGGCACGCGGATCTTCAATTTCTTCTTCAGGTGACTCATCAGGCTGAGGCAACAACATCTTAGATTTTATCTGCATTAAGGTTGCCGCTACCACCAGAAATTCACCGACAATATCTAAATCTAATAACTTCATTACCTCGATATATTGCAAATACTGTTCAGTAATTGTTGAGATAGGAATATCGTAGATATTGACTTCGTTCTTCTTGATAAGATAAAGAAGCAAATCTAGCGGACCTTCAAAAAAATCTAATTTTATCTTGTAGCTCATTTTTTATTTTGCAAATAGTGCCTTTCTTGTTTCCTCTATTGTGGCACTGGCTAATTCTCTGGCCTTTTTTGCTCCATCAGCGAGAACCTTTTTTATTTTGTTTTTATCCTTCAATATCTGACTACGCTTTTTTTGAATAGGCGTTAGCACATCAAGAAGAACATCGGACAATTTTTGTTTGCATTCGGTACAACCGACCGTTGCGCCGCTGCACCACTGGTAAACATTGGTTTTCATCTGGGGCGCGAATACTTCATAATAACTATAAACATTACATTCATGCGGATGCCCAGAATCAGACAATTTTATTCTTTTTGGATCGGTAAACATGCTTCTAGTCTTTTGCTTAACAGCCTCGGGCGAGTCAGATAAGTTAATTGTATTATTATAACTTTTACTCATTTTTCTGCCGTCGATCCCCAATAATTTCGGCACCTTAGTCAGGATCGCTTCTGGCTCAGGAAAGATATTTTTATATAGATGATTAAACCGCCTGGCAATCTCACGGGTAAGCTCTAAATGCGGAAGCTGGTCTTTGCCTACGGGAACAGCATTAGCTTTATAGACTAAAATATCTGCTGCCTGTAGGACCGGATAGCCCAAAAATGCATAGGTACCTAAGTCTCTATTTCCTATCTCTTTTAGTTGTTCTTTGTATGTCGGACAACGTTCAAGCCAACCTAATGGCGTGATGCATGAAAAAATCATATCTAATTCTAAATGTTCCTTTACATCGGATTGGATGAAAATAACGGATTTTTTTAGGTCGATCCCACAGGCGATCCAGTCAACGACATTATCAAAGGTGTAATCTTGGGTTGACTTTGCGTTCTCGTATTCACTCATTAAGGCATGCCAGTCAGCAACCATAAATAGACAATTATATTCGTTTTGTAGTTTTACCCAGTTGGATAAAGCGCCGACCAAATGCCCCAAGTGCAGCTGTCCGGTGGGGCGCATACCGCTTAAGATTCGTTTTTTCATCTTGAGTTATGACTCCTTTAATTTTCTGGCGATTTTCTCGATTTCGTAAACTTGAACTACATCACCTTTTTGGTAATCGTCAAAATTGCTTAGCGTAAGACCGCATTCAAAACCCTCGGCGACATCACGAACATCGTCTTTAAATCTCTTCAGGCCTGAAAGGTTTCCTTCGTAAATCACTTTTCCGTTGCGTAAAAGTTCTGCGTAAGAATTGCGCATGACCTTGCCTTTTTGGACAAAACAACCGGCAACTTTGCCTGCCTTTGTAAGCTTAAAAACCTGCCTGATCTCTATGCGTCCCAAAAAGTTCTTTTTTATCTTTGGCTCCAATAAACCTTCCAGCGCTGCTTTTATATCATTTATGGCATCATAGATTATCCGATATGTACGTACATCCACGCCCTCTTTATCTGCGATTTCTTTCGCCTGAGCTTCGATAGTCACGTGAAAACCGATTATTACGGCGTTAGATGCGGCTGCCAAAATTACGTCAGAATTATTTATCGAGCTAATCCCTGAATGTATAGTTACAAGCTTTACTTCTTTTGTAGAAAGTTTTTCTAAAGAGTCCTTTAAGGCCTCAAGGGAGCCCTGAACATCTGCCTTTAAGATAATCATTAATTCCTTTACCTTGCCTTCTTTGACCTGGGAATATAAATCTTCTAAGCTAATTCGCTGGATAGGCTGAGTTTCCTTTTGTCTCTTTAATTCAACTCGTTTTAGGCAGATTTCCTTTGCTTTTTTTTCATCGTCGCTAACTAGAAAATGCTCTCCCGCCTCCGGCAATCCTGAAAGCCCTAAAATTTCCACCGGAGAACCCGGCGTTGCCTGCTCTATTGGTTTTTCTCTGTCGTTTAACAAAGCCTTAATTCTTCCATAATAATCTCCAGCAATAATTATATCCGACTTTTTCAATGTACCATTCTCTACAATTAATGTTACAATAGGACCTTTACCTTTACTTAGTCTGGCCTCCACCACTACTCCGGAAGCACTTCTGTTATAATTTGCTTTGAGCTCAAGAAGCTCTGCCTCAAGAAGTATCATCTCTAATAAATTATCTATACCTTCGCCGGTTTTTGCAGATACACCTACAGCTACGGTCTTACCGCCCCAGTCTTCCGGAGCAAGGTCATATTTTGAAAGTTGTTTTTTTACTTTATCAATATCTGCTTGTGGTCTATCGATTTTATTTATAGCCACAACTATAGGAACCCCTGCTGCCTTTGCATGATCGATTGCCTCGATTGTCTGGGGTTTAATTCCTTCGTCCGCTGCCACAACCAATACTACTAAATCAGTGATATTCGCTCCTCTGGCACGCATAGCAGTAAATGCCTCATGACCCGGCGTATCCAAAAAAGTAATTCTTCCTTTATTGATTTTAACTTCGTAAGCGCCGATATGTTGAGTGATACCTCCATGTTCTTTTTCGGTAATTTTACTTTTTCGTATCATATCAAGAAGCGATGTCTTACCGTGATCAACATGCCCCATAAAGGTAACTACTGGAGGGCGGAAAGTTAACGAAGATTTATCTTCGACTACTTCGTGTTCCTGAACTAGTTTCTCCTCTTCGGTAAGAACCTTACGAAAACTAAAGCCAAGGGGAGTAGCGATCTTTTTCAATGCCTCCTCATCAAGGGGCTGATTTAGAGTAACCATCAAGCCCATCTTTATTAATTTAGAAATAATTACATTGGGTTTTTCTTGAAGCTTGTTGGAAATCTCTCTTACATTGATAGGAAAATCTACCTCGATTTCTTTTAAAGCGGGCTTTGCTTCTATTGGTGGTGGGGGCGGCGGCTTGACTACTACCTCGGGTTTCTTTTCCTCAACAACTGTTTTCTTTTCAATTACTTCTTCTTTAGGCTTCCTTCTCGGCATTCCCCTTGGTTGAACCTTCGGCTTTGCCTTTGGTTTTGGCTTCACCTTAGGCTTCTCTTTTTTTACTGACTTTGGTTTTTTAGGTTCTTTTTTAAGAAGCTTGACAGCTTCAGCCGAGACCAAACTCATGTGGCCTTTGACTTTAAAGCCCAGAGTATTTAGCTTATCTATAATCTTCTGGCTTGAAACCTTTAATTCTTTAGCTAATTGATGAACACGCATTATCCTTCTTTCTCTGTTTTACCTGTAAGCTTGTTTGCTTCTTGAATTATTACTTCGGCCTTTTTCTTGCCCAAGCCTTTTATCTTTGAAAGTTCCTCTATTTTTGCCTGAGCTAATTTCTCAAATGTATCAAATCCAGCTTCTTTTAAAGAATCGGCGACCTTTGCGCCCACGCCGGGTAGATCTGTAAGGCTCGGCGCTTCTTTAGCAGCTTCCTTCTTTTCCTTCTTTTCCTTCTTAACTTCTTTACTGCGAATGTCTAATTCCCATTCAGTGAGTTTCGAGGCTAATCTTACATTCTGTCCGTGCTTACCAATTGCTAATGAAAGTTGATCTTCGGGAACAAGTACCTCTGCCCTTTTTGTCTCCTTATTAAAAATTACCTTATCGATCTTCGCAGGATTTAAGGCGGCACTAACGAATTCTCTTGCTTCATCTGACCAACGCACAATATCAATTTTTTCACCATGCAATTCAGAAACGATGTTTTTTACACGCTGGCCGCGCATGCCTACACAGGCACCTACACAGTCTACTTTTTCATCTTTGGACCTGACTGCTATTTTGGTCCGTTCTCCGGGTTCGCGAGCGATAGCCTTTATCTCTACGATTCCTTCATATATCTCAGGAACCTCAAGCTCAAACAACTTCTTAACCAGATTTGGATTTGTACGAGACAAAATAATCTGCGGACCTCTGGTTTCTTTTTTTACCTCAATAATGTATGCACTGATACGCTCGCCCTGATGAAATTCTTCTTTACGTGATTGTTCGCTCTTAGGAACAAGTCCCTCCGTCTTATTTAAATCGACGATGATATTGCCTCGATCGAATCTGTAGACGCTACCCGTGACCAACTCTCCGACTTTGCTCTGAAATTCTCCGTAGACTACCTCTTTTTCAGCCTCACGGATCTTCTGAATAATCACCTGCTTGGCTGTCTGGGCAGCAATGCGTCCGAATTCACTAGACTTTATCTCTTTCTTTCCGGCGAAGGCTTTTATCTGACCTGTTTCTCTGTCTAATTCTACCTTAATTTCAACTTCTGGGTCAGCCGCCCAGATCTTTCTGGCAGCACTTACTAAAGCGGATTCGACCGCCTGGATAAGGACTTCTTTCTCTATTCCCTTGTCGCGCTCGATCTGTTCAAGTATAGATAGTAATTCTTCGCTCATTATAGACCTCTCTGATTAAAATATTTTCTTTGCCTTGTTGATTTTATCTATAGGTATCTTTATTTCTTTATCCTCGGTTTTTATAACAACTATATCATCTTCTGCTGAGATTATTTTGCCTGCAATCTCTATCCTGTCCTCCACGGGCTCACGAAGAAAGATTTTGACGTCTTTATCCTTGTTTCGGATAAAATCCTTAATCGTCAGAAGCGGACGATCTAGCCCTGGAGATGAGACCTCTAACAGAAAACTTTCCTGAATGACATTTTCCTTATCTAAAAGGTCGCCGATATCCTCGTTTAATTTGGTGCAATCATCAAGACTAATCCCGCCGCCGGGTTTATCCACAAGAAACTTTAAGTTAATTCTTTTTCCTCCACTATAAATATGTAAATCGACTAAATCGATGCCATAATTCTCAAATAAAGGCATTACTATTTCTTTAATTTTATCGGTTTCTACGTACATCTCTATCCGCCTTTTAAAACAAGAGTTTTAATCTTTTGTACTACGTTTTCTTTATCTACTGTAATAACCTTATTTCCTCGACGTAGATTTATCTCTGCTTTACCTTTTTTGAGATTCTTTTCACCAATAGTTATCCTTAAGGGGACACCGATTAAATCAGCGTCTTTGAATTTTACGCCTGCGCTTTCCTGCCTATCATCTAGTAAAACTCTAAGGCCCTGTTTTTCTAAATCAACATAATATTTTTCAGCTAAACTACTGACATTTTTATTGGAAGATTGTACGGGCAAGATCAATATATCGAACGGGCTGATTTCTTTTGGCCAGATAATTCCATGCTCATCATAATTCTGTTCAATGATGGCAGAGATTATTCTGCTTACGCCAATACCATAGCAGCCCATAATTATCGTCTGCTGTTTGCCTTTTTCATCAAGATAGGTTGCGCCTTGAACTTTACTGTATTTTGTCCCGAGCTGAAATACATGTCCGACCTCTATTGTCTGTCTCTGCTCCAGCCCTGTTTTACATTTAGGACAATCTTCTTTTTTTGAATCAGGCGCCAATGTCTTTGTAAATTTACATTTTTTGCAATGCAAAACCATGTCTTCGCCGCTTTGGGCCGGGACCATAAATTCATGCGAGATACTTCCTCCCATTATCCCAGGATCTGCCTCAGTGATCAAAAACTTAAGTCCGCATCGTGTGAATATCTTCTTGTAAGCCTCCAGCATTAATTTATAATTCTTATCCAAGCCTTTTTGGTCGCGATCGAAACTATAAGCGTCTTTCATCACGAACTCGCAAGCTCGAATCAAACCAAAACGCGGGCGGATCTCATCGCGAAATTTTGACTGAATTTGATAGAGAACTACGGGCAATTGTCTATAAGAACTAATGTGATTTTTTACTAAATCAGTAATCACCTCTTCGTGCGTTGGACCAAGGCATAGATTTCTCCCCTTACGGTCTTGGAAACGGATAAGGGTATCAGCCAGTTGTTTATCTCTACCTGTCTGCTTCCAAAGGTCTAATGGCTGAATACAGGAAAGCAGTAATTCCTGAGCTCCGGCTTTATTCATTTCCTCTCGGATAATTGACTCAATCCTATTCAGCACCATAAGACCCAAAGGCAGATAAATATAAACTCCTGAGATAAGCATGCGGATCATCCCAGCGCGGAATAATAACTTGTGACTTACCGCCTCAGTACCTTCGGGCGCATCTTTTAGAGTTGGAATAAAAGTTTTTGACCAAAGCATAATATCATTCCTTTTAAGATATTTTTTTTATCTCCTTAACTAAGAAATCGATCGAATCTCTCTCGGACATCTTTTTGAAAATTTTCCCTTTTTTAAAAACGAGCGCTGAATGCCTTGTAAAAGCTATTCCTAAATCGGCTTCTTTTGCCTCGCCCGGACCGTTGACAATACAGCCCATTATAGCGATCCTCCTAGTAGCAGCCTTGTTTTTAGAACATGCTCCATTTAATCTATTTTTAAGATTATTTACTAGCTTTATCAAATCTACTTCGCAGCGACCACAGGTAGGACAACTGACAATCTCTAAAGAAGGTTTTCTTAAAGACAGAGACTGCAGAATTTCCTTAGCAACTATTATCTCATCCTCAGGTTCGCTAGTCAAAGAAACTCTGATAGTGTCGCCGATGCCTTCCTTTAGTAAAGTTGCGATTGCCAACGTAGATTTTATTGTTCCGGGAATAAGTGGTCCTGTGGCCGTAACGCCTAAATGAAAAGGATAATTACATAGTTTTGCCATTTTTTCATATGCCTTTATTGTATCATCCACGCCTGAAGCCTTAAGCGAAACAACGATATCATAGAAGCGCAATCTTTCTAAAATCTTTATATAATCTAACGCACTTTTAACCATCGAACCAACTATAGAACCCCGAGACTTCTTTACCGACCCAGAATTTATGCCTACCCTAATGGGTATTCGATGCTTTCTTGCCATATTCGCAACCTTTTTAATCTGACTTAGATTATAAATGTTGCCAGGATTAAGCCTGATTTTATCTGCGCCGTTTTTAATCGCTTCTAACGCAAACTGATAATTAAAATGGATATCTGCGACCAGCGGGACATCAGTTTTTCTTTTTATGTCTTTAATCGCTTTTGCATCTTTAATATCTTTTACGGCAACGCGGACTATATCTGCGCCTACTGACTTTAATCTGTTGATCTGCCTTACTGTAGCTGAGATATCTTTTGTATCTGTCTTACTCATTGCCTGAATAGATATGGGGCTACTACCGCCCATCTTGAGATTGCCAACTTCTATAATCTTTGTCTTACGGCGCTTGATCTTCATCTAAATTATTTCTAAGAATTTTTTAACTACTTCCTTGTCAAAAACATTTCCTGCATTTTTGCGCAGTTCTTTCGTTGCCTCCAAAATACTCATTGCCCGACGGTAAGGCCTATTGGAAGTCATTGCATCAAATGCATCGGCTACAATCATTATATTTAACGGCAAAGATAAGCTCTTAGCTTTAATTCTGTCAGGATAGCCTTTACCATTTAATCTTTCATGGTGAGAACGAATCAAACTGCGCAGCTTATCGAAAGAGCGAATCGGTTTTAAAATATTATCTCCTATTATTGGGTGTTGCTGAATAAGCTTTATTTCATCCTTGGTTAGCGGAGTTGTCTTATGTAAGATCTCATCCGGGATACCGATTTTTCCGATATCATGAACAATACTCGCATCCATTAACATCTTAACTGTTTCTTCATCCAATTTAAATTCCTTTGCTATTCTGTAGCAATATTCGCCTACACGCTTACTATGGCCTCTGGTGTATGGATCTCTAGCATCTACCGCCATGGCAAGCGCATTGATTGTCTCAACATATGTCTTCTCAACATCCTGACTCAAACGATAATTCTCTAAGGCAATAGATATATGACTAGCTAGATCACTAAGAATAAACAGGTCATCCTCCGTAAAATCCTGACCGTTTAATTTATCATTTAAAGCGATAAGCCCAGTTACCTTGTTACTATAAACTAAAGGAACGCAAATAATAGCTGCACCGAAATTACTTTGGGATCTAGATAATATAACTGGCTTTTCCTTCTCGGCAACAGAGCCCAGAATTCCCTCGCCAATTTTAATCCTATCTTCCTGTATCTGTTTATCACCGAAAGATATCTTGGTGAATAGCTCCTTATTTTTTTTATCGACTAACATCAATTTTCCATTCCTTGCTCCGATTGCCTGGGTTGTCGTCATAAGAATAAGTTCTAGGAATCTCTCTATATCTTGAAAAGATGCTACAGCCTTTCCTACGCGCGAAAGTATGTCCTGCATCATCTTTTTGGATTTTTGAAGCTCTTTTATGTTTTCCTCTAATCTAGCGGTGATTCTATTAAACGATTCAGATAATTGATTAAACTCGCTTGCTCCATCGCTTTCAATGCGCGTAGAATAATCGCCATTAGCAACAGTCTTCACGCTTTTTGAAATTGAAACAAAAGTACGGATAAGATTTCTGGTTATATAAAATCCGACTAATGCCGACCAGAATATCCAGAAGATTAACCATTTTATTTGCGTGGCACCTGTTTCGCTCTTGGGGACTACAACAAATCCGACTATGTAAAGCAACAATAGTATCGGTATCAAAGACATCAATATGGCAGAAAGCAAAAATTTACGCCATAATGTGTCGTGTTTTATAGATCTCATCTTCAGTTTCGCCATTTTTCCCATCACCTGATATTATTTACCCAATTTACAACTTTTTCTATCACACCATATCTAATTAAGTCATTATAAAAAACAAACGATGCAACGAAAATAATAAAGCCAAGCCCCAGACGGCTAATCCACTCATCGGTCCTTTGAGAAAAAGGCTTGCCTCTTATTTTCTCTATTGCCAGCAGAAAAAGATGGCCACCGTCCAAAATCGGAAGCGGAAGCAAATTGAATATTGCTAGACTCATACTCAAAATCGCCATTATATGAATCAGATAAACAACTCCCTGCTCAGCGGCCTTGCCGGTCATAAAAAATATGCCCAGCGGTCCAGTAACAGATTCTTTTAGAGAAATGCCCCCGGTTAACATCATGAATAAAGCCTTGAATGTCAGAGCGGTCATAAAAAATAATCGCTTTCCGCCTTCCATAATTGATTCCCCTAAAGGATATTTTAGTTTTACAAACTCATCATCCTTGGGCCTTATGCCGATTAGACTAACCGTTGTCTCCTGACCGAATATATTCGTAATTGTTTCCTTTTTTGGTAGTATCTTAAATTTGATTTTTTTGCTGCCCCTTAAAACAGTTATATCTAATTTACCCTCTTTCTTATCAAATACAATCTCTTGCAATTCTTCCCAATGTTTTACGTCTTGGCCGTCAATATTGACGATATTATCTCCGGGTAACAATCCTGCTTCTTTAGCTGGAAAATCATCGATTAGCTCGCCTACTCCTGATGTAAAGGTTGGAAAACCGACGAAGAATACTAAACAAAAAAGCAAGAAGGCTAAAGCATAATTCAATATCGGACCAAAAACGATAATACCTGCACGCTGCAAAGGCGGTCTAGAAAAATATTCCCACTTATTCCCTTTATATTCGTCTCTGTTGTCTCCGGCGAGCTTAACGTATCCCCCCAAAGGAATCAGGCTTATTGCGTATTCGGTATGTTTTCTTTTGGTGCGAAAAAGCACAGGACCAAAACCCAATACGAATTTCTCAACTCTTATCCCTAGAGATTTAGCCACCATAAAATGGCCAAACTCGTGGACGACGATTAAAATACCTATTACGATTAAAAATACCAAGAAAGTCATAGTGCCTTATTTAAAATTAATTTATTTGCTTGCGCCCTCGCCCATTTATCAACTGATATTATCTGTGCAAGACTCGGGTTCTTAACTAATCTGTGTCTGAGTAAAACTGATTTTATAATTCTGTGAATATCTAAATATCTAATTCTTTTCTCAAGAAAAGCCTTAACCGCTTCCTCGTTTGCGGCATTCAAAACGCACGGTGCCGTACCTTTTAACCTGGCAGCCTTGTAAGATAATCTTAGACAAGGGAATTTATCTAAATCTGGTTTCTTAAAAGTAAGATTCATTTTCCTAAAATCTAAATTTTTCAAATTTCCCTTCCATCTCTCAGGATAAGTTAATGCATATTGAATCGGTAGCTTCATATCAGTAATGCCTAACTGCGCAATTATGGTTCCGTCTATAAACTCAACCATGGAATGGATAATAGCTTCTTTATGAATTAATATCTCTACTTTATCGATATCAACACCAAACAACCACATTGCCTCGATTAATTCCAGACCTTTATTCATTAAAGTTGCAGAATCAACGGTAATTTTCTTTCCCATTTTCCAGCGAGGATGTTTTAAAACATCCTTCAGGCTGATATTTCTAAATCTTCGCTTAGGGATATCATTTAAAGGTCCACCTGAAGCCGTTAGATAGATCTTTTTTAACTCTTTTTTGTCTCTATCCTGCAGGCATTGAAATATTGCGCTCTGCTCACTATCTATGGGAACAATCTTAGTCTTGTATTTTTTTGCTTCTTTCATAATAATCGATCCGGCCATAACCAAAGCCTCTTTGTTGGCTAGTGCAACTGTCTTTCTGTGTCTAATCGCCTGTAACAAAGAATCCAAGGCGCTGCTTCCAGATATAGCCACAACCACTGTATGGATATTATTCGATGCAACCATTTCATTTAACCCCGAATTTGTATCACAAATCTTAACCTTAGGAATATGACTATTTCTTAATTCCTCGATTTTTTCATTTCCTATCGCCGCAAATCTCGGATGAAATTTATCTATCTGTTTTCTCAATAACTTATTATTTTTATGTGAACTTAAACCGACAACGCGAAATCTATTCGGAAAATCTGAGATTACATTTAATGTATTTTGTCCTATAGAACCGGTTGAGCCTAAAACTATTATATTTTTCATTTTAACACCGTACTCATATAAAAATAAAATGCCGGAACCGTAAATAAGAGACTGTCGATTATATCTAAAACTCCTCCGATTCCTGGAAATATGTTCCCTGAATCTTTAACGTGACAATTACGCTTGATCAAAGATTCAGATAAATCTCCTAATTGCCCCATTATCCCGAAGAATAATCCCATCATAGCTAAATGCATATTAGAAAATACTGCCTTTTCCGGTAAAAATACTCTGCTAGCTAAAGCCGCTAAAACGGCAAAGATAAGCCCTCCGGCTGCTCCCTCAATTGATTTTTTCGGGCTGATACGCTTGATTAGAGTGCGTTTGCCCCAACGCGTACCTATCAGATATGCTCCGATATCTCCAGCTTTTGTAATTAGCACTATCGCTCCAACTAAACTTGCTCCGTAAGGCAAAAGTCGCAATTTTATAATAAAGCTGAAAAACCAAGCAATATAAAGTATGCCGAAAAGCGTAGTGGAGATGCTTAATACCGCCTGCGTTTCTTCCCGACGGGTAAACTGCAGCAAGAAAATAAATACCAACATCAAAACTATGAAGAGCAATTCCCAATTTTTGGTTAATTCAAACTGAAAAGCAATCGAGAACGGAATGATTATTCCGATAGCCATTCCGAAATATTTATAAATATAAATTCCCTGTCTTTCGATTAACTTAAAAAATTCGTATAAGCCACCGATAATTAGTAAAATCGCGAAAGCGGAACATGCCCATTCAAATATAATTGCCAACGCCGAAAGGATAATTAAAAATGAAGCACTTAATGCTCTTTTTACAGTCATCTCTTATTTAGATTTTGCGTCTCCGAAACGCCGATCCCGCGATTGATATTCCTTAATCGCATCTTCAAGATCTTGCTTATTGAAATCCGGCCAGAATCTTTCTGTAAAATAAAGTTCTGCATATGATAATTGCCAAAGTAAAAAATTACTTATTCGCATCTCTCCAGAAGTCCGAATCAAAAGATCTGGCTCTAATTGACCTGCAGTATATAGGAAATTTGAGAAAGAATCCTCGTTTATCTGTTCCAAATTATATTTGTTATCCAATACACCCTGGGCTATTTTCTTTGCTGCATCGACAATCTCTGTCCTTCCGCCATAGTTGAAGGCTAAATTCACCATTATACCAGTGTTATCTTTAGATAAGTCTTGGGTCTTTTTTAATTTCTCAAGAAGTTTTTTTGGTAGGGGTTCATCTCTACCGATAACCTTTAATCTGATATTATTTTCCATTAGCTCAGAGAACTCTTTATCTAAAAAATTTTCCAAGGAATGCATCAACATACTAACTTCTCTTCTAGGTCTCTTCCAATTCTCGGTAGAAAAAGCAAACAAAGTCAGGATCTTAATTCCTAATTCATCAGCAGCTTTAATTATCTTTTTGATTTTATCTATTCCCACGCGATGTCCTGCAGCCCGAGGAAGCCCCCGTCTTTTTGCCCAACGTCCATTACCGTCCATGATAATTGCTATATGATTAGGTATCTGTCTCATGTCTTACATCTAAACGCTCTTACTAAAATGGGGGATATTTATCCCCCATTCTTGAAAAAAATTACTCGCGCCTTTAAAAAATCTAGTAATAAGATAATAATTTCTTAAACAATAAGCTTATTTTCTGCATCTGACAAGCGCCTCTTTCAGATCTTCTTCTAGCGTTTCTTTTAGCCTCTTCATCTTTTCAAGCTCGAATCTTAATTCTTGGTTAATTATCTTCTGTTCCTCAAGAACCTTGGTTGTGCCTTCGAGATTCGTCTTTGTATTTTCAAGTTCGGAAACTGTCGGAGTTAAATTAGTCAATTTCTCCTCAGCATCCAAACGTAAAACCATTTCTCTCTGAAGGCTTTTTTTATTCTTTTGAGCTGTTATACTCGAACTAATTGCTAAAATAAGGCAAATCACAGTGAGAATAACCATCGCAATTAGAATTCTATCCTTAAGTTGTTCATCCATGCCTTATTTTCCCTCCTTTTAAAAAAATTGAAGATTTATTACTTTAGGTTTTCTTCTGGTTCTTCAAGGAAATCTTCGGATTCTGCCTCTTGGGCCCTGGATTCCACTGTCCTGGGCAAGATAACTATCTCAACGCGTCGATTAAGCTGTTTGCCTTCTTTAGTATCATTTGAAGTAAGAGGCTTAAATTCCCCATGACCTATAGCAGAGACTCTCTCCGGGGTTATCCCTCTCTCATCAACTAAATAATGGAGAACGCTCATTGCCCTCGCGCTGGATAACTCCCAATTGGATTTCCAACCAGAAAATTTTATGGGTTGATTGTCAGTATGGCCTTCTACGCCGATTTCCATATTAGGGACTTCTTCTTCTAAAACGCGAGCAACTTTATCCAATGTCGGATAGGCCTTAGTTCTAATCTTGGCCTTCCCGGAATCAAACAAAACCTCTGCGACAAAAGTAATGACCAGTCCTCTCTCGGCCATTTCTAAACGTACCTGTTTATCAGCGATTTCCTGCTTTAACCTTTCTTCAAGTAACTGCCTTGTGCCTCTTAATTGGGCCAATTGATCTTCCAGTTCGCTGATTTTTTCTACATCAGAACGTCTTCCTTTCTGAAATATTACGGTGCAACTCATAAGCGTCAAACTTACTAATATGATTGCAGTTAGATAAAAAAATCTTTTTGTGCCTTTACTCATCACCAACCTCCTTTTAGTTATTTTGAACAAATCTAACATTATCACAACCAACTATTAAAGTCAAGCACTTATTGTGCTCGCTTTAGTCTAAATCGAACCTCTGTTATTTTGAACGTAAAATCGTACTTTCCCTGGCAGAACCTACGGAGATATATCTTATTTTAGCACCTAGCAGCTTTTCGATTCTCTCTATGTATCTGCGGGCATTTAACGGGAGACCTTTATATCTTTTAATTCCTTCTGTAGATTGTTGCCAACCGAGATGTTTTTCGTAAACAGGCTTGGCTTTTCGTATTATTTCGAAATCAAGAGGAAAATCTCTATAAATTTTACCTTTGTATTTATATCCGGTGCAAATCTTGATGACTTTTAAGTTATCCAATACGTCTAATTTCATCACCGCCAGCTCTGAGATACCGTTAATTGTGATAGCGTATCTTGCCATCACCGCATCAAACCAACCGCATCTACGAGGCCTACCTGTTGTAGCGCCAAATTCCTTGCCTTTATTTCGGATTCTTCGCAATAAATCACTGGTAAACTCTGTGGGAAAAGGACCTTCTCCCACGCGAGTAGTGTAAGCTTTGACAACGCCGATAATTCTATCGATTTTATCCGGTGATACCCCTGTTCCCGAACAAACTCCTCCCACGATAGCATTGGATGAAGTCACAAACGGATAAGTGCCAAAATCTAAATCAAGAAATGTCCCTTGAGCGCCTTCAAAAAGTACGCTCTGGCGCTTCTTGATAGCTTTATTAAGCAGCAAAGCTGTATCGCAGGCATATCCCTTAAGCTTGCTAGCATAACCAAGATATTCCTTATATATGTTTTTAAAAAAGAAAGTTTTATGATTATGCACCTTTTTAAATATCTCGTTTTTTTCCTTTAGATTATCTTTAAGTTTCGTAGACAAAACATCTGGATTAAGCAAGTCCGCTAATCTTATTCCGCATCTTGAAACCTTATCGCAATAACAAGGACCGATTCCTCTTCCTGTCGTACCTATCCTGTTAGTCCTCTTTTTCTCGCGCAGCTTATCCAAAATACGATGATAGGGAAAAACGATATGCGCATTAAGGGAAATCTTTAAGTTGTTTTTATCAACCTTGATCTTTTGTTTTTTTAATATATTGATTTCCTCTAATAATGCCCTCGGATCGATTACAACACCGTTTCCGATAACGCAGATTTTATTTCTATGCAATATCGCCGACGGTATAAGATGAAAAATAAACTGTTTGCCATTGACAACCACCGTATGTCCGGCATTGTTTCCACCTTGATAGCGAACAACATACTTCGCGTTTTCGGAGAGAAAATCGATGATCTTCCCTTTTCCCTCATCTCCCCATTGTGCTCCGACTATCGCTGTATTCATTTATTACCTTCCGTGGTAAAGTGACATAGTAAATATTTTTCCTGCGACCTTAGGATACTTTGCGATAAAAAGCAATTCCTCTGCGACTAGGGGCTTTTGATTATGGACATTGGCGTATCGCACTAAATCCAATATCTCAGCAGCTTCCTTTTCGTCCTTAAAGGAAATCTGTAACTTCTCATAAACATTCCTGAATCCTTTTATGCCGCTATATTCTCCAGCAGTGATATTTCTTCCGGTATCAATAATCTCTGGCTCGCCTCTGCCTAGTTCCTCAAAATCATAAAGCTCGTAATTGCGTCTGTCTTTAAGTGCTCCGTCGGCGTGAATTCCTGATTCGTGAGCAAAGGCATTGGCTCCGATACCTGGTTGATTTATTGGAATCGGCACTCCGAATGCATATTCGGAGTATTTACATAATTTCCATGCAGTTTTTAGATTTATCTTTTCATCCAGAAGATATTCTTCGAAGCCGCTGCCGAATTTTATAGCTAATATAACGCTAACTAAATCAGCATTTCCAGCGCGCTCACCCATTCCGTTTACGCAGGTATTGATATAGGCATCAAAACCAGCGTCGTTAATTGCCTTTGCGCCGGCAATTGAATTAGCTACAACCAAACCCAAATCATTGTGGCAATGGATTTCAATAGGTATTTCAATCGCATTGGCAAGCTGACTTACTCTATCATAAATTGTAAATGGTGTATCGCAACCCAGGGTATCACAATAACGAATCCTATCAGCTCCAGAATCTTTGGCAGCAAGGGCAAATTCTATCAGATAATCCATTTTTGTGCGCGAGGCATCCTCGGCATTGACACCGATACTTTCCGCGCCGAGTTTCTTTGCCTTCTTAACTGCCTCAATCATCTCCCTGATTACGCCTTTATGATCGAGTTTTCCTTTGAATTTATGCGTAATCATCTGCTCGGAGGTAGAGATCGAAAGATTCACATGTTTCAATCCGGGGACCATTTTAAAAGCTGTCTGGACATCCGCGGGTGTTGCCCGCAACCAGCCACCTAAACGGATAGAATTAAAAGCTTTCTTTTCAACTAATTCCAGATTTGCATTTAAATAGTTTGTCTCGTGATGCGTGATGGGAAAACCGAATTCACTCTGGAAGATTCCCATCTTATCCAGATAGTAATTGATCATTGTCTTCTGTAATTTCGAAAGACATATCCGCGATGTCTGGACCCCGTCGCGATTAGTCACATCAATAATATAAATCTTTGGTTTATCTTGCATGGCTAAGCTCCTATTTTATTATTTTTTCTAATTCCTCAAACGTGGTTTTCTCTGTTGCCCCAAAAATTTCTTTGTTACCTAAAAGAAACAAAGGACCATAATAAATCTTTAGTTCCTCGGGCAATTTTATATTGTCTTTTAAAAGATCATCAGCTTCCTGGCTTTTAGCACATTTTCTAATCGAATCTATATCCAATCCTAATTTAATAGCGCAATCATCCCACCAAGTGCTTTCGATATTATCTAACCTACAAAATAAGTAATCCCATAGATTATCAGTATATTTTTGCATTATACAAAGAACTCTCTTATTTTCTTCTATTTCGGCTATACCGCCCGGAGCCCTAAATTCAGCCAAGGCCTCATCATAGACAGCAAGAAAATGAATATTGAAATTAAATTTAGCTCCTGGTTCATCCAGTAATTTTTTGGTTATCTCTAAAACATTTTTTGATCCCTTATTCCTTAAACTTATAAATAAATCCAATCTATCTTTCTCGGCTTTTCTTTCTAGGAAATAAGATACACCGATTACAAACGGATTCACCATATAATAATTAGCATCTTTTTTTTCGATGATTTTTGTGTCTAACAAATTTTTAAAATTATTGTGCCTCGTTACTTCTTTACCAAGCAAAAATACAGGAAGCATGTTAATTTCGAATTTTTTGATTAAATCTTTTGCCTTCTTATCATCGCTATCTAGATGTATCGCAGAAAGTCCTGATATTCGGTCATTAAGTTGTTCTAGCGCTAAATCGATATTGCAGGTCTTACAATCTTTGGGGCTTATTACAGTTAAAGGCAACTTTAAATCTTCGCCGTAAACGCAAGTTGCATCTTTCTCTCCGGGCGATTCACAAATACCTCTTTGTTTACCTTTATAACATTCTTTATCCTGAAAACAAAGCGGCAAGAAATCTTTAATCTCAGTGGCATCAGGGATATTTTTATCCATGGGAAAATTCTTAGGTGCAATCCCTTTTATTTTACCGTCTTCCACGTCAAGCTCCAGGACTCCTAAGGTTCTTGTCCATGAATAAGGCTTTAAATATATTGCTGAGCCAATCTTATCCCCGGTTTTATACTTACTACTCATTACGCTTGAAATAATAATATCGATTCCATCTATCTTCTCTAATAATTGCTCATCCATTCCTAGGCCTAACTGACTTAATATTATCGTGATATCAACCTTTTTACCTTTCAGCTTTTTAATGTTATCCTTAACGACCTTTATTGTTTGCGCAATATCTTGTTTAATGCCTAAACCAGAATCTATCGGCGAGACTGCGACAATCCCAACTTTTGTCTTACCGAATTCTTTGATAACAAAAGGCGATAATCCGGGTAATTCTAGATTGCAAGACAAAAAATCAATATCGATTTTCTTGATAACATCCGATAAAAACTCTTTCCCGAAATTAAACTCTCCCTTGCCAACACCAACGGCATCATAACCCATAATCTCCATTGCTTTAAAATATATCTCTGTTCGCTTCTTATCTAATCCTGGCTCTTGGCTATCGGGATCTTGTTCTCCTGAAGCAAAATAATCTCCGCTATCAAGTAATAAGAGATTTTGATACTGCTTACGCAGCTCTTTTATCTTTGTTGCCCGACGAGCTATTCCACCGTTTGGATTCTCGGGACATCTACAAGGATATAAGCTGGCGTGCGAATCACCTGAATAAACAATCGCTATCTTTTCTGCATACAAAAATTCATTAACAAATAAAACCGCAAAACAACTCAATAAAAATATTAAAATTAATCTCTTAAGCATCATCTAAAACCTCCCCTAATGTTTAAGTATAATCAATAAAAACAGACCAAGTCCAAAAAATACAAAAGCGGTTATAAGTTTTACCTTTGCAAGGTGCCTGCTGGCTAACTTTGCAAAAGTCTGGGAAGTCGTTCCCAAAAGCGCGAACAAAAATATCGCTAATAACGGCACAATAAACATAAGATTATAAAGAATTAGATAAAACCAGGCCTTTGTTTTCAGTTCAGGAATACCTAAGACGTAAACGATCGTAGGCAGATACAATTGTCCGGTGCAGACCGATTCTAAAAGTGAAACAATGAACCCACAGCTTAAAGCCGTAAGCATTAACCTAAGCAGAGTTCGACGCTTGTGACCTTCTTCTCTATCATCTGTCTTTTCCCTTATAGTTGATTGTATTCGCTTCTTTATAAAACCGGGAAGTTTTAATTTTACTCTCTCAGGATCCTTTGTCTTTTTAAAAATCCACCAATCATATAAACTAATTGCCCCCAAAGTCAAAGCTAAAATAGCTGTAGTTAAATAAATCAAATATGAAAAGATAACAAAAAATGCCAGCCTTCTAAAAATCTCAAATAGGCCAAGACCGATCCATAGATAGGTAAAAAATACCGCCGTAATAAAGAAGCTTCCTAAGATTATAGTTTGTTTGCGGCTGTAACCTGCGAAGGTCAAAAAAGATATAAAAAATATAAGAACCGTAAACGCACAAGGGTTTATCCCGTCGATAAGACCGGCTGTAATTATGGTCAACCAACTAAAAGACCCGAAACGGCCTATCAACACTTCTTTTTGCGGACGTATATCGGCTAATAGCTTAACTGATAATATTGGCTGCTTAGGATCATTTGTATGAATATAGATATATTTTATAGTTTTAGATGTAAAACCCGTTGTATTAAATAAAAATTTTATATCTAATCTATCGCCTGGTGCGACTTTAGCCTGTTTGCTTGGCTCAAGAATCTTTACACATCCGCAGTTTACCTTTAGTAAATCTACTAATAAGGCTTTATCGCCAGTGTTCTGAATTGCAAAGCTATGTTCATAGACCATTCCTTCTGCCATCTGCCCCAGATCAAATTCTTTATTGGCAATAGAAATCTCTGGAGACGCAAAAGAACTTACGGCGACAGAAAAAAACAATGTAATTAAAAGCGCGATTCTTTTCATTGTTCTAACGACACCTGGCTTTTACTTCTTGTCTTAAATCCTCAAGCTTTTGAAGGATTTGATTTTGATTCTCTGATATCTTATTTAATTTGTCAATAATCCTAGCCTCAGCACTTACTTTTAATTCTGTATCTTGAGCTGTAGTATTCCTAAAATAAAAAGTGACCGAGAATGCTAAGAATACAAACAATAGGACCAAAAGCAAAAAGAATCTTTTCATTACGCCCCCCCTCTATGATTACAACTTTATTACCTTTGCAGAAATAATATGTTTTGATTTCTTAATTTGTTCTAAGACTTTTTCGGAAACAGGACTGTCAACATTTATTACAGAAATCGATTTGCCTCCGGCCTCTTTCCTGCCAAAGGTCATAAAAGCAATATTGATTTTATTTTTACCCAAAATTGTTCCAATAGTACCGATTATACCGGGTTTATCCTGATTATGGATAATAATCATGTAACCTTGCGGCACAGCCTCGACATAATAATCCTCCAATTTGACAATTCGGGGCTTGTTGTTACTTGAAAGCGTTCCCGCAACGGTAATCTTTGTTTTATCGGTGACAACTTGCAGAGAGATTAAATTAACAAATTCTTCTTCTGTGGCGGATTTTGATTCCTGAACCTTGATGCCTCTTTCTTTCGCAAGGCTAAAAGCATTAACAAAATTCACCGTTTCCTGAACAATGGGCTCAAGAATTCCCTTTATTAATGCTAATGTCAAAGGCTCAGTCTTTTGATTGGTTATCTGTCCGCTATAATTGATATCAACGCGCTTGATCCTACCTTGCACTAATTGACTTGAGAGCTGTCCTAATTTTTCCGAGAGATTTATATAAGGCTCTAGCATTTTGTAGGTTTCAGGCTCAACTGATGGAAAGTTAGCAGCATTGCGAATTCCTTTTCCTAACAACGCATCCCTGACTACTTCGGCAATCTCAATTGCGACGTTTACCTGCGCCTCTTCTGTTGAAGCTCCCAAGTGCGGTGTTGTTATCACATTATCTAATTTTAGTAACGGAGAATCTAGCGGAGGTTCTTTTTCAAACACATCAATCGCAGCTCCTGCAATCTTTCCTGCTTTGATTGCTTTTTCCAATGCTTTCTCGTCGATAATTCCGCCTCTTGCACAGTTGACTATTTTTGCCGTCGTTTTCATTAGAGCAAATTCTTTATCGGAAATCATATGTTTGGTTTCAGCGCTCAAAGGTGTATGAAGAGTTATGTAATCAGCCTTCTTGAGAAGATCTTTCAGCTCCACTACTTCAACACCTGCTTGTTTGGCAACATCAAGTGAAAGAAAGGGATCATAAGCAATTATCTTCATTCCGAAAGATAATGCACGCTTGGCAACTTCTGAACCAATCCTTCCTAATCCCACGATTCCCAAAATCTTATTATGGAGTTCAGTACCCATAAATTTAGAGCGCTTCCATTCTCCGGCTTTCAAAGAAGCAGCTGATTGAGGGATGTTTCTAGATAGAGCTAGAATTAAACTCATTGTATGTTCTGCGGTGGAAATTGTATTTCCCGCGGGCGTATTCATCACGATGATGCCGCGACTAGTAGCAGCCGTTAAATCTACGTTATCCAATCCCACACCAGCTCGACCGATAACTCTCAAATTATCCGCCTTATCAATAATATCTTTTTTTAATTTTGTTCCGCTTCGTATGATAATCGCATCATAATTTTTGATGATTTTTTTTAGCTCTTCGGGATCAAGACCAGTTTTAACATCAACCTGGATCTCTTTTTCCTTTTCTAAAATTTTAAGACCTTCTTGCGATAGTTTATCGCTGACTAAAACCTTCATTTAATTCCTCCGTTTTTTGAGAAAAATTACAATTTAGATAATACTGTTTCTGCGGCTTTTACGCCAGCTCCTGATTGAATTTTATAACCCATCTCATTCAATACTTTCTCAAGAGTAGAAATTGCTAAAATAATATCTTTTTTATTTATATAGCCCATATGAGCAATTCGAAATATCTTTCCTTTTAATTGAGCTTGGCCTCCGGCGATAGAGACTTTGTATTTATCTCTCATAGTCTTGACTAATTTTCCTCCGTCAATCCCGTCGGGAACTCTCACTGAAGTTACTGCATTAGAAGCACATTTTTTTTCTGCAAAGGGCTTAAGCCCTAAGGCTGACGTTGCTGATTTAACTGCTTCGCCCATTAAGCTGCAGCGCTTAAATATATTTTGAAGGCCTTCTTTCTTCATCAACTTTATGCTCTCATTTAAAGCGATAACTAAAGCTATAGCTGGCGTGTATGGCGTTGTAGTTTTATCCAAAGATTTCTTTGCTGCTCTTAAATCAAAATAATATCTCGGAGACATTGATGTTTGAATCAATTTAGCTGCTTTCGGACTAACGCTGATGAATCCAAGACCAGGCGGAAGCATCAATCCTTTTTGTGAGCCTGATGCAACTACATCAACGCTCCAGTTGTCAACCTGGATATCAACTACTCCTAATCCGCTTATGGCATCGACAACTAAGCAGGCATCGGTCTTTTTTACAACCTCACCAAGTGCCTTTATATCTACATCTACGCCTGTAGAGGTCTCAGTCAAAGTAACAAAAACAGCTTTTATGTCTTTATCGGATTTTAATTTCTCTTCGATAATTTTTGGGTCAACTGCTTTTCCCCATTCAACATCAATTACTATTGGCTTGGCATTATAACTTTTGCAAAGTTCCGTCCATCTCTCTCCAAATTTCCCACCTTGAACAGTTATAGCTTTATTTCCGGGAGAAAGTAGATTTGCAACTGCGGCCTCCATCGCACCTGTTCCTGACGAAGCAAGAATAAATATATCGTTTTTAGTCTGAAAAATATATTTAAGACCTTCTTGCGCCTCTTTTAAAATTGCCTCGAATTGAGGCGTACGATGGTGGATTATGGGTTGAGCCAGCGCCTTGCGTACTTCTGGCGGTAAAGGAGTCGGCCCCGGTGTCAATAGATGCTGTTCCATTTTTTAATACCTCACTTTTTCTTAGCGGTGATTACTTCATCAATTATTCCATAGTCTTTTGCTTCTTCTGGCGTCATAAAGAAATCCCTGTCGCTATCTTTCTGAATCTTATCTAACGATTGTCCGGTATGCTGGGATAGAATCTCGTTGATTTTGTCTTTTAAGCGTAATATCTCTTTAGCTTGGATAGAAATATCTGCTGCCTGACCCTGCACTCCGCCCCAAGGTTGATGAATCATTATTCGGGAATGCGGAAGTGCGTATCGCTTTCCTTTTGTTCCAGCCGCAAGCAGTAATGCGCCCATGCTCGTCGCCTGTCCCACACAATAAGTGGAGACATCGGGCTTAACAAATTGAATCGTATCATAAACTGCTAATCCTGATGTTACCGAACCACCCGGAGTGTTAATATAAAGGCTTATCTCTTTATTTACATCTTCCATTTGCAGGAAAAGCATTTGAGCGATAATGAGATTCGCCACTGTATCATCAACCGGGGTGCCGACGAAAATTATTCTGTCTTTAAGCAAACGGGAATAGATATCGTATGCCCTTTCCGTCCTCCCTGTCGACTCTACGACCATAGGAACTAATGTTTGATATTTTTCTACCATGCCAACCTCCTTATTGCCATTTGGCCTCTTTTAATAAAAATTCTATTACCCTACTGGCTTTTTGCTCGGGTTTCTCTACCTGTATATTTTCAAGCTCTGCGATTTTATCAAGAATAAAATAAACCTTTACGTCGTTTATCGCAGTCTGCCTTAATTGTTCTCTAAGCTCTTTATCTTTTGATTCGACTTCTTCTTTTTTTGTACCCTGCATAGTCATACGATGTTTTGCTTCTTGTACTAAATAATCAAGTTGTTTTTCAATAGAGCTTTTAGGAACTTCAAGTTCAGAATTTTTAAGCAATTGCTGGATTATTTGGTTTTCCATATCAATCCTTGTTTGCTGAGCCTTAGCAAGATCAAGCTGCTTTTTGATTGTCTCTTTCAATTCATTGAGGTCTAGGTAACCTAGCCCCTTGGCAAAAGAATCGTCGAACGTGACATTCTTATCCAGGCCTTTTGATTCGCGAAGAAAATCAAGGCTTTTATTGACATCCTCATCAGTTACGGCGGCCTTCTTTCTCTTTACGTCGAGGCCTTTGTGCTTTTTGATTTTTACTTCCGGAATTATCTCGAAAGTTGCCTTAAAAGAAAAACCTCCCTCTTTAAATGCCACGTCGGAAACCTCGGGTAAATTCACAGGCATCAATTTTTCTTTTTCTAAGGCCTCACGATATGAATTAGGAATTAAGTCCTTTATTACCTCTTCTCTTGCAAGCTTGCTATGCTGTGCCTGTACCATGGGCATCGGCGCCATGCCTGGACGAAATCCCTTAATATGCGCTTTTTTTTGAATCTCCTTATAGACATCGTCAAATTTCTTATCAACGACTTCCTTGGGAAGGTCTATAATCATTTCTCTTTTACAGACATCAATTTTCTTAAGCGTTGTCTTCATATTAATCCTTTAATGAGCGCTTGGCTTATGGAATCCGCCAAAGTTCTGTGGCGGATGACATAAGTCAACTGCGCGAATTGAACCCCCCACCACTTTTAGCAAGGGCCTTCATTTTATGTAGGACGTTTATCCTTCTTTTCAAACCCACCAAATTTAATTCCACCGTTATTTCTAAAAGTGGTGGGGGGTAAGTTCGAACATATAACTTATGTTCCTCCGACGCCTCGTCGGAGTCCATAAGTTATGTCCTCACTTACATTCTGAATTTTTCTCCCAGATAAATCTGTCTTGTCTTGGGATCATTGATTAACTCATCCGCACTGCCTGAAATCAAGATTCTTCCTTCGGCAATCAAATAGGCCCTATCCGTAATAGAAAGTGTCTCGCGGACATTGTGATCGGTAAGTAAAATTCCTAACCCTTTAGCCTTCAATTCCTTTATTATTTCTTGCGCTTCGGCGACAATAATAGGATCGATTCCAGAGAAAGGCTCATCTAAAAGTATAAAAGACGGATTAGTCACCAATGCGCGCGTTATCTCTAGCCTTCTCCTTTCCCCGCCAGAAAGGGTAAATGCCTTATTTTTTGCCAGATGGGAAATGTTTAATTCGTTTAATAATTTTTCTAATCTTTTCTTTCTCTCTCTGCGGCTAATATCCAGTGTTTCCAAGATTGCCATAATGTTTTCTTCAACCGTAAGTTTTCGAAATATTGATTCATCCTGAGGAAGATAGCCCATGCCTAAGCGGCAGCGCTCGTGTATGGCATAGCGCGTAATCTCTTTCTGGTCAAAAAAGATCTTTCCTCCTTCTGACGGAACTATACCTACGATCATATAAAATATCGTGGTCTTGCCTGCGCCGTTGGGGCCAAGAAGCCCGACGATCTCTCCCCTTTTAATGGAGAAACCGACTCCATCGACAACCTTGCGACCGTTGTAAGATTTAGCTAGCCCCTCAGTTTCCAAAAGACGCATTATCAAGAGCTCCTTCTTCTGAATAAAGAATTAATTTCGGCCTCCCTGTAAGAGTAATCTTTTTATCCGCTGCAGTATAAATTGCTTCATCGCTATAGCTTTCATTATCTTCACGCACAATCTTAACATTACCTTTTGCTATAATTTTGGTTATACCTTTGCTCTCGGAATCAAAATATACTTCCATTATATCTGAAAACATTTCTCCGCGCTGGTCTTTGACTTTTACATTTTTATTAAATATTGCGATGGAGCTTTGGTAATCAATATCAAGCGCGCCGTCACATGTGATAACTGTCTTGTTTAAGTTGTTATTCTCATCTGCTGATACAATCTCAACAGTAACATCATCTTTTAGTTTTGCCTTCTTGAAATCTGTCTTTGCCTCGGCTCCACGACCTTCGGCAACAAGGTTTTCTTTTTCAATTTTAACCTTATCTTCTGTAGTAATAAGATTGGAATCTCGTCTCCAATCTAAAGAATCAGTGGTTAATTTAGAACCTGTTTCAGTTATAGCGACAACGTCCTGCTCTAAATGCATATCCCCGCTTGTCTTGTTGAGGCTTCCTGTTTCTGCTGTTATATTTACCTTTTCTTCTCCGTAGAGGTCAGCATCGACATTTTTAAGTTTAATCGTTTCCGAAAATATATCGGCTGACTCCCCTCTTACTTCCCAACTCTTCTCTCCATCCTTGGAATGACCGGAAAGATTGAATTCTAAAAATTGCTGATCGGAGTCTTGTGAAGATGCGATCGAGCAGAAAAAAAATAAAATAGAAAAAATAATAATCAATCGTATCATTTCTGATACTTACTTATGAGCTTATTCCATTTGTATTGGGATTTCAAAATTAGCTCGATCACTTCTCTTACCGCGCCATTACCACCTTTTTTCCTGGTTATATAATTTGCAACTCTTTTCACTTCTGGAGCTGCATTGGCAACGGCAACGGCAAGACCGGCTCTTCTTAAAACAGGAATATCAATAAGCTCATCACCAACAAAACAAGTCTGGCTCTCTTTTAGTTTTAGCTGCTTCAAAATTTTCTTATATGTATGAAGCTTGTCTTCAGAATTCTGATAGATTTTAAAAACTTTCATGTCTTTTGCACGCACGTTAACAGTTCTAGAGTATCTGGCAGAGATTATAATTGTCTTTATGCCTGCTCGCCTTAATAAAACTACTCCTAAGCCGTCTTGAACATCAAAAAATTTAAGTTGTTTACCATTTTCATCAAAGATGATTTTTCCGTTGGTCAAAACCCCGTCAACGTCTAAGATTAAAAGTTTAATTTTTTTGGCCTTTTCCCTTAGGTTCATCAACTACACCAACCCTGCTCGTAAAAGATCCTGCACATCCAGAAGACCGATTGGGCGTTTATTTTTATCCACTACGGGAACTTCGTCTATCTTTTTCTCCTGAAGTATCCTTAGGGCTTCAACCGCGAGAGTATCCTTGGTCACTGTTGTAGGATTTTTTGTCATTACGTCTTTTGCTTTTTTATCGGCTAAGTTAGAATCTTTTTCAAGATGGCGACGTAAATCACCGTCGGTAAATATCCCAACCAGTTTTCCTTTTTTATCTACAACCGAAGCTGAACCGGCTCTTGCTTTTGTTACTGCAAACAAAAGATCCTTAATCTTTTTTTCTTGATTAACTACCGGATTTGCGCCTCTCATCCTCATTATATCTTCGACTTTTAGAAGCAGCTGCTTTCCCAATGTCCCTCCGGGATGATAAAAAGCAAAATCCTCTTTCTTAAAGCCCTTTTTATCTAATAGGCAAATTGCTAGGGCATCGCCCATTGCCAACATCGCCGTTGTGCTAGCGGTAGGAGCCAGGTTCAAAGGACAGGCCTCTTTTTTTACACTAACATCTAAAACCACATTACAATATTTAGCTAAAGTTGATTTTGGATTTCCGGTCATAGCAATTATCTTTGTTCCCATTTTTTTAAGCAGAGGCAAGAGTCCTTTTACCTCTTGTGTTTCTCCGCTTTTAGAAAGGATTATAACGACATCATCTTTTGCCACTCTTCCTAAATCTCCGTGGATTGCCTCTGCCGAATGAAGCCAAAGGCTCGGCGTTCCCACAGAAGACATGGTCGCGGATATCTTCTGTCCTATGATTCCGCCTTTACCCATTCCCGTTACCACGACCCTACCTTTACAATTGTAGATTAGATCTACGGCTTTCTTGAATTTTTTATCGATACGTGAAATTAGAGATCTTATCGCATCCGACTCAATTTTTAAAACTTCTTTTGCTCGTGCTATCGTCATCTCTTTCCTTCTATTAATTCTTTATTCTAAAAGAATGAAGAAGCCTATCTATCGATATTGTCTGAAGCAATATCTCTTTTAATTCTCTGGGCGTGATCATGTTCGGACCATCGCAAGGAGCCTTTTTGGGATTAGGATGGACTTCCAAAAATAATCCATCGCATCCAACAGCTGCAGCAGCGCGTGATAAATGAGAAACAAATTCTCTCTGTCCCGCAGAGCAACTGCCTTTGCCTCCGGGAAGCTGAACGCTATGCGTAGCGTCATAGATCACAGGATAACCAAATTTTTTCATTATAACCATAGAGCGAAAATCGCTGACTAGATTGTTATAGCCAAAACTTGTACCTCTTTCTGTGATAAGGATTTTTTTGTTGCCTGTTTTTTCAATCTTTTTAATGATTTGTTCAACATCCCAAGGGGCCAAGAACTGACCTTTTTTAATATTTATTACCTTTCCTGTCTTTGCCGCAGCAACAACTAAATCAGTCTGTCGGCACAAAAAAGCAGGAATCTGGATAATATCTAAAACCTTAGCTGCTTTCTTAACCTGTTCTAGAGAATGGATATCGCTTAAAACAGGAACCTTTAATCTTTGTTTTATTAACTTTAGGGCTTTGAGCCCTTTGGTTAATCCCGGTCCACGATATGACGATGCTGATGTACGATTGGCCTTATCAAAACTGGATTTAAAAATAAACGGAACTTTTAGTTTTTTTGTGATATCTAAAATTTCTTCGGCGGTCTCCAGCGAAGTCTTTAAATCCTCGATAACGCATGGTCCAGCAATCAAGACTAAAGGAGCACTACCACCGATCTTAATATTCCTGATTTTAATCTGTTTTGTCATTTTATTTTAGGACTATTTTTGAGTCTTTGGATAACCGTCTTTTTACAACTTCTAGATCTTCAAGAGTATCAACCCCGAAAGTTTCATAATCTGTCTGAACGGTTTTTATTCTAAAACCAGCCTCTAAGGCTCTTAATTGCTCTAATTTCTCCGTATTTTCTAAACTTGATTCCGGAAGATTTTTAAAAGTGAACAAAAAATCTTTTGTATAGGCATAAATACCGATATGCTTATAATAATCTCCTTGCGCATCTTCCTGTCGCTGATAAGGAATTGCCGCCCGAGAGAAATAAAGAGCAAAATTATCTTTATCTATTACTACTTTGACAATATTGGGATTATCTATCTCGTCTTTATTATCGATTTTCTTTATTAATGTTGCCATAACGATCGAAGGATCTTCTAATACAGCACGCGCTAAATCATCGATCATCGTAAAATGAATCAAGGGCTCATCCGCCTGGATATTTATTACTACCTTTACTTCCATTGGCTGGACAATTTCGGTAAGCCTATCAGTGCCTGAGTCATGATCTTTCGATGTAAAAACTACCTTGGAACCAAATTCCTCCGCTATCTTTTTCACCCTTTCGTCGTCACAGGCGATAATTAGATCGTCGAGCAATTTAGATCCCTTTGCCCGCTCCCATACGTGCTGAATCATGGGCTTTCCCAAAATATTCGCCAAGACCTTACCTTCGAAACGAGTCGATGCATATCTTGCGGGGATTATCCCGATAACTTCCATAATTATCTTCTAATCCTTTTTATCAATTCCTTTTGACTAACGGTAGCTGTTCCGATTTTGCCTACGACGATTCCAGCCGCATAGTTAGCAAGGTATGCGGCCTCTAGCATCGTCGCTCCAGAGGCTAAGGCTAAAGTAAAAACAGCTATTACAGTATCGCCGGCGCCAGAAACATCAAACACGTCCTTAGCGACAGTAGAGATACTAACAGGTTTATCTTTTCCTTTCTGGAAGAGGCGCATGCCGCTTTCGCCCAGAGTAATTAAAACTGCTTTTGAATTAAAATATTTTAATAGTTCTCTGCCAGCTTTTTTTATATCGCCATCCGTACGAAGCTTGTCGCTAAAAATATGTAATTTATTATCAACGTCACTTATCTTGATGTTCCTTATAGCGTTCTCTGCCTCACTCCTATTAGGCGTTATTGCCGTAGCATCTAAATCTTTGTACATGCTGAAATGCTCTTCCTTGGGGTCAACCGTAATAATCTTTTTGCCACTAGCACAAATCTTGATTTTTACTAAAAGTTCCTTTGTGATAACGCCTTTACCATAATCCTCAATGATAATCGCATCAAACTTATCTAGATTATTTTTAATAAAATTTAATATCTTGGATTGCGCGCTTGAACTGACTGCTTTTATATCCTCCCAATCGACCCTAACCACTTGTTGGTGTTGAGCAATAACGCGTGTTTTTGAAATGGTCGCCCTTTTCTTATCGACGACGATCCCTTTTGTTCCAATTTTCCTTTTATTCAATTCCGAGAATAATGTATCGGCGAGAGTATCTTTTCCTACTACTCCGGAAAGAGTCACCTTTGAGCCAAGACTCGTTATGTTACTTGCGACATTACAAGCACCTCCTGGGATAAAACTTTTTTCTTGCGCCCAGACAACCGGAACGGGTGCTTCTGGAGAAAGTCTCTGTGCCTTCCCCCAGATAAACTCATCGAGAATCAGATCACCGATAACCAATATATTTGATTTTTTAAAACGAGATATGATTCTTAACAGTTTTTTCATTCTATAATTCTTCAATTATTGAGCTGGCTAAAAGTGGCAACATTATTTCATGATGACCGACTATGTAATATCCTTTGCCGCTTCCTTGAGTTGGCCTATGGACAATATTCTGCTGCGGACGATAATGATAAATCATGTCGAAGTTTGCCGTAGTAAAGTTTCTTACTTTATAATCTAAATTTCTTGCTACAGTCAGAGCTTTTAAAAATACTTCTGGTAGAATAACGGCTGAGCCAAAATTAATCAATACTCCTCCATCGCCCAGCTTAGAAACCTCGGCGATAAAATTATGAAAATCTTTTAATGACGTCTGCCCGATTGCCGCACCATCGCAGGATAGATGCTGATGTACAATATCGGTCCCGATTGCAACATGCACAGTAATAGGTATATTTTTCTTAAATGCAGAATGAATAATACTGAGTTCTTTGAAACGCAATCTGTTATCTTCATCAATGGCCCTACCTACTGCCTGGCCTATACCTAAATCAAACTTTGCCCCGGATTTAATAGCGTCGTTAATAAATCCGGCTGTCTCTTGTGCCATACCAAAAGAGCCATCGCGGATAGACCTTTCCACATCTTCGGAAGTCTTGCCCTGAAAAGCAATCTCAAAATCATGGATTATTCCTGCGCCGTTTAAAGCGACGCAATCAATAATACCCCTATTTATCAACTCAATTATAATCGGGCTTAAACCGCACTTGATGACATGGGCGCCAAGCATGAAAATTACAGGCTTTTTCTTTTTCTTGGCCCCAACAACAGCATTTACAACATTGCGTAAATCTTGTGCTTTTAATACATGCGGTAAGTCCTGATAGAATCTTCGGAAGCTATTGCCTTTCTTGTAGATAGCGGCAAAATCCTTCAGATTTACCGTACTTTTTCTCTTGCCAAGAGAATAGGTCTTAATTTTACGTAAGTTTATCTTACCCATAATAACACCAAATTCTATCACAACTTAGAGATTTCGTCAACAGCTTCTAGGACATCTTCAACACTTATGGATTTCAGGCAAATGAACTCCTTTTTGCAGTTATGGGCGAGGCACTCAATGCATCCAACATCCTTATGTAGAAATATGTCTTTTTCTCCTAAAGGCCCCCAGCGTAAAGGACTTAAGCCCTTTTGGTTTCTTCCAAAAATGGAAATAACCGGAGTGCCAACAGCCGTCGAAATATGCACTGGCCCGGAATCGTTTGAAATAAAAAGGCAGCATCTTTTTAGAATGCTTGCAAGTTTACTAATTGTGGTTTCTCCTGATAAATCGATTACAGGATATTCGATTTTTTCGATAAGTTTTTCAGCGATCTTCTGATCTTTTGGGCCAGAAATAATAATAATTTTAAATCTGTACTCTTCTATTAATCTATTGGCAAGATCGGAAAAATGTTCCTGCGGCCAAATTTTTGAAGGACAACTTGCGCCTGGATGAATTGCTACTAGATTAGGACTATTAAGGGCGTTATTCTTCTTTAGAATCCTATCTACCCAATCTTCGGATTCTTTTTTTATCGGCATAAAAAGTGTTTTATCTTGCGGCTCTATACCCAAGGCTCGGATGACATCGAGTGAATATCCCATCTCATGCTTTTCGCCTAAATACTTTTTGTCATCAAGTTTTTTAGTTAAGAAAAATCCCATCTTTCTGTTATACCCGATTCTCTCCGGAATCCCCGCAAAAAAAGAAATTAGATTTACCCTATTTGTGGGATGCAGGATTATTGCTAAATCGAATCGTTCCTTTCTTAATTCATTAGCAAATTTTAGCGACGATAAAATGCTTTTATGTTTTCCATATTTATCGTAAATTATAAGCTCATCTACGAATGGATTTCCTTCAATAATTTCTTTAGCGTAGGGTCTTACCATCACAGCTAAAAATGAATTTGGAAAAAAATCCTTCACTGCCTTAATCACGGGAGTTGATAACAATACGTCTCCGATTCTATCTGTTCGAATCACTAAAATACGTTTATAGACCGAAAATTGCGACGCGATCGGTCTTTTCTCTTGGAGATAAATCTCAAAAAACTTCCCCGCTTGTTTTATAATGACGTTTTCCTCAAACAAATTCATGCATTCATGATTGTATCTGCAACTTGATTCCTCGCAAGGAGAACAATCTAATTCCTTCCTGACTAGCAAACTCTTACTATTCCAGGGCCCATATTTCTTTGGGTTGGTCGGACCAAATATCGCCAATGTTGGGACTTCCAGATAGCTAGCTAAATGCATTACAGCGCTATCATTTGAAATAACCAATTTTGCTTTTTTAAGCAGGCCTGCCAGTTGTTTAAGATTAGTCTGACCGCATAAATTAACTGAATCATTTTTCATTAAATTTGAGACTTTCTCGGCAATTTCAGCATCATTTTTATCACCGACCATTACAATCTTTACGGAATAAGTCTCGGTTAGATAATCGCAAACTTTGGCAAAACCGTTCTCCGGATACCTCTTCCAACGGCTTGCCGCCCCAGGACTAACAATTACAATATTTTTCTTTCCCGATAATTTATTTTTAGATAAAATCTGTTCTATTTTGTCTTTATCCGATTCGTTGATGTGGATTTCGGAAAGACTATAAAATCTGGAAATTAGCGGATAAGTAGACTTTAGCTTATAGAGATACCGATATTTCATGTGTTCGATTGTCTCAGGAATTTTTTTAAATGGCGAAGTCTTGTGTTCAGCATTTAACAATACAGATAATCCGCTATGGCGCAGGTCTACTATGAGATCAAATTTCTGCTTTTTTAGATAAATAAGAAAACCGATCTTACTTTTTATAGCGATACTCTTATCGTAGATAATTGTGTTTATTTTCGCGTCGTCAGCTAAAAGTTCGGCTGCCTTGGGACCGACGATTACGTTTAGACGAGCCTCTGGAAAGTTAGCCTTCAAAGTATCAATCACCGGTAAGGTAAGCACAACATCACCGATATTGCTTAGGTTTATAACTAATATATTTTTAATTTCTGAATTGTTTAACTTTTTGGAAAACATCTTCTACGCTAATTTCCTCCATACAGCGGTAATCATCACAACTTGCTTTATAACATGGTATTTCACAACCAACATCCGTGCATATTATTTCGATTCTGCCTTTTCCGATCGGTCCTGTTATCTCCGGAGAAGTTGGCCCAAATAAAGCTATTAGATTAGTGCCAACGGCTGCAGCGATATGCATCGGACCCGAATCAGCAGAAATTACTAAATCCGATTCTTTCATCAAGACCCCAAGCTGCTTTAAGGTGGTTTTTCCTGCTAAAATTATTGGTTTTGTTTTCATCAGACTTGCTATCTGGTTGGCTAGAACTATATCTTTATCTGCACCTGAAATTATTATCTTTGCTTTGAGTTCTTGATTAAGTCTGTCTGCGAGTTTTGCAAAATTTTCTTTCGGCCAGCGTTTCGGCTCCCAGTTCCCACCGGGATTGATCACAGTAATAAAATCACCTTCTTTGAAACCTTGTTTAACTAGGATCTCTTTGGAAAATTTCCTATCATCCTCCGAGATAAAGAAGTCATAATATTTTCCATCGGATTCGATGCCATAAGCCTGGATAATGTTTAAGAAATTTTCCAATCGATGAATATCAGCTTTGGGAGATGGAACTTTTTTAGTAAGTAGAAACCCTCTTTTGCGGGTATAATAACCGGCGCGTTCTGGAATGCCGGCTAAAAAGGTTATCAGCGTCCTAGTAAAAGATCGATGGAATAGAAAAACAACATCAAATTTTTTCTTTTTTAATTCTTTGATAAAATCTATTTTCGCAATTAAGCTCTTGTGAATTTTCTTCTCGTCAAAAACAATTATCTCATCTAAATAAGGATTATCTTTTAAGATTTCAACGCAGCGGCCAACCACCATGCAAGCAATATAGCCTTCTGGGTTTGCCTTTTTTATCGCTCTTATTGCTGCCGTCGATAAAAGCACATCGCCAAGCCAATTAACATTTACAATCAAAATCCTTTTTTTCATATTTTAAGATATAACTGATCGATAGAGCTTTTCTGTTTCGTTAGACATTTTGTCTAAAGAAAAATTGTCACGAATGCTTCTTTTAGCATTCTCACCTAACTGTTTTGCACGTTGTTTGTTCTCAAGTAGAGAGATAATCGCCTTTGCAATAATCTCTGGATCCTGGGGCGGTATGAGAATTCCCGTCTTGTTATCTTCGATTAATTCCGGTATCCCACCGACAAATGTAGCAATAACGGCAAGTCCCATTGCCTGCGCTTCCATAATGGAAAGACCAAGGCCTTCCTGAAGCGAACTCATAACAAACACGTCCATCACGGCCAATACTGATGCTGTCTGGTCCACCGATGGGATAAAAAATATATTATTACTCAATTCCAAATCATGGGCTTGATTAATCAGATCCTGTTTAATCTTGCCGTCGCCGATAAACAAAAGCTGTGCTGACGGAAATCTTGCAACAACATCTTTCATTGCTGCAATTAAATGGTTTTGCCCCTTAACGGTTGAGAGTCTTGCAATATTTCCAATTACAGGACCATCTCCTAAACCAATCCATTTCTTATAATCATCAATCTGACTTTGAGTATATTCTGGATAATCACGCATATCTAAACCATTATAAATAAGCTCAATATCCTCATACTTAACCTTTAAATCTTCAGATAGATGCCTTCGGACTGCTTGGCTTATTGCGATTACTTTCTTTCCCCAGCATGGAAATATTATTCGATGGAAACGTGGCCTAAAAAACCCATGACAGGTACAAACATAAGGAATTCCGTAAAATTTATAAAGCCAGAAAGACAATACCTGCGTGACCCTTGTCTGCGCATGGATAATCTGAATCTTGTTTTCTCTGATAATCTTAGAAAGTTTTTTTAAACAAAATAAAATCTTAGGGCTTAAATCTGACTTTGTAGCTATGTCTATATCAAAGTGCTTGATTTTCTCTTTTTTTAAAGTCTCTACCCATTCTCCGCCGCTTGAAGCGATAAAGATACTATGATTCTTCTTTTTTAACCCTTTAGCTAGAGAAACCACATAACTTGCAATTCCTCCGGGATTAAGATGCGTTGTAATAATTAATATATTCATCTAATTATTTTTTAAACTAATCAAATTTTTAACCGCCTGAAAAACTTCAGCAACACCGATATCTGACATGCATTCCGTTTTTCTACATTGTGGTTTATAACAAGGGCTGCAGTTTAGATCTTTTCTTATCACCATAGCATTTTTTGCTGGCGGCATATGCCTTTCAGGAGAAGTTGGACCAAATAAGGCAACAACAGAAACTCCTGCTGCCGCGGCAATATGTAGCGGTGCAGAATCTCCTGTTATAAAGACATTGCATCTTTTAATCAACGCGACTAATTGCATCAACGTAGTCTTACCTGAAAAGATTAAAAGCTTAGATGATGTCTTCTCCTGCAGCTTCTCGGCAAATCCAGCTTCGTCCTTTGTGCCAGTAACTACGACTCTTATATTTTCATTAGAAAGAGCATTGCAAAGCTGGGCAAATTTTTCGATCGGCCAGCATTTAGTAACCCACTTTTTGCTTGCACATAAGTTTATTCCCACGATTCTTTCCTTTTTGTTAACCCAATAGGAATCTAACAGGCCTTTTACATGATCTTCGTTTTCTTTTGAAGGCCATAACTCTAATTCTACATCTTTATCCTGAATGCCCAGCAGCTTTAGGGTTCTAAATTGATGCTCCACCGGAGGAATCCCAATCGGTAACTGTTTTACTTTATGATTTAATAAAAAACTAAATTTTCCGTTATCGTAACCGAATCTTTCCGGCGACATACTCAAAAAAGAAATTATGTGGCTGCTGCGATTATTCTGCAGGTCAACAACAAGATCAAAGTTATATTTTCTTAATTCTTTAGATATATCCAATATTCCTTTTATCCCTTTATGTTTTCCTTCGCGATCATATACAATCAGACCGTTTAGATAAGGACAGTTATGCAAGATCTGCTTAGATTCTTTTCCGACCAAACAGTAAATTTTGGCTTGAGGAAATTTATTTTTTATCGCCCTTATCGAAGGCACAGACAGAATTACATCTCCTATCGCACTAATCTTTATCATTAATATATTCTTGGTGCTAACGGCCTCTTCGTAAACCTTAATCGTCGACTCGCACATCCGCTCTAAATTGAATCTTTCTTCAACATTTTTCCTTGCCTTCTGAGTTATCTTCTGAATGCCAGTCCTATCTTTCAAAACTTTAATTATTGCGCTGGCCATAGCATCGGCATCTTTAGGTGGGACCAAAATACCAGTCTTGCCATCTTCGATAATATCCACAACGCCCCCTACCCTTGTTGCCACGACTGGCACTCCTGCTGCCTGGGCCTCGACTATGACACGGCCAAAGGCCTCTTCGGTGACCGTTGATAGAACAACGAGGTTTAACTTCGCAATAATTTGAGGGATGTCTTTACGTCTTCCCAAAAATTTGACGCAATGAGACAATCCTAATCTTCGAGCCAAGGTCTGAACCTCTTCTTTGTAAATCTGTTTATTCTCAGGAGCATCTCCCACAACCCAAACCTTTAAATACGGCATAGAGCGTATAACCTTTGCGACTGCTTTTAGAAAATATGCATGCCCTTTTAACGGCGTGATCCTGCCAATTATACCGATAATAAATTCAGTTTTTGATTTCTCGCTATAGGGCTGAAAGCTGAACTTTTTCAAGTCAACGCTTCGCGGTATTAATCTAATACGCTGATAAGGAACCGAAAAATCATCGATCATATGCCTTCCGATTACATTGCTGGGAACAATAACCAGTTTCGGCCATCCCATAACTTTAGAAAAGAAATGCTCTGAATAATATCCGTGGCAAGTCGTCATAAACGTTGCCCCTGTATTTCGACAGGCAAAAAATGAAATCCAAGCGGGGACGCGGGAACGAGCATGTACGATATCTATCTTTTCATTCTTTATTATTTCAGATAATTTTTTAATCATCTCTAAAATTGTAACTATCGACTTTCTATGCACTGGCAATTTATAGTGGACTACTTTTGCGTCTTCCAAATCCTTAACTAAATCTCCGCCGTTTGAGACTACTACTGACTTATGTCCATTGTTGACTAGGTATTTTGCAAAATCAACTGTACCTGTCTCTACCCCGCCGACATTTAGCTCTGGCAATACCTGTAAGATATTCATACGATTTTCCTTATCGCATTTGTTACGATTTGATTATCGTCTATTTTTTTTATTTTCGGTTTCTTTATCAGAGTCTCTTTGATAGATTTTGAAATATTCTCTGGATTAATCAACGAAATATAACCTTGTTCGCTTAAATGTCTTAAGAATATCCTATGTTTATGCTGCTGCGATATAGTTTTCTGGGCAGTCTCTACGACGATAACATATTTGCCGGAGCTCGCTGCCTCAGAAACCATCGAAATACTGTCATTGCTGACTATGATTATTTCGCTTAACCCCATAATCCCGCCTACTGCTTCAGGAATATTGTCGTCATTTGCAATTATTAACAATTTACATCTTGAGAACTCTTTAAATTCTCTTCTGATTAACTCTTCGACTTTCAAAGGAGTTCTACGGGAAGTAGTCAGGAGAACCTGTAAATTTAATTGCTTAGATATCTCTTTTAACTCTGAAATCAAGTCTCTGATGGCATCGTAAGAAATCTGATATCCTTTCGTATCTCCACCTATAAAAACACCTATTCTGGTTTTCTGATCTTCACCAAGCACTGGAACCTCTGCGATGAGTCTCTGCGACTGGTCTTTCAAGTAATCCTCATCTACTAAATTCAGCGAACCATTTGTTATTACTACATTTTTCCTCTGGGCAGGCCGATCATGCTTAGGCATAATCACTAAATCAAATCTATTCGTGGCCAACAGATTGGGTTTTAATATTGATATACTTTTTGCGCGACTATCGTTAGATAAAATATAATTTATATTAGAAAGTGCGGAGCCGCAAGAAACGATAAAGTCACTCTTTATCGTAGATAATTTTCTGAAAGAGGATTTATCCAAAAATTTCTCCAAGCACCAAAGGCATCCCTGACAATGACGTTTCGCGGCAGGCAGGGAACATACAGCCAATAATGCTTTAGAAAATCTATTTTTGAATTTGACGTCCAATATCTCTACTTGAGATTTTAAATTACGCTGTCCTAATTCTTTGACTAAGATTTTAGTAACAGCCTGGCTCTGTCGTAAATGACCAATTTTACCATCATTTAAAATAACAATTTTTCTTTCATCGGTATATTTCCAGATCTTATAAAGCCACATGTATTGGTCTGGATATTGACGGATCATTTCTTCGCCTAATCTTGTGACTTTCTTAAGATTAGTATCTATATCTCTTTCGATATCGCCAGTTTTTTTCAAATCTAATTTCTTAAGAATAATTTTATGAAACGGCCCCCTCAGACGAATTATAAATGAAACTACAACGGGAACATCAAATTTTAAAGCTAGCCTTAGGGCGCCGGTGGGAAAAGAAGCATTTTTGCCGAAGAATTTTGTTAATTGTCCTTCTCTGCCTCCCTGGTCAAGAACCAAACCTAATAATTCTTTATTCTTTATAATTCTAATCATTTCCCTAGGATTATCCCCTCTATAAAGGACACTGCCTGGCCGCATTTGTCGATAGGAGCTAAGTAACCTATCGGTAAGAACATACTTTTCATGTTCTCTAGCTACAATCCTAAATGGCGGACCTAATTTATCGCATAAAACAAAAGATAATTCCCAGCTTCCAAAATGCATACTGGATAAGATCATCGCTTGTTTTTTGTTTATTGGATCTAAAATCACATCTTTGTTTTCAAACTTAACATATTTTTCGGTATAACCATAAGAGATCTTCGGCAGGCACAAAACCTCAACAACATGCTGGCAGAAATTCTGGAATGATTTTTTAGTAATTTTTTTTATCTCGTTAAAACTTTTAGATTGGCCGAAAGCGATCTTAATATTTGTATAAATTACATTTTTGTGTTTTTTATCCAAATAATAGCCAAAGGTGCCTATAACCTTGCCTAAATACAGGGCGAACCCGACCGGCAAAGCCCTAAAAAACCAACCAAGTGCTTTAGCAGTTGCAAACAGAAGATAATCTTTCAAAAAATGTTTTTTCATTTTTTGTAAACTTAATTCCTATTCGTAAGGCAAGCAGAGAAATGCCCTCTGCAAAGCTCGGGTTAAACTCATTTATTCTAGGTACGTCTTTCTCGGTAGTAATTATTGTGTTTATTTTATTTTCGCTACAGACCCGTATTATTTTTTTTATATCATCTTGTTTATATTGATAATGGTCTTGAAAATAAAATCGAAGAGTAGGTTTAAGCCCTAATTTAAGAACTGTATTTTCAAAAGTTATAGGATCTCCAATACTCGCCAATAAGCAGACATTTCTATTCATAAGTCCGGATACATTTACTTCTTCCTTGTTTCCTGCCCTGATCAGCGATAAAGGATGATGCACCGTCTCAACAAGCAAAGACCTAGAATTTATCTGTTCTGATAAGAATTTAATCTTTACTAAATTATCCGAACCGAAATCTGTTTTAGTTGCGACTATCACATCCACTCTCCTTAGAGAAGAAAGAGGCTCTCTTAAGATACCCCGAGGGATTAATTTTCTGTTGCCAAAAGGATTTGTAGAATCGATAGTCACGATTTCCAAATCTTTATGAATCCGCCACTGTTGAAAACCATCATCAAGCAAAATTACTTCTGTGTTATGATCCTGGATTGCCTTTCTTGCATTTTTTATACGATCGCGACCGACCAAGACAGGAACACCAGAAAGATGCTCTGATAACATAGAAGCTTCATCTGATTTTCCCTCCTTGGAAAGCTCTCTTTTATATCCTCGGGTTAAAATAGCTACTTTTACGCCTTTTTCAGCTAAGCGCTTAGCTATTGTCTCGACAAGCGGCGTTTTGCCGGTACCTCCAAGAGTAATATTGCCTACGCTAATAACCTTACACTCGAGGTAATGTTTTTTGAAAATCCTTACTTTATATAAAAAAATAATCGACCTAACTACAAGTTCATAGAAAAAGGAAAACAAAAGAAAGAAAAATTTCAATACGGAAGGTATTATTCCGTTAATTCTATCTGTTGCTAAATTGTAAAGATATTCTTGCATTAAAACTTTAGGATTTCTTTTAATAAATTTACTGTTCTTTCTGTAGCGCCTCTGTTTTCTTCGACTACTTCCTTGGCGTTTTTACTTATAGTTTGCGTTCTTACGTTATTATCAAACAGCATTTTTATGTTTTTTTGTAAGCCCTGCTCATCTTTTACTTGTATAGCGGCTTTTCTGCTTAAAAATGTGTCTGTCATATCCTGAAAATTACTCATATTTGGCCCGAAGATAATTGGTTTTCCGAAATATCCCGGCTCAATAATATTGTGACCGCCTTTATTCACTAAGCTTCCACCCACAAAGACTATTGTCGCTAAATTATACAAAGTCTTTAGATCTCCGATGGTATCAACTAGAAAAATATAATTCGAATATGCCGTTAGATTTAACTGCTCATTTTTTACTTTTGAGAACTTAATAACCTTAAAATTATTAGCTTTGATTAGCTCGATTATGCTGTTTACCCTATCTATATGTCTGGGTGCTATCATCAATTTCAAGCGCGGATAATCTCTTAAGATATTCTTATAAACCCTGATAATAATTTCCTCTTCGTTAGAATGCGTACTACCCGCAATCAAAAGACGATCATCTTTTTTAAGACCCAAATCGGTAGTCTGATAACTATGGCTGGGAAACGTCTCATCAAATTTCAAATTACCAATGACCTTCACCTTATCCTTATCCGCACCCAGATAGATAATCTTTTCTGCGTCATCTAACGTCTGCATACAGAAAAGTGAAATTTTGTTTAAAATGCCTTTCAAGAAATATCTAATTTTTCTGTAGCCTTTAAAAGAGCGCTTAGAGATCCTGCCGTTTATTATAATTATCGGGATTCTTCTTTTATGCAGATAATTGATAATGTTAGGCCAGATTTCAGTCTCGGCAGTAACAAAAACGCAAGGATTAATCCTATTGACAAACTTTCTTACGATAAGACTTAAGTCTAAGGGAAAATAGATAACTATGTCTTGGTTTTTTATCAATGATCGGGCGATTTTATTTCCAGTAGGAGTAACCGTTGAGATCAAAAGTTTTTTATCGGGAAGTTGTTTTCGTAAAACATCGAGTAATTTCGATACTACCAATGCCTCTCCCACGCTTACCGCATGAATCCAGATATAATCTTTATCTTTTAGCTTAGTCAATTCTTTAGGAAGAAAGCCCAGACGCGATAAGAAACCTTTGTGGAGCTTCCGCTTAAAAAGAAAAATCGGGAAATAAATAAGATGTAATATGATAAAAATAATGTCGTAAATTAAAGTCATATTTCTAATTTTTTAATCATCAAGCACGAGGATGTGCTTTATCGTAAATATTCTTTAACCTTTCCGTGGATAGATGTGTATAAATTTGCGTGCTGGAAAGATTGGCGTGCCCAAGTAATTCTTGAACCGATCTTAAATCAGCTCCGTGATTAAGCAAATGCGTTGCGAAAGAATGCCTTAAGGTATGCGGCGAGATATTTTCTTTTAAACTAGTGATGCGAATATATTTCTCCATAATATCCCTTACGCCGCGATCGCTTAGCCTAGTTCCATTTTTATTTAATAATAATTCTTTTTTTTGCTTTTTTCTCTTATCAACATATTCTCTCAGTGCTGATAATGCCTTCTCTCCAATCGGCAGAAGCCTTTCTTTCTTACCTTTACCCCTGACCTTTACCACTCCGGAAATAAAATCAATGTCTTCGATATCCAAGCCAACCAGTTCGCCGATTCTCATTCCAGTACTGTAAAGCGTCTCTAAAATCGCTCTATCCCTTAATCCGGATTGCTTATCTCTTGGCGGCGCATTAAGAAGTTTTAACATCTCTTCTTCGGTTAAGAATTCTGGAAGCCGTTTATCTAATTTGGGAGTTAATAAAAGCAAGGTTGGATTTGATTTAAGATAGCCTTCTCGACAAAGAAACCTGAAAAATGTTCTTAAACAGGATATTTTTCTGGCTAATGTCCGGCTTTTAAGATTTTTTGATTTTAGATGGGCAAGATATTTTCGTAAAGTTAAGTATTCGACATTCTCCAGGGGCGTTTCTTTTAGGAAAACGCCGAATTCCTCTAAATCGTGTTTATAATTCACTATCGTATAGTTTGAGGAATTTTTCTCAATCTCTAAATAAGAAATAAATTTATCGATGTAGCGTTTCATTATAAATTATTATTTGTCTTTTGCTCTTTAGGTGGTTGTTTGAGCCTGGAAGCTGTATAGGTACATTTGGGGAAATTGCTGCAGCCGTAAAATCTCTTTCCGCCTTTCGAACGCCTCTCAACCAATTCTCCGCCGCAGCCTTCATTTGGACACATAACTCCCGTCGGAAACGACTTTGAGAATCTACAATCAGGAAATCCTGAACAACTCAAAAATCTTCCCCGCCTGCCCCATTTGATTACCATTTGCTTGCCGCATTCAGGACAAACTTCATCCACGAAAATCTGGGTTTTCTTAATCGTATCCTGGGCATGCTGTAAGGCTTTCTTAAATGGCTTATAAAAATCGTTGATGACTGTCAAGCGCCTTAATTTTCCTTCTTCAATCTCGTCAAGATACTCTTCTATCTTTGCGGTAAAACCTTCATCCATTATTTTTGGGAAATATTTAACCAGCATATCAGTAATTAAAAAACCCAACTCTGCCGGAATAAAATAGCCCCTGTCTCTGTGGACGTAATTTCTATAAACGAGCGTCTGGATAATCGGCGCGTATGTGCTGGGCCGTCCGATTCCATCTTCTTCCAATGCCTTAACTAAAGATGCATCAGAATACCTTGGCGGCGGCTTGGTAAAATGCTGATTGGGAATGAGTTTAACCAGGTTCAATATCTCTTCGACATTTAATTCCGGAAAATATTTAATTTCTTGTTCCTGCTCTACGTTATAGACTCTTAAGAAACCATCAAAGGTTAATTTTGAACCTGTTGACTTAAAATTATATCTTCCTGCGGTAATCTGCACGGACGTAAGCAAAAACTGTGCAGGATTAATTTGGCTGGCAACAAATCTCCTCCAGATCAAAGAATAAAGCTTGTATTGCTCTTCCGTTAAATATTTTCTTATTGCCTCGGGTTTATTACTGACGATTGTGGGGCGGATTGCCTCGTGCGCTTCTTGAGCGGATTTCTTTGATTTATAAAGATTAGGTTTTGCCGGAAGATATTTATCTCCGAAGTTTTTGGAGATATAGCCTCGAACCTGCTCGATGGCTGATTTTGCAACCTTTACGGAATCAGTACGCATATAAGTGATTAAACCCACAGGGCCTTTTTTACCCAGCTCAATACCTTCGTATAACTGCTGGGCAAACATCATGGTCCTATTTGCGGTAAAACCTAATTTGTTAAATGCATCCTGCTGCAGCGTACTTGTGGTAAACGGCGCAAAAGGATTTCTTTTCTTTTTGCTCTTGCTGATATCTGAGACGATAAAATGCTCGTTTTTAAGATCATCAATAATTTTTTTAGCTAGAGCTTCGTTGAGAATCTCAATCTTTTTATTGTCTTTCTTATCTAATTGCGCGATAAAATGTTTTCCTGATTTATCAGCCTCACTTTTTAATTCTGCATTAATTGACCAATATTCCTGCGGGATGAAATTCTTAATCTCTTTTTCTCTGTCTACGATTATACGCAGCGCAACGGATTGGACTCTTCCAGCACTTAGGCCCGAACCTACTTTTTTCCACAAAAGAGGACTTAATTGATATCCCACCAGTCTATCTAAGACTCTTCGCGTTGCCTGGGCATTAACCTTATTTATATCGATTTCACCCGGATGCTTAAACGCATCTTGAATTGCTTCTTTGGTGATTTCATGAAAAGTCACACGCAAGAATTCTTGCTTTCCGCCGATTTTATTTTTTATGTGCCAGCCGATTGCCTCGCCTTCCCTATCAGGGTCGGTGGCGATATAAATGCTCTTTTTACCCTTGGCAACTTTTTTAAGATGGCTTAATATTTTTCGTTTATTCTGAATAACAATAAAATTCGGCTTGAAATTCGCCTCAATATCCACGCCCATTGACCTTTTGGGAAGATCAACCACATGGCCCATTGACGATTCAACTACGTAATCATTTCCCACAATTTTATTAATCGTCCTTGCCTTTGCCGGTGACTCAACAATAATCAATGATTGCGCTTTTTTAGCCATTTTGCCTCACGAATAATTTTCCTGGTAATTGTTTTATCACATGCTTCATCTCCATCTGGACCAGAAGCGATAAAACAGAATTAATATTAAATCCGCTTTCTGCGACAATTTCGTCGATATGTTTCGGAGCGGAAGTTATAATATCATAAAGCTGAGATTCTGTTTTTGATAAATGCAAATTCGACTCTTGTTTAGTTTCGTCTCTTTTAATCTCTTTCAGATGAATCTCAAGTTGCGGTTTTAATTCCTCGATTATATCTTCAACGCAATTGACAAGCTTCGCGCCTTGCTTAATTAATCTGTTTGTACCAAATGATGTTATGGAATCTACTTTTCCCGGAATTGCGAAAACTTCTCTTCCCTGTTCCAAAGCAAAATCCGCTGTAATCAAAGCGCCGCTGTTTTTCGCAGCTTCAACTACAATCACGCCTAAAGATAGGCCGCTGATGATTCTGTTTCTGCGGGGAAAATTATGCGCTAAGGGTTTTGCCTTCATAGGAAATTCTGAAATCACTGCGCCGTTTTTAGAAATCTCATCAAATAATTTTTTATTTTCCGGTGGATAAATCTCCGCGAGCCCGCTTCCTAAAACCGCAATTGTCCTTGATTTTGATTTTAATGCGCCTCGATGCGCGCTTGAATCTATGCCCCGCGCCATTCCGGATACAACTGTAATTCCTAATCCGGATAATTCCTGGCTAAATTTTTCTGCAGTGGATAATCCGTAATATGAAGCGCGTCGCGAACCAACAATCGCAATTGACATCTCATCCTGCGGTAAAACTTTTCCTTTAACGTATAAAACTACTGGCGGATCAGAAATTTCTTTTAATCTCACAGGATATCCCTTATCATTAATAGTCAGGATTTGAACTCCGTGTTTTTTAGCTAAAGATAATTCTTCTTCTAATTGATCTTTAGAAGCCTTTGAAATCTCATTAGTGATTTTTTCAGAAATTCCATCAATATCTTTTAATTGTGATTTTGAAGCGGAAAGGATTTCGCCAGCTGTACCAAATTTATCCAACAATCGTTTTAATTTTATGCTTCCGATTCCCGAGATAGTATTTAAAAGTAAAAGTGATTCTTTTTCTGTCATTTCTTTATAATCTCTAGAACGTTATCAACTACATCTTCAACTTCCATTTCCGATGTATCAATAGTAAAATCCGCCTGATTATAAAATTGCATGCGAGATTCTAATATCTTCTCGATTTCTTTTTTAGGATCTTTTACATTTAAAAGCGGACGATGCTTGTAGCTTTTGGTACGCTGAAAAATTACATTCGGCGTTGCATGAAGATAGATAATTACTCCATTTTTGCTCAGATTCGACATATTTTCTTTATCCAGCACAACTCCACCGCCGCAGGCAATCACCAGTCCGTCTTTGCTACAGAGATCTTTAATGACCTCTTTTTCTATTTTGCGGAAATAGACTTCGCCGCTTTTGGCAAAGATATCCGTAATCGGCTGGTGTTCTCTTTCAACGATAATATCATCCGAATCAACAAAGCGCATACCCAGCCGCTTAGACAGTTCTTTACCCACAACGGTCTTTCCCGCGCCCATAAATCCCACCAAAGCTATATTTTTCTTCATTTGCATAACTTTAATCAAATCAAGGGGTTTTTGACGTAAGTGAAATTCTATCACATAAAATCTGCTGTGTCAAACCTTTACGCAACCCCCAAAGAAACAGCCCGGCCAGCTATATATTGCATAGCTGGCCGGGCCTATAATCAATATTTTCTGTTTAAATCGACTTTAAATAGGCTTGATAGCTCATCCTTATCTGATTCAGGCTATCTGAGCCGAATTTCTCCAAGAAAGCATCAGCCAGGACAATCGCAACCGCACCTTCGGCGATCACGCCTGCAGCCATAACCGCAGATGTATCTGCCCGCTGCACAGTTGCCTTGGTCGGCTTTCTGGAATTAATATTTACTGAAGTCAGCGGAACCGGTAAGCTTGATATTGGCTTCATGTAAGCCCGAATAATTATCGGCTCGCCATTGCTCAATCCGCCTTCAATGCCGCCGGCATTGTTTGATTTCCTGTAAAATCCTTTTTTCTTGGAATAAAAGATCTCATCATGGACCTCTGAGCCTCTTAAGAAAGCAAAACTGCTTCCCAGTCCGAATTCCACTGCCTTTATACCTGGAATTGACATAATCGCTTGAGCTAATCGGCCGTCTAGCCGCATATCTGCTTGAGCATAACTTCCTAAGCCAACAGGAACGCCTTTTGCCACGACCTCAAATACTCCGCCGAGCGTATCATTTTCCCGACGAGCATCTCTGATTTCTTGCTTTATATTAGCTGGCAATACTTCTGCGCCAACAGATAAGAGTTTACTTTGGATTTTTATCTTGAAATTGCCAAGTAGGATCTTACACACCGCGCCGGCTGCAACTCTGATTGCTGTCTCGCGCGCTGATGCCCGTTCTAATACGCAACGGATATTGTTAAATCCGTATTTTAATGTGCCGGCTAAATCCGCATGTCCCGGACGAGGTGCGCTAATAGCCGCAAGTCTATCAATACTGAAATCGCGATTATCGATTTTTAAGCAAATCGGGCTTCCGATAGTCTTTTGCTTAATCAGACCGGATAAAATTTCAACTTTATCCTTTTCTATCTTCATGCGCTTGCCGCGGCCAAATCCGGATTGCCTTCTGGCTAATTCCTTATCAATGACCTTTTTGTCAATGCGCAGGCCCGCTGGAACACCTTGTAAAATCGCAACCAAGGATCTTCCGTGCGATTCACCTGCAGATAAGAATCTTAACATCTATTACCTCCATTTAAAAATAAAATGCTCGTGTGAAGAAATATATTAATTCTTCTCCGAAAAACAAGCTTATAATCGCCGCTACCACGATAAACGGGCCAAAGGCGATTAAGCTCCCCTTTGTCTTAATCTTTATTATTATACCTGTAATTGCGGCTAAAATACAGGATAAAAATAAAGTCACCAGAGCCTGCTGCCAGCCTAAAAATGCGCCGATCATTGCTAAAAGCTTTATATCTCCTCCACCCATTGTGGATGGTTCTTCGCCTTCTTTGAATTGTTTTTTAAGATAAATCTCTTTTTTGAATAATTTCTGACTGATAAAATCACCGATTTTAAAGAATAAAATATCTCCGATAATCGCAAATAAATACAAAATCCCGCCGCCGATGATAATCCCTAAGATTGAGCGATACCCTGATACCATCATCGTCGGCGCCTTATGCATAAACGGAAATATAACGCTTAGAATCAGTCCCACAACTATGCCACCTAAGCTTATCTCATCCGGGATAATCCGCTCTTCAATATCAGTAAATGTAGAGATGATTAGCCCTGCGATAAATATCCCATAAACCAATAATGCCCAGCTTAGACCAAAATAATTATAAAGGATAACAAACATTATCCCGGTAATTAGCTCAACAACCGGATACTGCCAGGAGATTTTTCCGCTGCAGAACCTACATCTTGCTTTTAGCAGGATAAAACTCACAACCGGAATATTATCATACCAGGGAATTGTCTTTTTACAGTGCGGACAAAACGAACGATTCGGCTTTCTGATAGAGATCTCCCTCGACATCCTGTAAATACACACATTCAGGAAGCTTCCCACTACTAAACCGAGGATGAATATGAATGTTTTGAGTAGAGTAGTTAACATATTTTTCGTATTGAGGGTGTGTTGTGAGTTTTGGGTCGAGTTGTGTGTTGTTAGTTATGAGTTTTCACTCACCCCCATAACTCATTACCCGACTCACAACTCAAAACTAACTCCCATAACTAATAACTTAACCTTTACCGAAATATTAAAAGAATTTTATCACGCTTCGGCGGGTTTCACAAGAGTTTTATTTCGCCTTCTCTTTTTCCTTTTGTTTTTCCTCAATAATCTTTGCTGTAATCTCTGCAGGCACCTGTGTATACTTATCAAAACGCATCGATGCATGTACGTGGCCGCTAGTAAGCGAACGAAACGCCGATGTATAACCGAACATCTCCGCCAGCGGCGCCTCAGCCAGAATAAACTTCTGTTTTCCTTTTGTATCCATATTCATGACCTTGCCTCTGTGGGAAAAGACATAACCAGAAATATTGCTGGCATATTCCTCAGGCACCATAATCTCAAGCGCCATAGAGGGCTCCAAGAGCACCGGTGAACATTTCATAAAACCCGCTCTAAACCCACCCATTGCCGCCATCTTAAATGCGATATCAGAAGAGTCTACTTCGTGGAAAGATCCGTCAATAAGATTGACTTTTACATCAGTTACAGGATATCCGGCAAGAACACCGCGCTGCATTTGCTCTCGGATACCTTTCTCTACTGACGGGATAAATGTTTTGGGAATCGCTCCTCCTCTAATACTATCGATGAATTCTAAATCCGCTCCGCGCTCTGCCGGCGACATCTCAAAGATTACATGTCCGTATTGGCCTCGACCGCCCGATTGCTTAACGTGTTTATATTCCTCCGTGGCTGACTTTAAGATTGTCTCTTTGTAAGCAACCTTTGGCTGGCTTACTTGCGGCAACACATCAAATTCGTTTTTTAATCTGTCGACAATAATTTCAAGATGAAGCTCGCCCATTCCTGTAATTATAGTCTCCTTGGTATCTTCGTCGGTCTTCACGAGAAATGTAGGATCTTCCTCCACAAGCTTTGCCAGCCCCTTGCCGAGCTTATCCTGCTCTGAGCGGCTTTTCGGCGCAATGCTAATCGATACGACCGGCATAGGAAATTCTATTGCTTCCAAAACAACCGGATTTTCCATCGAACAAAGAGTATCTCCGGTGATTGTATAATCCAATCCAATTAATGCCACGATGTCTCCGGCAAATGCAATTTCCACTGCCTCTCGTTCGTTTGCATGCATACGGAAGATTCTACTGACTCTTTCCTTTTTATTTTTCCTGGTATTGAGCACATATGTGCCGTTACGAAGATACCCCGAATATATCCTTATAAAGATCAATTTTCCCATATGCTGGTCAGCCTGCACCTTAAAGGCAAAACCGGCAAAGGTCTGTTTGTGGTCAGCAGTTAATTCGATATCGGTTTCGGGATCATCAGGACTATGCACAACAATAGCCGCTAAATCTGCTGGCGACGGTAGATAACGCACAACCGCATCAAGCAGATTCTGCACACCCTTATTCTTAAGCGCAGCGCCGCAGAGCAAAGGCACCATTTTATTTGCGATTGTCCCACGCCTGATTGCAGGAATAAGTTCTTCTTTGGAAATTGCATCTTTGCTTTCTAAGAATTTTTTCATAATGGCTTCATCAAGTGTGGCGACCTTCTCGATCATAATATGATGATATTTTTCAGCTACTTCCTTGAGCTCTTGAGGAACCTCTTCGGTCTTTAACTCCTTGCCCTGAGATTCTTCATCGTAAAGATATGCCTTCATTTCCAGAAGATCGATTACTCCGCGGAATTTATCCTCTGCTCCGATAGGAATTTCTAACGGAACGACATTTGCCTGGAATTTTTCTTCGATATCTTTCATTACAGCAAAAAAATCTGCGCCGATTCTATCCATCTTATTGATGAATGCGATTTTCGGCACCTTATATTTATCTGACTGTTGCCAGACAGTCTCTGATTGTGACTCAACTCCACCCACAGCGCAAAAAACCGCAACCGCACCGTCTAATACGCGCAGGCTGCGTTCAACCTCCACAGTAAAATCAACGTGTCCGGGAGTATCGATAATGGTTATCCTGTGCTTATCCCACTGGCAGGTCGTGGCAGCTGCGGTAATGGTGACGCCGCGTTCCTGCTCCTGCTTCATCCAGTCCATCTTGGCTTCGCCGTCGTGGACCTCGCCGATTTTATGCGAGCGTCCGGTATAAAATAGAATTCTTTCTGTAAGCGTAGTCTTTCCTGCATCGATGTGCGCCATTATGCCGATATTCCTGATACTTTTTAAATCGATTGGCAAAGGAGGAGCTGGCTCTTGAGGCTTTGGGGGAGGCGCTGGTTTTTTCTCTGGCTCAAGGAGAGGTTGCTCCTCTTCGATAACTGCAGGCTGCTCTGGCTCTGCTGGTTTTTCCTGCGGCACTTCTGCAGGCACTTGGACAACTTCAGGCTCAGGTTCAGCCGGAGCCGGTGCCTGCTCTTCAACAGCAGGCGCTTGCTCTGCTACCTGCGGGCTTGCTTGTGCTGGCGCTTGCGCCGGCGCTTGCGGTACTCGCTCGATTTCCTTAAGCTTTGCTTCTTTTTGCTCGAGTTGATTCCTCTTTATCTCAAACTGTTCCTTAATATACTCATAATCTGCCTGCAGTTCCTCGAATTTTACCTTCAGCTTATCGTGGAAATCTTTTGACACCCAGCCGCTTTCCTCTCTTGCCTTTTTTAATTTGGCAATTGTCGCGGCATCGTCTCTTTTATCCGTCTGTCGCAGCTTTAATTCCTCGATATATTTATCGATTTGTGCCTTAAGGCTCAAAGTCTCTTCGGAAAGTTTCTTGTTTTTCTTATTCTGTGAATGCAGTTCTGCGGTTACTTTTTTTAATTCCTTGGAGAGTTCGACGTTTTTGGTGAATTGTTTTGAGATTTCCTGCTCTTTCTTGTGGAATTCGGCTTCGAATTTATTGCTCTGCTCACTCGCCTTTTTGGCGATATCATCTGATTTTTTAAGCCACGCATCGCGCTTTTTTAATTCTTCTTGTAATTCTGTTTCTCTTGCCTTGGCGCCGTTAGCGGTTTTACTCAAAGCCATATAATCGGCGTTTATTTTCTCAAGTTGATTTCTTAAAGACTTGATCTGGCCCTGAAGTTTATTCACATCGTGCTCTTCGGTATCCGGAGCCGGACCCAGTTGTTGAGCTAAGGTCTTTCTTAGCTTTTTCCTGGGCTTTGGCTTTGAGCTGTCATCAGAAATGTAAACATAAAAAAAGGCGCCAGTGCCAAGAAGCGCAACTATAGCAACAATTAAAGTTACATCCATACAATCTTTCGCTTTAGTTTTAAAAAATTTTCAATTTTACATGATTATTATAGCAGAGAATCTGTTTGATTTGAAAAAAAAGACCGAAATTTTCGGCCTTTAATATCCCTGCATTCTACCTACTGACTGCTACCTATTATACAATCAACTTCTTCAGCAAATCCTCTATCTTGAGATCAATTTCCTTAATCTCTTTCTCTATTTCTTGGAGGCGCAATTCATATCCTTTAATCATTTCTTCATCGCGATACTTGTGCGGATTAGCAATTGCTCGCTTTCTCACCGCGCTTTCAACTAAAAGTGTTTCTTTTTTTCTTTTCAGCTTACTAATCTTATTGCCTAAAGATGCGTTGAATGCCTTGCGCTGCTTCTTTTCTTCTTTACGCCGTCTTTCTTTTTCCTTTTCGATTTTTTCAGCTTGGGCTTTTTTTAAATCTACTTGCTCTTGGTTTTTCTCTTCCTTGATTTCTGGCTTTCCTATTAGGCCTTGGATTTTATCTCTATTTTCCAAATAGTAATCAAAATTACCGGGAAATTCCCTGATACTGCCGTCTTTGACCTCTAAAGAACAATTAGACAGAGAACGCACAAAATAAATATCGTGGCTGATAAAAACCAGCGTGCCGTCATAAAATTCCAGTGCCCTGACCAGCGCATCCACCGCGTCAACATCCAGATGCGTAGTCGGCTCATCAAGCAAAAGGAAATTGGGCGGATTAATAAGGAGTTTTGCCAGAATCAGCCGGCTTTTTTCTCCGCCGCTTAAAACCTTGACCTTTTTATCCACGTCATCTCCGGTAAAAAAGAAAGCTGCCAAAATAGTGCGAACTGTCTCCTCAACCTTAAATCCGCTGGCTGCCGAATAGGCTTCCTCCAAAACAGTTCTGTTTTCATTAAGCACATCCATACGTGTTTGTGAAAAATATCCGATTTTGACATTGGGGCCCAGCGTTCGCTTGCCGCTGTCTATTTCAAGGGCGCCGGCAAGCAGTTTTAAGAGAGTGGACTTGCCGGCGCCATTTTCTCCCACTAAAACTGCTTTTTTGCCTTGGGTAATTTCAAAATCCAAATCCTTGTAAACTTCAACTCCGGGATATGACTTAGAGACCTTATCAAAAGTTATGACTGTATAACCGCTTCTTTTTGTGGGAGGAAAATGAAATTTCTTGATACTTACCCGGTAGCTATCCGGCACCTTGATCTCATCAGCCTCCATCTTCTCCAGCATCCTTTTCTTGGCGCGCACCTGCGCCGCCTTATTCGGCTGGGCGTGAAAACGCTGACAAAATTGCACAAGCTGTTCGCGCTTCTTTACCTGCTCCTTATACTGCTTCAACAGATAAATACGTTTTTCTTCCTTAATCTGCTCGTAATGTTTATAATCGCCGGATACCTTGTGTATCTGGCCATTTTCTAAAACTAAGGTCTGGTTGGTGACTTCAGTCAAAAAAGCCTTATCGTGGGAAATCATCACAAAGGTCCCCTTGAATTTGACCAGATAATCCTTAAGCCACAATGCCGCGTTTAAATCCAGGAAATTCGTCGGCTCATCCAAAAGCAGAATATCATAATGGAAGGTGAGCAATTTTGCCAATAATGTGCGCATCTGCCAACCGCCGCTTAAATGCTGTATCGGGCGATCGAAGTCTGTCAGCTTAAAGCCTAATCCCATTAAAATCTTTTTGGCCTTGTGTTCTATTTCGAAAAAACCCAGCGACTCTAAATTATGCAGGATGTCTCCGTAACGCATTGAGCCGGCTTCATTTTTTTCTTCCAATTCTTCTTTTTCCCGGATTAGCTCGGCGATGCGCTTGTCGCCGCGGGTCAATTCCTCTAAAACCGTATGCAGCGATTTAAAACCCGATTCTTGAGGAAGATGGCCAATACTAATATCTCTTAAAACTTGGACGCTTCCGCTTGACGGGCTTATCTCTCCTAAGATAAAGGAAAACAGAGTGGTCTTGCCGCTGCCATTTGGCCCGACCAGGCCAATCTTCTCTCCCCGGTTGATCTTCAAAGACACATCTTCAAACAGAGTCTGAAAGCCGTAGATTTTGGACAAATTGTTTATAGAAATCAATTTTTCATTCCTTATAAATTAATAGGTAATCTAAAAAAACACTCGATTTTTAATTATTATAGCAGAAAGAGGCAGGATTTAAAAGATTACAGAATATTTTTTGTTTTGAAGAAGATTTTATGTGGGCAATTGCGGCCTCAAGTCCGAAATCTCAATTGTCGCCACGAGGCGACAATTGACTAATATTGCATACGTGTGCAATATTGCCGACGTCGACACATTTGGCAATTTTGACAGCGGATGACAAATTTGACCACGTGGTCAAATTTGCCCTACTGCCTAACAAAAAAACTACGTAGTGGGTACGTAGTTACATAAACCTCATATATATCCTCTATTAAAACCTCGTCGATAAAATAACCTTGTTACGTAACATGTTACGTAACAGAAAAACTACCTGTCTGCCGACAGGCAGGCGTAGTGAGTACGTAGTAAAAATTTGGGGACACTTCTAACAAAACTTATTTATTGACAAATACTTATCTAGACCTGGTCTTGATTATTTTTTAAATTCTAGGGCAAAATCTTTTAAACACCAAGATCCCCATGAATCTGCTTCTTTCTGGAACTTGCCCCATGCTTCATCCAAAACTTTAATATTTGAAGAAGAAACTAATGGCTTATCAATAAACTCAAAATGGTTGAATTGAGGGACGGGTAAAAAACTATGACCAGACCGAGAAATCATACAACCATCAACAAAATTAGCAACTTGGCATATTACTTTATGCGTATCCCATAAATGACCTAAGGTGATTAATGCTTCGCCTGCTTTATCATATTCTCGGCTATCTGGTGTAGCAGAATGTGCAATATATTTCGTCACGTATAGTTTAATATTTGCTGATGTGTCTTCAATCCTTTTCATAAGATAATCAAAAATTTCTACTCGAATAACATCAGAAGAAGTGCGTTGATCGGCACTTACTCCACACAGTTCATCAATTTCTTCATGTCGCAATTTCACCAGTTCGCTGTCTAAATTGCGAGGAACAAAAAAAGCCTTTTTTCCTATTTTTGATTGTTCAAGACCATATTCTAATTGCTTATTGCTAATCGTTTTGTAATCATATTCAAGACCCTCTACTGCAAATAGATTCTCACGAGTCATCAAAGATACATTATTTTTCATATCTTTTAACAATGAAATTAAAGAAAAAATTCCTTTTTTGGAGTGTCTTAATTCATAGGCTGTATCTGTCAACCGCCGAATAGCGAGAAATTGGCTATCAAAGAAACATTCGTCTATAAAATGGTGTAGCATCCCATTGACTTCCCTCTGACCTTTTGCATTTAATGATATAATTCCACGCGACTCGTTAATTACTTTAAAAACAGCTGCATTCCAAACCATTTCATAAATCTGTTTAAATATTGCATTGCGGTCTTCTCCGGAGAGACATCGAATCCATAATTTTCTTTTTGACTTAAACTTTTCTAATATTACATTATCCATTTTTTTATCTATATATTTTTCCGTTATATTTTATCCAGCCGCCGATTGAACGTCCGGACGGATCACGGTGTGTCCAGTGGACCATTCCGCCTTTGTCATTCCAGACGTATTCACCGCGGAAATAGATCATATCGCCTACTCGCAAATCTTCGATTCTGGGCGCGATATCGATATTATTTAAGACTAACAGCGTCTGGTTATTTTCAAGCCTTACGATAAATCTCTGATGTCGCGGCGGCTTTAAATCATCATCTAATATCCACTTGATGATTCCGCTTGATGAGACAAACAGGTTTGACTGATGATTCTTAAACGCCTGCTCGATTATACCTAAATCATCATAGCTTTCTGAAGTTAAATCAAGATTAGAATCAGCCGAAGGCGAACAGCCGTAAATTAAGCCCAGGCTTAAGAAAACTGTGAGGATAAAGTAACGAAATCGTGGCGTCATCATTTAAATCTAAATCCTATGCCATTCTCACAATAAAAACAATTATCGCAATCACCCAAATTGCGCCAACCAAAATCCATTTTTGCTTATCGTCCATATCAGGCTCCTTTTTATGGCTTCTGCGTTGGCTGTTGCAATAGAAGGTTTTTTCCTTTAAGTGCTCTGGCAAGCAGGCTCTGCAGATGTTTTAAGGAAGCTGCTTTTATCAAATTTCCCCGATAGGCAATGCTCATCTCGCCTCTTTCTTCCGAAACCACTAATGCAATGGCATCGGTTTTTTCCGTAATCCCGACAGCTGAACGATGACGAGTGCCAATTCCCATAGGAAGCGCTGTATTTGTCTTAAGTGAAATAATTGATTTTACTCTTTTAATACGGCCGGTAGATATAAGCGCTGCTCCGTCATGCATAGGCGAACCTGGCGAAAAAAGTGCAACTAAAGCCTCGGCATTGATCTGGGCATCAAAAGGAATCCCTTTATCCATATAACCTTCTAACATATCAAGCTGGCGAAGAATTATCAAAGCGCCTACGCGCCTGGCTGCCAAAATCTCCATGGCCCTGCAGACCTCCATAAGATGTTCAGGCAAAGACACAGGCAAATCTTTTTTGCGAAATACCCTCTTGATTTTATAAAAAATTATAAGGAAAATTTCCGAAAGCATATATAACGTCGCGATTATTATAATCGAGGCTGCGCTAAGCTGAATGGCTGTTTCTGGCGCTGGACGGGGAAATAACACAATTCCGGCAAACAAACAAGATAGCCCAATCAATACACGCGTAATGATTCTTGCGCGCAATATCCTAATGCCACGCAAAAGGAAAAATAAACAATCAATTACTGCTAGAGCAAAAAACCACATCGATTATTAATCTCCTTGCCTGATTAATTTTATATGGAGCCCCACGGGCAAGCCCGTGGTTTTCTGCGAAGGCGGATAAAATTTATCCCTGGACCGTGTCCTCAGCCTACGGCTTCAGCCAGAGGCTGATCCGCCTCTGGCGGAGATCCGCCTGCGGCGGAAGATAACTCTGATTATACTATAACCCTCCGCTAGAAGTGTCCCTTCAATGAGTCCCGACGATACGTCGGGACGAATTGATCCCCCACCACTTTTCGTAATCCCCATCACAATAAAAGTGGTGGGGGATAATTCCGACAGCAACTTATGTTCACTTTGTTCCATAAGTTGCGTCGTCATTATAAACAGGGTGCCAAAGGCGTTTCTAGCCCGGGTTGGTTATTTTTTCCACATACCTCTATTATTTTCTTTTGCTTCCTGATGCAGCTTCTCAAATAAATCAGCGTATTTTGTATTGGGCGGCTCGGCTATTGGCTTAGCGTAGCCAGCTGCTATGATTGTGGCATTTATAAAAAAATAAAATTTATCGCCCAATCCTTGCGTATAATCTACCTCGCGCATTTTCTCCCTGTCAACCTCGTAATAGATATAAGCCAATAACCTTCCGGATTTATCCCGCTTCTGGACATCGAACTCGAGCCTCACCTTTATATTAGCATCGACTTCTAATTCTTTAATAAAATCTCTTGCCTCTTTAGCCATCTCTGTATCAGCCTTAGGCGCAACTATACCTATCAATTTTACTGTCTCACCATTCTCAAGTTCAAGCGTATCCCCGCTAATTACTTTGGTGACTTTGATGTTATCATAGTTGGGAGATGCTTTGGTGGTTGCATCTTGTGCTAAGCAAATAGTTGTGTTTCCGCAGAGAAACAGTCCCAAAGCCATCAATAAAAACAATCTTTTCATATTTTTTCCTTTGTCCCGTTTTTAGATCCTTTGCCCGCTTTTTTCAAATGCTTTCTTGCTGACTGTAATCTTTGGGAAAATGGATCTTTTTCAAATGCTCTAGACCATTTCTTCATAGTAATCCATCCGCCAAAACGAACCAAGGCATTGCGCCAGGGCTGATACCATCTCTTCCACTCTGATTTGATATTATACAAAAAGAACAATAAAGCCGGAAACCATAAAATGTGTAAACCGATTATAAACATATATTTAAACTGATAAAACTTACCCATAATTTTTCTAATCGCATCCTGCATCTGCTCTGCAGTTAAGGGCTCATCAGGCTCAAACAGCGGAAAATTTCCGTCGTAATACTGCCAGCCCACGTCATCAAGCGGATAAATCCTGTTCTGCTCCTTTAACCTTTGCCTTAATCTTGTCCCGGGAAGCGGCCCTGCCAATAAAACCTGTATTGTATCAATCTTGGCTTTTTTGATAAATTCCTTAAAGCGCTTTATACGCTGGGCTACCGGCATACTGAATTTCACATCTTCTTTCATGGGATAGCCGAAGATAAACATACCGTGGACCAAAAACCTAAATTTATGGAATATCTTTGCATTGGCGATCATGTCTTCTGGGCTTAAGTGTTTGTTCATCGCCTCTAATTCTTCTTGGATAGGCGACTCAAAACCAATGGCTACTGAGTCAATACCTGCCTGGCGCATAGCAAAAAGTAATTGGGGATCTTTAGCCTTATCCAATCTTATCTGGACAGTTATATCCAGTCTTCTACCAGTACTTTTTTGATAATCCCTAAGCATATTACAGAACCTTATTGTCTCATCCCTTTGTTGTCCAAAAAGGTCATCAACGATAAAAAAATGTCTGGCATCCTTAGTTTCTGAAAGATTACTCATTAGTTCAAGCAACCGTTCAGGTGGGGCATATCTGGGTTTGCCTTTAACAGCGCAGAACTCGCAATCCATACCGCAACCTCGTATTCTTTCAACAGGATAAATTTTAATCTTGGCGTAGCGCACTAAGGAAAAATCCGGGAGGGGAAATTTATCAAAATCTGTTATTGGGTTTCTGTCAGAGGTACGGATAATTTTTCCGTTCTCTAAATAGGCTATGCCTTTGACATCGCGCAAATTCTTTTTGCCTTCTATTGCCTCCAGGAGCTCTTTGATGGTCTCTTCTGCCTCTCCCATAACCAGATAATCTATGCCGCAAGTTAGGCCTTCGGCAATATTATCTTCGAGGAAATGCTGGCCTCCGGCAATAGTTGTGGCTCCTTTGGATTTGTAAAACCGGGCTAATTGATAAAGCCGCGGGATAGTACTGGTGAGTCCGCCGTAGAATCCTACGACATCTGTAGGTCTTATGTTTTGTAAGAATTCGTGGTCAGCGCCGCCAGAATCAGATTTGGGCCCATATCGACGAAGATTATTTTCATCAATAACCTCAACATCCCAGTTCTCCATTTTATTGACCACGCTAGCCACGCATACCGGACCTAAGGCCGTAGTCTTACTGGCAATAAAAGAATAAACATTAAATGCCGGATAAGCCGGCACGATAATCCTTAATCTGTGTCTTTTTTTGGATAAGTCTAACATTCGATTATTTAGTTCTTAAGGATGTTTCCCGGTCCGTTCCCCGAATTCAATGAGCGCACGATTTATGGAGCGAAACGACATAAATCGTTTGCGCGAATTGATCCCCCCTTCTTGCTTTCGCCCCGAGAAATGCGAAGCATTTCCGGGACTCAGTCCTTGAAATCGCATTCGCGATTTCTAAGGGCAAGAAAGCAGGGGGGATAATTCCGACAGCAACTTATGTTCACTTTATTCCATAAGTTGCGTCGTCATTATGCTCGAAACAGATGTTTAGTCCTCAAGCAGACCCTTACCAGCAAAAGCATAACCGGTACCTCGATTAATACGCCCACCACAGTAGCCAAGGATGCTCCTGACGAGAGCCCGAAAAGCATTGTAGAAGTAGCGATTGCCACTTCAAAATGATTGCTTGCGCCAATAAGCGCAGAAGGCGCTGCATCTCTATAGGGCAGCTTTAACCACTTCGCCATTGCATAGGTTAAAGCAAAAATAATGCAAGTCTGGATAAAAAGCGGCACAGCGATTAAAAAAATTACCTGCGGCTGATTGATAATCAGCTCGCCTTTAAAAGAAAATAATAAAACAAGCGTAACCAGCAGCGCAGCGATAGAAACCGGAGTCAAATTATGGAGAAACCGCTCTTGGAACCATTCAAAACCTTTCTTGGCAATAATCCATTTCCGCGTATGGTATCCTAAAAAAAGCGGCAATCCTACATAGATTACGACGGATAAAACAATCGTCTGCCAGGGAATAGGCATTCTATTGACTCCCAACAGCCAGCTGCCTAAAGGAGCATAGAGAAATAGCATCGTAAGTGAATTAATCGCTACCATAACAAGGGTGTGCCCGTCGTTGCCTTTGGATAGATGTCCCCAGATAAGCACCATTGCAGTGCAGGGCGCGATCCCTAATAAAATGCAGCCGGAAATATAAGACCTGTATAATTCTACCTGCTGGCCCCCTTTGACAATCTCAAGGCCGGGAAGCCAGCCTTTAAAAAATACTCCCAAAAACAGACTCGCAATAACCAGCATAGTAAAAGGCTTGATGCACCAATTGATAATTAATGTAAGGATAACCGGTTTGGGTGTCTTGCCTGCTTTTATGACTTCGGCGAAGTCGATCTTCACCATAATAGGATACATCATGAAAAAAAGACATATCGCTATGGGGATTGACACCTGGTAGATTGATATCTTATCTAAAGTGAGGGCTACCTGGGGAAGGAGTTTTCCCAGCAGAATACCGAAACCAATGCAACCTATAACCCAAAGCGTCAGGTATTTTTCAAAACAACTTAATCTTAGTTCCTCGTGAATAACTTTTTCCATTGCCTCTTTTGGCGCGGGTTTCAATGACGAGATAATTTACGGAGTCTATTTACCCCAACGAATCTGCTTGTTTTTGTAATTCTAAAACTTTGGTGTATATAACTATGTTAAATTTCTTTTTTTCTATAAAGCCCTCTAGCTTATCGTCTTCTTTAACTACTGGTAAGTATTCAATATGATATCTATCCAATAACTCTCTGGCTTCGGAAGCTGAAACACTAGATGAAGTCTTAGCTATTACAGGTTCCATCAAATCGTGAGCTAAAATTAATCCGCTTAAATCCATTTGAAGGACCATCTGTTTTATACCTTCAACAGTTATAATGCCTTTTAATTTCTTCTCTTTATTTACTACGGGATAATTTAAATTATCATTTTCGCTAAATATTCTTAAAATATCATCTAATCTCATGTTCTCATATATCAGGGGGGGATTTTTATCCATAAAGTCTCTTACCCTACTTTGTTGGACAACATCTTCTTCTGTTATATTTAATCCTACTTCACCTGCTTTAGTGACTGCTAGTTTAACAAAAGCGGGCCCAACCATTTCAAGTATAAAAGCTGTGGCAGTAATAATTAAAACAATTGCATTTCCAATAGGCCCTGGGAAATAGTGACTGGCCAAGATAGACAAGCCAATAGCAACGCCTGCCTGACTTAAAAGACATAAAGGAAGATATTTTCTAACCGAATTTGGTGCTTTAGAAATTCGTGCACCAATATTTGCACCTATCGTCTTACCTGCCGTCCTTCCGATAAGATATACACAACCCAATAAAGCTATAGGTAAAGTTATATGGCTAATATTAAGTTTTGCTCCCACTAAAACGAAGAAAAGAACATATATGGGCGGTGTAAACCCCTCCACCAATTTAAACAACTCTTTGCTCTTTCTTGGCGCAAGATTAGTAACAAAAACCCCTAATGTCATAGCAGTCAGCAACATATCAATGTGTAAGGCTATAGATAATCCTGAAGCAAGAAGAACCATTCCAATTGAAAACGTTAGAAGCCGTGCTGCTTCTGAATATTTTTTTAAGAGTTTATTGAGAATTAGACCGGCTATAACACCTATTGCGATAGAGCCGCCGATTTCATATAAGGGATTAATAAAAGTCCTCAAGACACTTTCGTGGATATTTCCGGTAAGGCTGCCAGCGATACTAGCAGCTATTGCGAAAAGAAAAAGTGCTAATCCGTCATCCAGCGCAACTATACCTAATACGGTTCTAGTTAATGGGCCACGAGTCTTAAATTCCCGCAAAACCTCTGTGGTGGCTGCAGGGGCAGTAGCTGACGCAATAGCACCTAATAATAAACCGAGAGCCCAAGAAAGCCTCCAATCTTTAAATAATAATCCTCCTATAAAGCCTACAGAAATTGAAACTAGTAAAAATGCCGTAATACCTTCAAACAACAAAATATTTATGAATTGCTTGCCGTATTTAACTAGAACATCCTTCTTTAACTCTCCTCCAATCATAAAACCGATTAATCCCAAAGCAAAATAACTCAAAGGTTGCAACGTATTTATAATATCTTGATTTACAATTTTTAACCCCGATTCACCAATCAGGATTCCTATAGCAATATACCCTACCACTTGAGGAATCTTTAGTTTTTGAAACAAACGACCACCTATGGTTCCGCCGAATAGCGCTATTCCCAGAAGAAATAATATATTCAAATGCGGAATTGAAATTTTAGCTACAACATAATTTAATTGTTCAAACATATATGCTCTCCAGTATTCTCACTGACTTTTTCCTTTCCCCTGGGCCGTGTTCAGATATATTATTTGAGCGCTTCGAGCAAGGCTTTTTCCATTGCCTCTTTTGGCGCGGGTTTCAATGACGATATAATTTGCTAGCCTAAAAACTTAAACAATCCGAAAGAAAAAACCAACAACGCTAATAATATAATAACCGCGCTTCTAATGATAGGGTTATAGACTATATGTTCGCTTATAATGTAAAAGAAACGGGTAACTGCCATCTTTTTATCATTCATATGTGCAACTTTATGAAATCTTTCCAATCCTTCTTCCAGCGCAATTCCCAGCATATTTCGCATTTGTATAGACGCGTATCTTCCTGCGTATCTTCTTCTCCATTCATATTTGCCGCTACAAACAAAAGAATCTAACTCATCAATTTTTTCGTTAAGAATATTTATAGCGTATTCGATATCCGTAGGAGAACGATATATATTGTTGAATAAATCAATATACAATTGGCGAGCATAAAGTGATCTTGAATGGATCTCATGCAATATGACCGCTGAATCATCTAAATTGTACTTTCGTTTATTAGAAGAAGTATCTTCGCAGCCTAAAGAACAAAAGAGTAAAAAAATTAAAAGTATCCCTAAACTTTTTCTCAACATCATCATTTCCCCTTAGCGGCGTTGGCCGCTGTCGTTTTTTTATTTATACTACTTAATCGCCTCGAGAAGTGCTTTCCCCATCGCCTCTTTTGGCGCGGGTTTGTTCGTCCAAATCTCAAATGACGCCATGCCTTGATAAGTGAGCATGCCTAATCCATTTGCAGTCTTGGCTCCAATATTTTTGGCAAGTTTTAATAACTTTGTTTCGGCTGGATTATAAATCAAATCATAAACAAATAAGTCCTTATGAAGATGATTTTCTTCTATAGGAAGCGGATCGTCAGCTTTTAATCCCACGGGCGTGGCATTGATTAACAAGTCACATTTTTTTATAATTTGGGGTATCTCTTCAGTCGAAATGAATTGTAATTTATCTTCTAATAATTTTCTGAAATAATCCGAAATTTGCGAAAAATACTCTTTCGCCGAATTAATAGCTTCTGCTCGGATATCATTTACATATATTTTTTTAACTCCTAACTCTTTCCAGCTCAAACTGGCAATAACAGCTCTTCCAGCGCCTCCACATCCAATAAGAAGAACCTTTTTATTCTTTGGATCAAATTCTTCCTCTAAAGATTTTAGAAAGCCTGCAGCATCAGTATTCCAATATTCTAATTTATCGCCTTCTCTCTTTACGGTATTTATGGCTCCAGATATTTTAACGTAATGCAACTCTGGAGACATTTGTACTGTATATTTATCATAAGGGAATTTATTTTCTAATATTTCTCTCACTTTTATCTTGTGCGGCACAGTGACATTTAATCCAAAGATTCCTTCGTTCTTTAGATTATTTAGGAAATCTGATAATCCTTCGGTCTTTACTTCAAATAATTTATATTCTGCATCGATTCCCAGCGCCTTAAACGCAGCATTATGCATACAAGGAGATAAACTATGCTTAACCGGAAATCCGATTACGCCGTAAATTTTCTTAGCCTTTTTACTCATATTATAAACTTAACAATTTGGAGTTTGCAGACTTTGAAAGGACTTTGTTGATGGCGTTTAGATAGGCCTTGGCTGATGCCTCAATAATATCAGTGCTTGCGCCCCGGCCTATGACCTCTTGCTTATTGGCCCTAATCTTGATACTTACTTCACCGAGTGCGTCTTTACCGCGGGTAACCGATTGGATAGAATAATCCAGAAGCTCGCCTTTGACTTTTGTGATTTTATCGATTGCCTTGTAAAGCGCATCGACCGGACCGTCGCCGGATGAAGACTTTACGAAGAATTTTCCTTTTGACTTTAGTTTTACTGTCGCAGACGGAGCCGTGTGCGTGCCGCTAGCAATTTGTAAAGATGAAAGTTGCCAGATTTCCGTAACCTTGCTGAATTCATCCTCTACGATTGAAATCAAGTCATCGTCGTAGACAGTTTTCTTCTTATCAGCCAGGTTCTTAAAATGTTTAAAGGCAGCCTGGAGTTCTTTTTCTTTTAATTTTATGCCAAGTGAGTTTAATCTGTCTTTGAAAGCGTGGCGGCCGGAATGTTTTCCTAGGACAAGGCCTTTTCCGGTAAATCCAACATCAGACGGTTTTATAATCTCATAGGTTGCGCGCTTCTTTAATACTCCGTCCTGATGGATTCCAGCTTCATGCCTGAATGCATTTCCGCCCACAATTGCTTTATTCGGCGCGACCACAAAACCGGTCAGCTTACTAACCAGACGGCTGGTCTTATAAATCTCTTTTGTGTTTATGGAAGTTGAGACATCGCTAAAGATATCTTTTCTAGTTCTAATTGCCATGACAATTTCTTCCATTGATGCGTTTCCTGCGCGCTCACCGATTCCGTTTATGGTGCACTCAACTTGACGTGCGCCATTTCGTACCGCAGCGAGAGAATTTGCAACCGCGAGTCCCAAATCATTGTGACAATGCACAGAGATTATCGCCTTATCTACGCTGGGAACAACTTCCAATAATTCGTGGATTAATTCGCCAAATTCACCCGGTTCAGCGTATCCCACGGTATCAGGAATATTTATCGTGGTTGCGCCTGCTTTGATTGCAGTATCAACTACCCTAAAAAGAAAATTCTTATCTGTGCGCGATGCATCTTCCGGAGAAAACTCAATATCCTTAATCTTTTTTCTAGCATATGCGACCATTTCGCGAGTCAGACGGATAATCTCATCCTCCGCCTTCTTTAATTTATATTTCATATGTATTTTGGATGTGGCTAGAAATACGTGGATGCGGCCAGACCTCGATGGTCTAATCGCCTGATAAGCGCAATCAATATCTTTTTTCGTGGCGCGTGCTAGGCCACAGATAGTTGCGCCTTTTATATTTGAAGCGATCTGTTTTACCGAATCAAAATCCCCTTTTGATGAAATAGGAAATCCTGCCTCGATTACATCAACGCCAACGCGGACAAGCGCTTCAGCGATTTCAAGCTTTTCCTTTTTATTTAGGCTTGCGCCCGGAGCTTGTTCTCCGTCACGCAGAGTTGTATCGAAAATAATTATTTTACTCATATTATTTGCGCATCCAAGGCATCATAAATGAGGCCACAACTTATGGAACGATAGTGAACATAAGTTGTTTGACCGAATTTATCCCGAGTCCCAACATAAGCTTTTATGGGACGAGGGATCTTATTTTTTTCCTCACTTACGCATCCACGGCATCATTTCGCGAAGCTGCTTTCCTACCTTTTCTATCTGATGCTCGTCGCCTTCCTTTAATAATTTATCAAAATTGGGCCTGCCGGCTTCATTTTCCTTAATCCATTCGCGGGCAAATTTGCCGGATTTAACATCTTTAAGCATCTTCTTCATAATTTTTCGAGTCTTTTCAGTAATAACCTTTGGTCCGCGAGTTAAATCTCCGTAACAGGCAGTGTTAGAAACTCTTCGACGCATACCTGAAATTCCTGTCTCTTGAATTAAATCTGTGATAAGCTTTAGTTCGTGCAAACATTCAAAATATGCAATCTCCGGTTGATATCCTGCTTCAATCAAAGTATCAAATCCTGCTTTGATTAGCTCGGTTACTCCGCCGCAAAGAACTGCCTGCTCGCCGAAAAGATCAGTTTCTGTCTCTTCATCAAACGTAGTTTCAATCACGCCTGCGCGAGTTGCGCGAATTGCCTTTGCATAAGCTAATGCAAATTTAAGCGCATTTCCTGATGCATCCTGAAATACCGCAACTAGTGATGGCACGCCTTTGCCTTCTTCATACATTTTTCTTACCAAAGCACCCGGACCTTTTGGCGCGACCATAAATACATCGACTTTCTTCGGCGGCTTTATCTGTTTAAAACGGATATTAAATCCATGAGAAAAACAAAGTGCCTTACCTTTTTTTAAATACGGCTTTATGCTTTCTTTGTAAACCTTGGCTTGAACATGATCCTGTGTCAGAATCTGAATAATATCGGCAAGTCTGGCTGCTTCATCTGCGGCAACGGGTGAAAATCCATCTTCCTTTGCCTGTTGGTAATTTTTCGTGCCTTCAAGCTCTGAGACAACTACGTTTATGCCGCTTTCTTTCAAACACAGGCTCTGGCCGCGACCTTGAATTCCATAACCGATTATGGCTACGGTCTTATCCTTTAATAAATCCAAATCCGCATCATTATCATAATAAATTTTTGCCATATCAACCTCACTTACCTTTCTATTGCGATTCTTCCAGTTCTGACTAATTCCTTTATTCCAAAAGGCTTTAACGCCTTAAGAAACTCATTTATCTGTTCGACTTCTAACGATGCTTCAACAACAATAGAATTCTCTTTCTTTTCATCAACTGTTGCGTGATATTTTTCCAAAAGTTTCTTAATTTTCGTTCGGTCTTCTTTTTTGCAAGCTACTTTTACTAATATCAGTTCGCGGCCGAGATAATCTTTATTGGTCAAATCTACAACGCTTACCGTATCGATAAGCCGATGTAGTTGCTTAATAATCTGTTCTAAAATTTTCTCATCTTCCGCATCAACTACGATAGTCATACGAGAAATTGAAGGATCATCAGTCTCGCCAACTGCCAAAGAAGTAATGTTATATCCTCTGGCACTAAATAGACCGGAAATTCTTGCTAATACACCGAATTTGTTTTCAACTAAAATAGAAACTGTATGCTGCATCTTATTTCCTTTTTTACGCCATGCCGCCGATCATCCTATTGATGGCTTCGCCCGCCGGAACCATAGGATAAACATTTTCCTCCGGCTCGATATGAAAATCTAACAAAACTAGGTTATCTGTAGCAATGGCCTTCTCGATCGCAGGCCTTACTTCTTTATTTTTGGTTACGCGGATGCCCACGGCGCCATAACTTTCGGCTAATTTCACAAAATCAGGATTATTCAACGTTGTATATGAATATCTCTTTTTGTAAAACAGCTCCTGCCACTGACGCACCATCCCCAGATAACCATTATTTAAAACCGCTAATTTCACAGGAATCTTATAAGTTACTGCTGTTGCTAATTCTTGGATATTCATCTGTATCGATCCGTCGCCGGCAATATCAACAACTGTCTTTTTAGGCGCGCCTAATTTCGCACCGATTGCAGCAGGAAAACCATATCCCATTGTACCTAATCCGCCGGAAGAAAGAAAAGTCCTTGGCTTACTATATTTATACCACTGCGCAGCCCACATCTGGTTTTGGCCTACTTCGGTCACGACAATCGCATCTCCCTTGGTTGCTTCATAAATCTGCTCGATAACATATTGCGGCCTTAATTTATCGTCCTTTTTATAAGTTAAAGGATATTTCTTTTTCCATCCCTCTATTTTCTTAAGCCAATTTTTCGTGTCAGGCTTGGTTTTTATGTACTTGATTAATTTCTTTAGAGAATCCTTAGCGTCTCCTACGATAGGAATATCCACGTGCACGTTTTTACTGATTGAGGTCGGGTCTAAATCGATATGGATTACTTTAGCATCTGGTGCGAAATTATCTAATCTTCCGGTTACGCGGTCATCGAAACGGGCTCCCACGGCGATTATAAGATCGGATTCCATCGTGGCATGATTCGCATAGGCAGTTCCATGCATTCCCAACATTCCTAAACTTAAAGGATGATCCGTAGGAAATGCGCCCAAACCCAATAATGTCGTAGTTACTGGAACTGCAAGTTTTTCAGCAAGCTGTCTTAATTCTTCGCTAGCGCCGGAAATTATTACACCGCCGCCCACATACAGAATCGGTTTCTTGCTTGCGGAAATTGTTTTTGCTGCTTTCTTTATCTGTCCTGGATGACCAGTCAGCGTCGGCTTGTAGCCTCGGATATCTGCTTTTTCAGGATATTTAAATTCCGTCTCATTAAGTTGCACATCCACCGGCAAATCAATAACAACCGGACCTGGCCTTCCGGTTCCGGCGATATGGAATGCTTCTTTGATTGTCCTGGCTAAATCTTTGACATCCTTAACCAAAAAATTATATTTGGTTATGGGACGAGTTATCCCAGTAACATCTGCTTCTTGGAATGCGTCGTTTCCGATTAGATGTGTCTTTACCTGTCCGGTAAAAGCTACCATCGGGATAGAATCCATATAGGCATTAGCAATACCTGTAGTTAAATTCGTTGCGCCCGGACCACTGGTAGCAACACAGACTCCGACCTTGCCGGTTGTGCGGGCATATCCGTCGGCAGCGTGCGCTGCTGCCTGCTCATGACGCGTTAAGATGAATTTAATCGGCGCATCGTAGAGCTTATCGAAAATAGGCAGAACCGATCCGCCAGGATAGCCGAACATCACATCCACTTTTTCCTTTTTTAGACTTTCCACAAAAATCTGCGCACCTGTCATTTTCATTATTATCTCTTTCTTTTTTTAATTAACAGGTATTATTCTTAAACCTGATCCTGTTCTGATTTCAGTACCTTCGAAATAAAAGAATAAACCATAATCAAACAGCCACCACCAATATAAGACGCCCCCATCAAAACTAAACGACCTTGATCTTTACAAGCATAAAACACAGCACCCCAAACTAATAATGCAGAAAATAAGCAACAATTTTTCGTACTTTTTAAGATTTTTTTATTTACTTCTTTCATCTTATTCACCCCCTATCTTAAAATCGCTCCTTGAGAAGCTGACTGAACCATTTTAGCATATCTTGCCAAATAGCCAACTTTTATCCTGGGACTCCTGGGCTTTAACCTAGTTAATCTTTTTGATAATTCATTTTTGCTGATATTTAAATTCAATTTCCTTTTAGGAATATCAATCGAGATTGAATCTCCGTTTCTGATTACTGCAATTGCTCCGCCAACGGCTGCTTCCGGAGAAATATGTCCTATGCAAGGCCCACGGGTGCCACCGGAGAATCTTCCGTCGGTAATTAATGCAACGCTATTAGATAGACCCATGCCTGCGATAGCAGATGTGGGTGATAACATCTCCCTCATTCCAGGTCCGCCTTTGGGGCCTTCGTAACGGATGACCACAACCGTGCCTTCTTTGATTTTTCCAGAAGTAATCGCCTTCATTGCTGCCTCTTCAGATTCAAAAACTAAGGCAGAGCCGGTAAACCGCAAAGCACATTCATCAATTGCAGTCTGTTTTACCACTGCGCCTTGACGCGCTAAATTTCCGTATAGAATCGCAATGCCGCCTTCTTTATGGGCAGGACTGCTCAACGGTCTTATTACATCGCTATTACGAATCTTTGCTTTATTGGCAATCTCAAAGATAGTTTTTCCATTTACTGTGGGATTATTTTTTAATTTTATTTTTAATCTCTTTATCACTGCCGGAATTCCGCCAGCGCTATCTAAATCTTCCATAAAGTAATCTCCGCCAGGGCGAAGATCAGTCAAATGTGGCGTAGTTTTGCTTAACTGATCAAATTTCTTTAACGGAACTTTGATCCCGCATTCATTGGCAATAGCTGTAAGATGCAAAACTGTATTTGTTGAGCCACCTAAAGCCATATCCATACGAATTGCATTTTCAATTGCTTTCTTGGTTAAGATCTTTCGGATCTTGATATTTTTCTGGATAAGTTCAACAATCTTTTTTCCGCTTTCAAATGCGATTTTTTCTTTCTTTTTAGAGAGTGCCAAAGCAGTGCCACAACCTGTTAGCGATAACCCAAGAGTCTCAGTCAAACAAGACATTGTGTTTGCAGTATACAGACCCTGGCATGAACCAGCGCCAGGACAGGCGCAGGCTTCAATTTTACTTGCTTCGGCAGGTGAAATCTCACCTTGTTTTAATTTTCCTACGAGCTCAAATGTATCACGCACAAGCGATAATCTTTTACCTTTATATTTTCCGGAATGCATCGGGCCTGCTGTCACAACAATCGTCGGGATATTAATTCTAGCAGCACCCATAATCATTCCAGGAGTAATCTTATCACAGTTAGTAAGAAGCACTAATCCGTCAAGACAATGCGCCTGGGAAATGGATTCGATTTCATCAGCGATTAACTCACGGGAAGACAATGAAAAGTTCATTCCACTATGGCCCATTGCTATACCATCGCAAATTCCCGGAACTCCAAAAATAAACGGCACACCTCCAGCCTTACGGATGCCATCCTTAATATATTTCTCTAATTCGCGCATATTTATATGTCCCGGGATCAAATCGGTAAATGCGGAAGCAATTCCGATAAATGGTTTATCAAAATCACCCTTTTTTAATCCCGTAGCATAAAGCAATGCCCGATGCGGCGTCCGCTCAATACCTTTTTTTACTTCATCTGAACGCATTTTCATTCCTATTAGTCATCCCCTTCTGTATCGCGTACTTTTTCTTCAATAGCTTTCTTTTTACGAATAATTCCGCGCTTTAAGGTGATATTTTTATCTATTAATTCTCTGTTGTTGATATTGTTTAATTTCTTAAACAGAAAATCAAATTTTTCCTCGACTTCCTTGGCGATTTGGTTCCTAACTTCCTGTGATAAACCCATTATCTCTTTCTTAAACGGCCCGAGCGCTTTCTTTCTTGTCTTGTAAAAGAATTGCTCTTCAGTCTCGCCTTCTTTTTTCTCAGAAGTCAAGTTTTCATTAAGATAAGCGTACATCTTCTGCTTTAATTCTGTTGGAAAATGCTTGCTTTCATAAACCATATTCTGAAATTGCGTTGCAAGATGAACTTCTGCAGTTTCAACTTCAGGAAATTTATGAAACATATCTTCCGGCAAGGTTGATGCGCCGTGCTGAACTGCTCCGGCCATTCCATAATCTTTTCTGGCAATTTCAGATAAAGTCTTTAATGTATCAAAATCCAATTTCACCTCTGCAATTGAACCGTCAGCTAAAACAACTCCGCCGTGGCTTGTTCCGGTCTGGACGCTAACCTTACTAATGCCCTGATAATTTTTTCTTAACTTTCTTCTGTAGCCTTTCATATAGGCATGCAGTTCTTCGGGCTTACTATTTTCATGACCGACTTCACCGATTTCTCCACCGACAGATACCATTATGCCGCGCGGCTGCGATTTCCTGATAAAGGTGGTCAGCTCAGCACAAACTTTAAAATTATCCTCTTGTTGCTGTAGAGTAGTTCTTCTGTCTAAATCAACCAGTGTTGAGCTATCAATATCGATATTATAAAAACCACTGTGAATGGATTCTTCGATTAATTCTTTTAAGCCGTTGACTTCTTTTTCAGGATTTTCTTTATATGCTTTGGCCTTTACCTGAAAATGATCTCCTTGAATAAATACAGGACCTTTATAACCTTCCTTCATAGCTGCGGCTAAACATACGCCGGCGTATTCAATCGGAGGCTGGTCAGTATAACCGATTTCACTTTTTGCGATTTCGAATATGAAGTTTGCGGTATTATTTTTTTTGGCCACGCGGAAAATCGCTTTTGCCAAATCATAAGTCAATGTTCTTAGGTTTATTGCCGGAACTGTAAAACCGCTACACTCGCCGCGTCCTCTTGCCAAATATAAATCATTTATTGAAGACGGATAAATGCCGTTTTTATAAGCAATTTTAAAAATCTTTTTTCCGATTTTGTGCTTTGTTGCTAAATCTTGCGTTAAAATTAAATCTAAAACTATCTTGTCCGTATCAAGCTTGCGTCTTCCCATGATGCCCTAATCTCTCCTTTCTTTAATGAGCACATAAGTTACGGAGTTTAAAAACGACGTAACTTATAAGTGCGAATTAAACCCCACAACTTTTTAGTATTCAAATTTATTTTTTAGTAAACCCCGCACCTTTTAATATATAAAAGGTGTGGGGTAAGTTCGGACGCATAACTTATGTCGCTCTCTTAGCTCCATAAGTTATGTCCTCACCTATGTTAAGATTTTTATTAAATTGTAAAGTTCCTCTAACGCCAATTCTCTTTTTTTGCAGGCCTCTTTAAAGGTGACAACATTGAGCTTATCAGCAACAATACCCACAGCCTTGTCTGATTCTCCCTTCATCAATAAATCCACTGCTGCAGCACCTAAGCGAGTGGCCAAAATCCTATCATCAGCAGTAGGCACGCCACCTCTTTGGATATGGCCTAAGACAACTTCGCGTGTCTCTAAATCTGTTTTTTCTGTTATTGCTTTGGCGATATCAACAGCTTTTCCTGCGCCTTCGGCAACAACAATAATCCAGCTAATTTTTCCCTTCTTGTTTCCTTCTACGATATCACTGCAAATTTGTTCTATATCGAATTTTCTTTCTGGAAGCAATGCATCTTCCGCGCCACCTCCGATAGCAACATTTAGTGCAATGTATCCAGAAGAACGGCCCATGACCTCCACGACAAAAATCCTTTCCATGCTAGTGGCTGTATCGCGAATTTTATCAATGGCATCAAGCGCAGTATGCACCGCTGTATCTGAGCCGATTGTATAATCTGTGCCGCATAAATCATTATCGATTGTCCCAGGCACTCCAATACAAGGGATTCTAAATTCTGAAACTAATGCTTGGACTCCGCGATAAGTGCCGTCTCCGCCGATTATGATTAGTCCATCAATATTATTCTTCTTTAATACATCGGCAGCTTTTTTTCTACCCTCTTTAGTTTTAAATTCTTCACATCGGCCTGTCTTAAGAATTGTACCTCCGCGACCGATTATATTTGAAACCGAGCGATGATTAAGAAGTTCTATCTCTTCATTAATCAGACCGGTGTATCCGCGATAAATACCCATTACTTCTAACTTATTATATATGGCATAACGCACGCAAGAACGTATCGCTGCATTCATTCCCGACGCATCTCCGCCAGAGGTTAATATTCCGATTCTCTTCGTCGCCATTATGTCCCCATCTCCCAACTTGAAAGATATTTCTGCTGCTTTTTTGTTAATGTATCGATTTTAATTCCTAAGGCTTTTAATTTTAAAAACGCGATTCTTTCATCGATTTCCTTAGGAACATTGTAAACTTTTCTTTCTAATCTTTTATGATTCTTCGCAACGTGCTCGGCTGCTAATGCCTGATTGGCAAAGCTCATATCCATAACTGACGCAGGATGGCCTTCGGCAGCGGATAAATTAATTAAACGTCCTTCGCCTAAAAGATAAATATTTTTTCCGTTCTTTAGTTTATACTCTTTTACAAACTCGCGGATCTGTCGAGTAGATTTACTCAATTTCTTCAAAGCCGGGATATCTATCTCTACGTTAAAATGTCCTGCGTTTGCCAATATCGCGCCGTCTGTCATCTTTACAAAATGCTCTTTTCTTAATAAGCTGACATCTCCGGAAACTGTCACAAAGATATCTCCGATTCGGGAAGCCTTCGCTATCGGCATTACCTGATATCCATCCATTGCTGCTTCAAGCGCACGTAAGGGGTCAATTTCTGTGATGATTACTTTTGCGCCCATGCCTTCTGCGCGCATTGCCACGCCCCGTCCGCACCAACCATAGCCTAAAACAACAACGTTGCTTCCGGCGATTAATTTATTTGTCGCGCGGATTATCCCGTCGATTGTAGATTGGCCTGTTCCATAACGATTATCAAAAAAATGCTTTGTCTGCGCATCATTTACCGCAATAATCGGATACAATAATTTTCCTTTTTTTTCCAAAGCCTTTAGACGAATGACTCCAGTCGTGGTCTCTTCGGTTCCGGCAAATAAATCTTTTAGCAAATTCTTTCTTTTACTGTGAATCGCTGAAACCAAATCTGCACCATCGTCCATAGTGATGTGTGGCTTTATATCCAACGCAGAATTAAGATGACGATAATACGTTTTTGTATCTTCGCCTTTGATAGAAAAAACACTGATTCCGTAATCCTTGACTAAAGATGCCGCAACATCATCCTGGGTTGATAAAGGATTTGATGCGCATAGTGTTGCTTCGGCCCCGCCGGCTTTTAGGGCAAGCATAAGATTTGCAGTTTCAGTCGTAACATGAAGACAACAAGACATTCTTATGCCCTTAAGCGGTTTTTGTTTGCTGAATCTTTTCTCGATCAACTGCAAAACAGGCATGCTCTGGCGCGCCCATTCAATGCGAAGCTTTCCTTTTTTAGCTAATTTTATATTCTTGATATCGTGTTTCATTTTGCGTCCTTCTTTAAGATTTCTGCCTTATCAGTTCTTTCCCAGGTAAAATCTTTGTCTTCTCTTCCGAAATGGCCATGGCATGCAGTTTTTCTGTAGATTGGTCTTAACAAATCCAACTCTTTAATTATTCCTTGAGGAGTCAAAGAGAAATGTTTTCTAATAAGTTCGACTATTTTTTCGTCTGTTATCTTTCCTGTCCCAAAGGTATCAACCATAACGCTAACCGGATCGGCTTGGCCAATAACATAGCTTAACTGAATCCAACATTTCTCGGCTAATCCTGCGGCGACAACGTTTTTTGCCACGTATCTTGCCATATAAGTTGCTGAGCGGTCAACCTTTGTAGGGTCTTTTCCGGAAAATGCACCGCCGCCGTGAGAAACAATTCCGCCGTATGTATCTACGACGATTTTTCTTCCGGTCATCCCTGTATCTGACTGCGGCCCGCCGATAACAAACTTCCCTGTCTCATTGACATAATATTTTGTATTACTATCTACCAAATCACCTAATATAGGCATAGCGATATTATCAATTATTTCCTGCCTTGCTTCTTTTGTTATTCTTTCACCCGTAGAATCTAAAATATCCTCAGTATGCTGACAGGCAAGTACGACTGCATCAACTCTTTTTGGTTTATCGTCCTGGTATTCTACTGTGACCTGACTTTTTCCGTCAGGACCGAGGTAATCAAGAATATTTTGCTTCCTTACATCAGACATACGTTTTACTAATTTATGAGCCAGAATTATAGGAAGCGGCATAAGCTCCGGAGTCTCACTGCAGGCATAACCGATCATTATTCCCTGATCACCTGCTCCTCCCCTATTTACGCCTTGAGCGATATCTGGTGACTGAGTATGAATCACGTTCATTATCGCGCAGGTATCAGCGCAAAAACCATATTTATGGTGCGTATAACCTATTTCTCTTAAAACTTTTCGCACTAAATTATCTATGTCGACGTAGCCTTTTGTAGTAATCTCACCGCCGACGATAAGCATTCCCAATGTAACGTAAGTCTCGCAGGCGACCCTACCTTTTGCATCTTGCCTCAAAATATCATCTAAAATCGCATCCGAAACTTGATCGCATACTTTATCCGGATGACCTTCTGATACAGACTCTGATGTAACAAAATATTTACCTTTCAACTTTTTCCTCCTTTATGAATTTTTTATAATCTTCCTCTAACTTACACAAAGAATCAATGTGGCCGATGTCTTCCCACATTCCATCAAAAACATACCCGTAAACAGCTATTTTTTTATAAAGCCAGCTGATATATCCTCCCGTTGTATCATTATTGCCGGTATCTTTAATATATTCTTTAAACAAACTAAAGGTCTGTTTGGGAAAATAATAAAGACATGTCGCAATTAAGCTTGACCTAGGGTCTTTGGGTTTTTCCTCGAAAGAAATAATCTTGTTGTCTTGATTAATCGCCAAAACTCCGAATCTTGTCGCCTCTTTTTTATTCTTAATATCATAAAGTCCTATTGTGGCTCCGGGCGAATTTTTTCTAGCTGTTTTAATAAAACTGTCCAATCCAAAATCAAACAGATTGTCTCCGCCGATGACCAATATATCCTTATTGCCTAAAGCGCCATTTTCTATGACAAAATTTATATCACCTATTGCGCCAAGCCTATCTTCCGGAGATTTCGTCCCGTCGTTAATTATCGTTAAGTTGATATTTTTAAAATTCCCATGCAGCTTATCCGCCCAATCCTTAAACTTTGCATAGAATTTATTATTAGTAACGATTAAGACCTCATCCAGATTCTCAACCGGATCTAACTTCTCCAAGATATAATTAATTATCGGCTTATTACTGACCTCGATCAAAGGCTTGGGAATCCTTTCGGTCAAAGGATAAAGCCTTGTGCCGTATCCGGCAGCTAAGATTAATGCTTTCATATCTATTCTTTATGCTTTCCTGAATGCGTCGCTATAATCAAATTCTTCAGGATAATTCAAAAACCTCAATCTCTCAGGGCTATTTATTAACGGATATATCGGCTTGCCGCTTTCTAATCCGAACCTTTCAATTTTTGCACCAGGAACTACCTTGCGAATCGCTACAACCTCAGTAAAGAATTTATTTTTTTCTATTTTTAATTTTCCGGTCTCTTCAATAAATAAATAGGCTGCGCCCTGACCTTCTTTATAAAGCGAATAATCTGAACTAAATTTCGTTCCCACCCAGTTAGACGTAATTAAGGATTCTGTCTTAGAGGGATTAATCAAAATGTGCCCATATCCGGGTAAACAGATAATTTTGTCGCCGGTCTTAGCTTTTACCCAAATTACATCTTCGATTTTTTTATAATCATCTTTTGAAGGCTTTTGCTGAATGCACCAGGCCTCACCCGATATAACTTCATATAATTCCGGATAATTTCCCGGATGATAGTGCCCTGCTGTTTTCATCAGCTCTTTTCCCAACATATCAGGCTTTATAATCGTGATATCGTATCGTAATTGATTCTTTTTTTCCGCGTCTCTATCCTTATCAAAAGCCACATCGCGATACATATAATATAATTCCTTTGGCTCTTTTAATGACTTATCCAACAAAACGTCCTTCATCTGCTCGATAGTCCTTACGGCTGCTTCGACCTTAGGAAGTCCATCTTGGAAAACTAAATGAAACTGATCATCTTTTTTAATCGGTAGTCCGCTCATTGTGCTTAAATCAATCATTTTCCATTTACTCCTTCATCAAGAATTTCCGGTACTAATCTTTTAAGTTCTCTTTTACTATATTCCTCTACCTCTCTGCCGGTTGACAGAGTTAGCGCATGCTGGGCTACTTTTTTGGCTTCTTCATAAGTTACCGAACGCAACAATTGCTTTATCTGCGGGATAACCGAAGGCGGCATACTAAATTCATCTAGGCCTAAACCCAAAAGCACTAATGCTAATTGCGGGTCGCCGGTCATCTCGCCGCACATCCCCACCCATATTTTATATTTGTGTCCCGCATCAACTATAGTTTTAACCAGCTTTAAAACTGCCGGATGCGCTGGTTCATAAAGATAGGCTATTTTCTCATTAGTCCTATCAATGGCTAGGGAATATTGTATTAAATCATTTGTGCCTATGCTAAAGAAAGCTGATTCTCTAGCAAGTATTTCTGCAGTGATTGCTGCAGAAGGAACTTCTATCATTACCCCGACCTCCAGATGCTCATCAAAAGTAATTTTGTTTTTCCTTAATTCTTTTTTTGATTCTTCAAGTATGGCATTTGCCTGGCGCAATTCCTCAACTCCTGAGATCATCGGATACATAAGCCTTAATTTTCCGTGAACCGAGGCGCGCAGTATCGCCCGAAGCTGAATCTTAAAGATATCCGGACGCGCCAAACAGAAACGAATTGCCCGCCAACCTAAAAACGGATGCATATCTCGAGGTACATGCAGCTGCGAAATAAATTTATCACCGCCTAAATCCAAAGTCCTTATTATTACTGCGTGCGGAGAAATGGCCTGGGCAACATGCCGATATGCCTGATATTGTTCTTCTTCTGAAGGCAGATCGATCCTGTTCATATAAAAATATTCGGTTCTGTAAAGCCCGATTCCTGTTGCGCCATGTTCAATTACCGAAGGAATTTCTTCCGGTAATTCGATATTTGCGCCTATTTCAACTTTTCTTCCGTCCTTTGTCTCAGCTGCCAGATCTTTCGTGCTTAAAAATCTCTCTAGTTGTACGCTGATTTTCTTTTTTTCAACTTCATATTTCTCTAATGACGATTCCTTAGGATTAATAATTATTGTGCCGGTTTTTCCGTCTACAATAACTATGTCGCCATTTTTTATCTTCTGTGTGGCAACCTCAACACCTACGACCGCTGGAATTTCTAAGGATTTTGCCATAATCGCAGTATGGGAGGTGCGCGATCCAATATCAGTGACAAACGCAACGACATTTTTATTATGCATAGCTGCGGTATCGGACGGCGAAATATCATGCGCAACAATAATCGACTTCTCAGCAATATCACTAAAACCAACTTGTACTTTCTTTCCGAGTAGATTTCTCAAAATTCGCTTTCCTACATCGTTAATATCACTTATTCTCTCCCTGAGATATTCATCTTCGATTTTTGAGAAAACACCGATATACTTCTTAAGCACTTCAGAGAATATATATTCCACGCAGTAAAGCTGCTTTTTTATCCGAGAAATAACATCTTCTATTAAGGTCCTGTCTTCCAATACCAAAAGATGAGCATCAAAAATCTCTGCATGTTCCGTTCCCATCTCCTCGGCAATATGCTTTTGAATCTCTAATATTTCGTGTCGGGTCTTAATTAGGGCCTCTTCAAACCGGGCGATTTCCTGAGCTGTTTTATCCTCAGGGATTTTCTTAGGCGCTACTGCAAAATCCTCTTTGCCGAAAAGATAGGCCGGCCCAGAAGCTACGCCGCTTGAAGCTGGTATGCCTTTTAAGATTATCTCATTCATCTTTACTTACCAAAGCCTCCAAATCTGAAAGTGCCTCTTGGGCATCATCTCCGCTTGCCTCAATAATAACCTTACTTCCCTTATTCGCCGCAAGCATCAAAATTCCCATAATCGATTTTCCGTTTACCGTTTCTTTACCTTTTCTGACGGTAATATTTGAATCGAATTTATTGGCAAGCTGTACAAACAAGGCTGCTGGCCTTGCATGCAAGCCCTGTTTATTTTTGATTGTGACTTTCTTTTTTAATGAAACCATTTTTACTATCTTTTTCTTAAGATCAAACTAATAATTATCTTGGTTAACTTTTCGGAATTATGACGCAGGTAATCGGCTGTACTAATCAGGTTTCCTTCGACAACCGTACAACCTAGCTCCTTTATATTTTTACTATCAGCAACTACAGGAAAAGACTTCTGTTGTTCATACTTCGATAATAATTCCTTTGGTACCTTGGCGGCTGTATTAACAACGCAGAAATTTACTATATCTTTTTTACCGGAATGAGAAATCAATGCCCGGATATGGTCAGATGCCTTGTATCCGTCTGTCTCTCCTGACTGGGTCATCACGTTACAGATATAAATTTTCATTGCCGAAGAATTAGCAATGGCATCTGTTATCCCTTTAATAAGTAAATTAGGAATTATGCTTGTATAAAGGCTTCCGGGTCCTAAAATAATTACTTCTGCTTCCTCGATTGCTTTAAGAGCCTCTTCTGCTGCAGGAACATCTTGAGGCGTCAGCGTTACCTTTCTTATAGGTAAATTTTTCTTTGGGATTTTGTCTTCACCTTTAATGCTAGAACCATCAGTGTATTCAGCGACTAATGTAACTCTTTCCAGTGTCGAAGGAATAACTTGTCCGCGAATCGCCAATACTTTGCTAGATTCCTTAACCGCTTCCTCAAAATCACCGGTTACCTTCGTCATTGCCGTGATAAACAAATTACCAAAATTATGGCCCTCCAGCTCTCCGCCCTCTTTAAATCTAAATTGAAAAAGTTTCTGCATTAGCGGCTCGGCATCAGCCAATGCGACCAAGCAGTTACGGATATCTCCCGGAGGCAAAACATCAAACTGTTCCCGAAGCCGGCCAGAACTTCCTCCGCTGTCGGCCACAGTAACGATTGCTCTAATGTTACTGGTAAATTCTTTGATACCGTGTAAGAGTACTGAAAGTCCTGTTCCACCGCCAACCACAACTATTTTAGGACCACGCTCAAGATGCCTTTTCTCATATAAAATGGTTGCTAAATCCTTATTGCCCGGCGGCAAGATTACTTTTATAAACGAACTGAATATTTTATATATACTAACAAAGATAAGAGCAATCCCTAAGATTACGGTTGTTAAATCGACGATCTTTCCCAAAATAAAAACCTCTGATATATATACGGCCGAACCTACGCCGATCATTATTATGCCCAAAATAGCCAAGATAATCCATCTCTTGACTCCCATTCCAGGATAAAACCACTTAAAAAAAGAAATCTTCATATTGTTAAACTTTCCTCTCGTCTTCCTGATTTATGATCCGGATAACACTTCTTTCATCTTTGGCGGCTTTTAAGTTTTCTCTGAAGTATTTGTCTTTCAGTAAGCGGGAGATTCTTGCCAGCGCTTTTAGATGCGGTCCGGCTGAATTCTGCGGAGCGACTAATAAAAAGAAAATATATACGGGTTCTCCGTCTAAAGAATCAAAATTAACGCCTTTCCTTGAAATTCCAAAGGCGGCAATAAGTTTTTTTACGCAATCGCTTTTACCGTGAGGTATTCCCACGCCTTGACCAATTGCGGTGGAGCCTAATGCCTCACGCGCCATAAGGATATCTATTAATTTATTTTTGTCGCGGCGCTCGATTTCGCCTGCGCCTATCAATAATTCTACTAGTTCTTTGATGACGCCTGGCTTGTCGGTTGATTTTAAATCTGTGCTGATTGCTTTCTTGGACAGAAAATCCATTGTCTTCATATTGTATCCTCCCTAAAAATATTTTAGAATAATAACATTTGGAGCGGGAGACGGGGCTCGAACCCGCGCCATCAACGTTGGCAACGTTGCACTCTACCAACTGAGTTACTCCCGCGTTAAATCCTTTTTCAAATTTATGGGCGAGAGAGGAGTTGAACCTCCATGCCTTACGGCACATGGTCCTAAGCCATGCGCGTCTGCCAATTCCGCCACCCGCCCGAGCATAACTGGTGAGCCACCCGAGACTCGAACTCGGCACACCCGCCTTAAAAGGGCGGTGCTCTACCGGATGAGCTAGTGGCTCGAAATCATAATTTGATAGAATGTTTTTCCGAACTAAATTCTGAGGGCTGACCCCTGATGATTAACTAAACTGTGTTAATTCTTTTTCTTTATCTTCTAGGATTTGATCAATATTCTTGATGTATCTATCGATAAGCTTCTGAATTGCGTCTTGTCCTTTAAATCGGTCATCTTCAGCAATAACTTTATCGCTCTCTAATTTTTTTATAGAATCATTGGCCTCGCGGCGAATAGTACGTAGTGAAATCCTACCTTCTTCAGCCATATTTTTGACGACTTTTGCTAATTCATCGCGTCTTTCTGTAGATAGCTGAGGGATCGAGAGACGGACGACCTTACCGTCGTTCATAGGAGTAATGCCTAAATTAGATTTTAATATTGCCTTCTCAATTTCTTTAAGCGCATTCAGATCCCAGGGCTGTATAACAATTAACCTGGCATCGGGAATTGATATCGAAGCAATCTGTTTCAAAAGCGTCGGCGTTCCGTAATAATCAATCCTTAATCCTTCAACTAAAGAAGGACTTGCGCGTCCGGTGCGAATCTCAGAAAATTCTCTTTTTGTTGCCTCGATTGCCTTCTTTATTCTTTCTTCAGTATTGTGGACTATCTCTTTTACTTTCATGTCACCACCGTTCCAATCTTTTCACCTTGAATAACTCTTTTTATATTTCCGGATTTTGTAAAATTAAAAATTATTATTGGTAGATTGTTATCCATGCAAAGGCTGACAGCTGTGGCGTCCATTACCTTTAATCTTTTTTTCAACAAGTCGATATATTTAAGTTTTGAAAATTTCTTTGCGCCCTTTATCTTGTTAGGATCGGCCGAATACACTCCGTCAACTTTAGTTGCCTTTAAGATTACATCTGCGTTAATCTCTTTCGCCCGTAGCGCTGCTGTGGTATCCGTTGTGAAATAAGGATTACCTGTTCCTGCTACGAAAATAATGACTCTTCCCTTTTCTAAATGTCTGACTGCTCTTCGACGGATATAAGGCTCTGCAACTGCCTGCATCTGTATCGCAGTCAGAACGCGAGTGGGTACTCCGATTTTCTCCAATGCGTCCTGAAGCGCCAGCCCGTTTATCACGGTTGCAAGCATTCCCATATAATCGGCGACCGAACGATCAATGCCAAAACTATTGGATTGAAACTCGCCGCGAAAGATATTTCCTCCGCCGACCACTAGCGCAACCTGCACGCCTAAAGATTTTATCTCTTTAATCTGATTAGCAAAGGAATTACAGACCTTCAGATCGATCCCGTGTTTTTTAGCTCCCTGCAGAGCCTCGCCGCTTAATTTAAGGACAACTCTTTTGAATGCTGATTTTTTTGTCATTCCGCGCCGAGCTTATATCTTACAAACCTACGGATAATAATATTCTCGCCGATCTTGGCAACAATAGAAGATAAATAATCTTTAATAGTTAGATTCTGATCTTTTATGAATGCCTGCTCCATTAAACAATTCTGTTTATAAAATTCTTCCTTGTCCTTGACGCCCTTTAATTCTTCCTTTGGCACGTCTTCTCTTTTCAAAAACTGCGGCCGGGCCGCGGCAATCTGCATTGCGATATCTTTTGCGAATTTAGAGAAATCCTCATTCCTGGCCACAAAATCAGTCTCGCAATTTACCTCAACTAAAACTCCGATTTTATTTCCTAAATGCACGTAAGATTCGATCTTTCCCTCGTTGGCGCTGCGGCCAGATTTCTTCGCGGCAATCTCTAGGCCTCGTCTTAGAAGCGCCTTTTTTGCTTTTTGGATATCTCCTTTTGTCTCAAGAAGCGCCTTTCTGCAATCCATTACTCCGCAGGAAGTCTCCTGTCTTAATTGCTGTATCTGGTCTTTGGATATCTTCATAGTCTATTTTTTCTCCTTTGCTAGTGGGCTTCTGCGTTTTCTGGGAGGGTTAGAAAGGGTTTTCTTTTCTGCTTCCTTCGGCTTCTCTTCTTCGATTGCCTCACTTACCTCAATTACGGTTTTATCTTCTTCCGGAGCTACCTTAGCTTCCTCTTCTTCCTTAGGTTTTTCAATCGGCTTTTCCATTCTATCTAAGAATTTTTTTCTGCCCTCAACAATACTATCAGCCACGTAGGTTGTGATAAAACGGATCGAGCGCATCGCATCGTCATTTCCCGGAATAGGATAATCGATATAATCTGGATCACAGTTTGTATCGATCAGACCAACCACGGGTATATTAAGTTTCTTTGCCTCCTTTACCGCAGTAAGTTCATCGTTGGAATCAATCACAAACACAGCCCCGGGCAGCTTCTCCATTTCTTTTACGCCGGAGAGGTTCTTGTATAATTTTTCCATTTGTTTAGTGAGTTTCGAAACCTCTTTTTTAGATAAACTCTCAAATGTTCCGTCGTCTCTCATGCGCTCTAAGTCTTTGAAATGTTTAACGGATTTTTTTATTGTCATGAAATTAGTCATCAGCCCACCCAACCAGCGCCGGTCAACATAATACATTCCGCAACGTTTGGATTCCTGTCTTACTGTCTCCTGGGCCTGTTTCTTAGTTCCCACAAAAAGAAACGTCTCACCTTTTGAAGCAAGATCAACTAAAAATTCCCTTGCTTCTTTCATTGCCTTAGCGGTCTTTTCTAGATCAATGATATAGATGCTGTTTCTTTCGCCAAAGATAAATTTTTTCATCTTGGGATTCCAGCGCTTAGACTGGTGCCCAAAATGCACCCCTGCTTCCAAAAGTTGCCTAACTAATTCGTCTACCATAATTTAGCACACACTCCTTTTTATTTTTGCAAAAAAGTCCTTAACGATTAAAAATCTCAAAAATTAATGACTTTTAACGGGTTAGAATTGTGAAAATAAGTATAGCGAAAATTCGCATTTATTGCAAGAAATTTTATTAAATTTGTTTTAATGGCGAATTTTCGCCCTGAAAGCAATTTTTCATAAAAAAAGTGCCTTTTTTTCGGCACTTTTTGAGGGTTTTTAATGGGCTGACGTTTTGCGGATACTTGGCCACTAACAGACAAACGTCGGGATGTCTTTATTTTTGAAACTGAGTATCGTGTAGTTTTTTATATAATCCAGCTCTGGAAAGGAGTTGTTCGTGGGTGCCGACATCAACTATCTTGCCTTTATCCAGAACGACAATTTTTTCTGCTCGCCTTATCGTGGATAATCTATGGGCGATGCAGAAGACCGTACGGTCTTCAATCAATTTATTTAGGGCTTCCTGAACCAGACGCTCTGATTCAGAATCTAACTGCGAGGTTGCCTCATCTAAAATTAGAATCGGCGGGTTCTTTAAAATGGCGCGGGCGATTGCTAATCGCTGTTTCTCTCCGCCGGATAACTTAAATCCCCTGTCTCCGATTACGGTGTCATAGCCTTGAGGCATCTTCTTTACAAAATCGTGGGCAAAGGCCTTTTTGGCTGCTGCCTCTATTTTATCCTGAGCTGACTCCGGCCTGCCGTAGGCAATATTTGCTGCGACCGTATCATTAAAAAGTATTGTCTCTTGGGTGACCATCCCGATTTGCTGACGTAAAGATTCCAACGTTACATCTTTTATATCAGTTCCGTCAATGGTAATCCTGCCCTCTTGCGGATCATAGAATCTGCCAATGAGATTGGTTAAGGTGCTTTTTCCTGCACCCGTAGGCCCGACAAAGGCAATCATCTCGCCGTTTTTTACGTCGAGATTAATATCTTTCAATACATCCGGCGTATCGGGTTCATATCTAAAGCGGATATTTTCAAATTGGATACTATTCTTTAGAGTCGGCAATGCCGATGCACCTTGCTTTTCTTGCAGCGTGGGCACAGTATCTACGATATCGTTAATCCTGGCATTGGCGGCCAGGGCGCGCTGGGTTAAGGCATTTACTTGAGATAATTTCTTAAACGGACGGATTAAAGATAATAAAGCCCCTAAAAACAGCCCAAAAACTCCGAAGGAAAGCTTACCTGCTATGACCTCTTTTCCAGCTAAAAAGAATACTGAGATTCCGCAGAAAGCGCCGATAAATTCGGTAATGGGATTAAGCATGAGATTTCGCTTAATCGTCTTCATCTCAAGCTTGTAGTTTTCTTTGTTGTGGCTGGAAAATTTATCTATTTCGTAATTTTCCATATTAAAGGCCTTGACGATTCTCACGCCTGAGATTGTCTCGGCTAAAAGCGAATTGATATCAGCCATGCGCTCCTGCTGTCGCTTGGTGAGCTGTCGTAATCTCCTGCCAAATTTTACCGTGGGGATTGCTACTAACGGAAATAATACAAGCGCGATTAGAGCCATCTTCCAGTGAATCGCAAAAATAATAAGGGTAAATAACATTATCTGGAATGACTGATAGAAAAGGTCGGTTACTCCGTAGCTGACGGCGTTTTCGATTGTCTTTACGTCGTTGGTGATGCGCGAGATTAGTTCACCGGTGCGTTTCTGGCTGTAGAAATCCAAAGATAAATCCTGCAGTTTTCTATAAAGGATAAGCCGTACATCTCGGATAACACGTTGACCGATGTCAGACATAAGATATCCCTGCAGGAAGCTAAACAAGCCTTTAAATAAAAACAACGCCAGCACCGACCAGGCCATTATGGTAAGCAGGTTAATCGGCTCAATGGCATTGATCTTATCGATGAAATTCATTACAAACTGCGGCATTTCGTTAGCAACTACTATCTTTTTGTTAGTCAATACCTTATCCGCCAAAGGCACGATCATGGAAAGCTGCGCTCCGTCGAAAATAGCAGTGAAAAACATACAAACTACTGCGAAAATCAGTATGCTTATGTGGGGCCTGATATACTTTATTAGTCGAAGATATTCTTTCATGTGGGTGAAATGATAGCATAATATTTGACATCTGTCGAGACTTTTGTTATCATAGTGGAGCTATGAATAAGCTTAATGTTGCAGTAATCGGATTGGGTCACTTAGGTTCAAAACATGCCAGAATTTATGCTGCTTCAAAGCAAGTAAATCTGATAGCTGTCTGCGATACCGACGAGCAAAAACTCCAAAACATAGCCGCAGACTTCAAAACAAAACCCTATTCAGATTTTAAAAAACTTCTATCGGATGAAAAAGTTGATGCGGTAAGCATCTGCGTTCCCACCGAACTGCATTTTGAAATCGCCCGGGATTGCCTTCAAAAAAACCTTCACTTATTAGTAGAGAAACCAATCACCACTACGGTAAAAGAAGCCAACAACTTACTGGCATTAGCAAAAAGGAGAAGATTGGTCTTCCAGGTCGGCCATGTTGAAAGATTCAACTCTGCCTTTCAGGCAATTAGGCGAATCGCAAAAAAACCTTTGTTTATTGAGTGCCACCGCTTAAGCCCTTTCCCGGGTAGGTCGCTGGATATCGGTGTGGTGCTGGATTTGATGATCCATGACATTGATATTGTCTTAGGTTTAGTCAGATCCAAACCAAAGAATATTGATGCGGTGGGCGTAAATGTATTAACCGAACATGAAGATATCGCTAATGTAAGAATTACCTTCGCAAACGGCTGCGTGTGCAACCTTACGGCTAGCAGGATATCCAATGAAACTATGCGGAAAATCAGAATCTTTATAAAAGATACTTATATTTCCTTAGATTATGTAAACCAGGAAGCATTTATCTATAGAAAAGAAAACGAAAAGATCAACTGCCAGCCGATGAAAATCGAAAAAGAAGAACCTCTTGTAAAAGAATTAGGGCACTTCCTGCACTGTATCATTAATAAGAGAAGACCAATCGTATCCGGCCAGGAAGGCCGAGATGCATTGGATCTGGCAATCAAAATCAAAAACAAAATCTGGAAATGAACCAAAAAAAAATATTTATAATTGCGGGCGAAGTTTCCGGCGATATGCATGGTGCACATCTGGCCGAAGCTATTAAGTCTATAGATGGAAGTGTACAGATGTTCGGCATTGGTGGCGAAAAGATGCAAGATGCTGGGGTGAATATCCTCTATAACATCGTTGATTTAGCCGTAGTTGGTTTCGTTGAAGTAATAAAACACTATAACAAATTCAAAGAGATTTTTGATAACTTACTAAGAAAAATAGAAACCGAGCATCCTGACGCAGTAGTCTTAATAGACTATCCCGGTTTTAATTTAAGGTTGGCTAAAAAATTAAAAGAAAGAAATATCAAGGTCGTCTACTACATCAGCCCGCAGGTCTGGGCCTGGGGAAAGGGCCGCATAAGGCTTATCAAGAAAATTATCAATAAGATGATTGTGGTCTTGAAATTTGAAGAGAATATTTATAAAAAATACGGCGTGGATGTCGCTTTTATCGGCCATCCATTGATCGATGTGGTAAAGCCGCATACATCTAGAAAGGATTTTTTAAAGAGTTGTCATTTATCCGGCGATTTAAAAACTATCGCTCTTCTTCCCGGTTCAAGAGAAAAAGAGGTTGAGCGCATATTACCGGTTTCAATCAAGGCTGCCGAGATTATAAATGAAAAACTAAAAAATGTTCAGTTTATAATCTTAAGGGCTCCCACGATAAAACAAAAAATATTTGATGAATGCCTCAAAAAAACAAAACTTCATATAAAGATCGTTAAAGATAAAAGTTATGACGGAATAAATGCATCGGACTTAGTCATTGCAGCATCCGGAACAGTAACTTTAGAAACTGCGATTTTAAATAAACCTGTTTTAATTTTATACAAACTCTCCTTCCCCACCTGGCTGATTATCAGGTGCCTTTTAAGAATCCGCAATGTTGGACTAGTTAATATCGTGGCAAGAAAACTTATAATGCCGGAGTTCATTCAGTTTAAGGCGCGCCCGCGAAGAATCGCACATCATGCGATCGATATCTTAACTAATAAAGAAAGAATCGAGAAAATGAATAAAGATTTAGCTGATTTGAAAGAATTACTGGGGGCTCCCGGAGCCAGCAGGCGGGCGGCAAAGATAGTGCTTGATACGATTAGGTCCTAATAGGGCGACTTCTCTTCTCTAAATAAGTTATAAAATCCCGAAAGTTTTCCCCACATTCGAAAGACATTCGTATCGGAATTAGTCATCTTTATTCTTTTTAGGGCAAAGATATTTTTATTGAAGCGGCCCTCACCTCTATTAGTAGTGAAAGCGCCCCCATATCCAGCAGCTCTGACATGCTGGATTATCTTATCGCTAAAGCCACCGATGGGATAACAAAAATATTTGGCTTCTTTTTTCAGTCTTGCCTGGATATCAAGCTTGCTTCCTAAAATCTCATCATATAATTGGCTATCTTTTATCTCCGGAAGATATGCATGCGTACGCGTATGGGCACCGAAAGCGATATTATTCTGGCTCATCTCTAGAATCTGATCCCAAGAAAGATAACCTTCCTTTTCCAGCCACTTAGTAATGATAAAAATTGTCGCGGGAAAATTATATTTTTTGAAAAACGGATAAGCATAAATGTAATTATCATCGTAGCCGTCATCGATTGTAATGACAACGCTATTGCGCGGCAATTTGATATCTTTATTAATTGAATTAATTAATTCATCTACAGTTATTACATTGTAGCCCCTATCGTAGATATATTTCATCTGCATTTGGAAGTTTTCTGCCAGAACCGTCGGTGAGTCTTTATGGATTTCTTTGTCAATATGATGGTAAGCTAAAATGGGGACGACGTAAATATGCTCAGTACAAACAAGCCATCCCGCAAACATTAATGCGCCGATAAGAAAAGATATAATGAGGATTTTTTTCATTACTTTTGCTCTTCTTTTGGAGGCGCGAGCTTTTCTTTTACGAGGCTGCTGACCATTTTCCCGTCAGCGCTGTCCCCCACTTTAGCCATAACCTCTTTCATAACCTGGCCCATTTGTTTCATGTCTGTGGCGCCAAGGGACGAGACAACCTCATCGATTACTTTCTTAAGCTCATCATCAGAAAGTTGCTTAGGCAGATATAATTTTAGAATTTCGAGTTCTTTAGCTTCTTTATCAACCAGGTCCTGCCTATTTCCTTTTTTGAACTGCTCGATAGAATCCTGATGCCTTTTGACCTCTTGTTTGATTACACTAATTACGTCTTTATCTTCCAGTTTGTCTTTTTTCTTCTCCTTAGCAAGATTTTGCATCTGTGCCCTTAAGAAACTTAAAATCGATGATTTGGCCGTATCTTTAGCCAGCATTGCCGCTTTATAATCTTTTAGAATTTTTTCTTCTAACATCTCGATCCTCCTCAAATGAGCAGACGACTTACGGAAGTGCCAACGACGTAAGTCGTAGGCCTTTTAGGCCGTCTGCGAATTTGACCCCCCACCACTTTTAAGAATTCTAAGTTCAAAAAAGTGGTGGGGGGTAAGCTCAGACAAACAACTTATGTTCCTCCGACGTTTCGTCGGAGTCCATAAGTTGTGTCTTCGCTTATTATATCTGAATTTTTTCTCAATACAAAGACAAAAAATGATTCAATTGATAAGCCGCGCTCAGACTAAGAAACACAATATATGCACCAAGCACAAGTTTAAACAATATCGGATTTATTTTATTCAACAAATAAATCCCATTAATTATCGCAAGTAATACAAACGGTGCGAAAAATAAAGTTATGCGTCCGCCGGTAAATGGATAAATCTTTAAAATTCCCAACAACATCAATTCAGCGAACAAAACAAGGCTTAAACTATTAACCGATTGAATCTTAAATTTTACTTTTTTAAAAGATGTGATAAAGTAATACAAAATCGAATATAAACCAAATACTGCAAAAAAACGGGCGATTCGTTTTATGATTTTCACTTCTGAAAACCAACAGCTCATTAGATTATTGATACCCTCAGTTAAGCTTTTAAAAAATCCTGCGACTGAATCAAGCGAAATAAAATAATCCTGCCAATATCCGTGGTCCGCACCTTTATAGAAACGTATATCAAAATAATAGACTAAGAAACCAAACAAAATAATTGATACTGTATAAAGAATAGCCAAATTTAGATTTTTCTTATTATCTTTAATCGAAACTATGAAATTATATAGCGGAATCCAAACAAAGAAAAATCCGATATATGAAAACAAAAGCGAGATCGGCAATAATATCGAGAGCTTCTCGCAAGGAGCAATCTGTCTTTCTTCGGCGCATTGACCTTGTTTATACAAGAACAGCGTAAACATCGCCGCAATAAAAACATCGCAGGAATATTGTTTTAATTCTGCTGCATAATATATCAAATAATATGAAGCAGCCCATGAGAAAACTATTAGTAGGTGTTGTAATCTTGGAAATTTTTCCTGTTGAAAGATTTTAAGCCAGAAAATAAAGCCTGCAATCATAAATATAAACGGCAAGATTCTTAAGCTAATCAGATTATAATCGAAACTTGCTGCGATTTTTTGGATGGAAAATAAATATAATCTGGGGAAAACCTGTCCTTCTAAAAGCGGGCCGAAAATCTCTTTGCCGGATAATTCCTTAAGATTATATTCTATGCGGGCCTCGTCGTGCCAGAGCAACCTTTGAGAAAAAAGATGAATCGTGCAGACTGCAATAAACCAAATCGAGGCAAGAAGAATTAATTTTTTTATGAAATTTTCTTTAGATAAAAATAAAATCACTATCTTGAAAATAAATTATATTTGATGATACACCAAAGTGCGATAAATCCGTCTTTCCACTTGATTTTTTTGCCTTCGGTGTAAGTCCTTCCCCTGTAAGATATGCCTACTTCGTAAATTCTGCATTTTAGTTTGGCGACTTTGGCGGTAATCTCCGGTTCAAAGCCAAATCGATTCTCTTTTATATCTATCTTTTTTACTATTTCGGAGCGAAACACTTTATAACATGTCTCCATGTCAGTAAGGTTCAGGTCGGTCAAGATGTTTGAGAAAAAAGTAAGGAACGCGTTTCCTAATCTGTGCCAGAAAAATACCACCCTTTGCGGCTCATCTCCTTTAAAACGTGAACCATAGACCACATCTGCGCTTCCATCCTGGATAGGAGCTAATAATTTCGGATATTCTGCTGGATTATATTCTAAATCTGCATCCTGGATGATAATTACATCACCAGTCGCGGCTTTCATCCCGGTTCTAATCGCAGCGCCTTTGCCCATATTTTTTTTGTGGTAGAGAACCTTATCCACCTGGCCTTCTATTTTATCCTTTATAATTTGGCGGGTACCGTCTGTGGATAAATCGTCGATAAGGATAATTTCTTTATTCTCTAGGACAGATGCCTTAACCGCTTGAATGAGCTTCTCTATCGTGTTTTTTTCGTTATAACAGGCAATAATTATAGAAACTTTCATCTTAAACCTCTATTATATTATATTGTTTTGGCGAGGGTTGTAAAGGCAAAAATGTGAGGATTAGAAGACTGTTTCTGTCACTGACTATGTTAAAAAATCAAAGTCACGCCTGCCTGAAATGCTCTCTTTGCCGACGGATAAAATGCTTTTCCTCTGAAGCCTATTATTCCGTACTCTGAGTAGTCTTTATCGAATAAATTCTTGATCGAAAGCCAAAATTCAGCATTCTTCATTGTGTAATTCAATACTGTATCAAATATAATATGTGACTTAAGCTCTGAGTACTCATTATTCAAATCGTTTACTGCATATCTTGAACCTGTATAACTACAAGATATGGTCCAGTCTAAATTTTTTATCGGCGAAACTGTAATGCCTCCTGAAGCATAGACATTAGGAACAAACGGTACTTCATACTTGGCATACGGCCCACCCTTAAAGAATGATTCCTGAACCGTTAGGGACACGAAAGGCTTAAACCTGGACTCTAATAAATCGAACTTTGATTCGAGCTCTAAGCCATAATGGCGCGTTTTCGGCTTATAATTCGAATTGGTAAATGCAATACTGTCATAGTAGATTTCATTCTTAATATCCATAAGAAAAACATCGGCATTTAAATTCACCCAGCCTAAAGAATTATGGCGTATTCCCAATTCGTAGTTATGAGATTGCTGATGTTTAAGACTGGTGTTAAGTCCTCCGTATTCAGTGACTCCCACGAGATATTTATTCGAATAATACTCCTCAGTGGCGGGCAACCTATATGACCTGGCGTAGTTGAAATATACTTGAGATTCTTTATCGTATTTATAACCGATCCCAAATTCGCCAGCCCCATCTTTTATCGATTTAGAATCATAATTGGCAACAAGGCCTTTTTGGTCGAATGTATAATCTGCATATTCTAATCTGCCGCCTGCATTTATTAAATATTTACCCCAGGTCTCAGCCAAATCATACACGTAAAACCCGAATGTATCTTTATAAATATCTGCTTCGTCCTGCCGATTACCAATTCGATTGCCGCTGAGTATATTATCCTTGGCATGAAAATAATCAAAACCTACAACAAATTTATTATCAACTTCGCTAATAGATGAATTAATTTCTAATTTCGGCCTCAACTCATGCGAAAGAATGTAATGCACTGTCTCATACTCAGATACATCTTGCGTGTATACCGAAAGACCTTTACTACGTCGCTCTCTATATGAAGTAAAAAATGATAAATTAATATCGTGTTCTCCGATAGAAAATGATAGCTTAGGTACCGGCGTAATAAAGTAATCAGAGGTAAATCCTCCATCGTATCGCTTTACCGTTCCGCTCCTTTCAACCGACTCAATCTCTGATGGATAAAGCGCACCTGGCAGGCCGTAGCGGTCGCGATGATAGCCGGCCGAAAGATCCAATTCAAAATCATCCGTGGGATGTATTGTGGCCTTACCGAAGAAATTATTATCCCAATACTCACTATTCGCACGATAGCCGTCTGATTCTTGATGCGAGTAATTCAAAAAATAATCAACGACCTCTGTGCTGCCGCTGATACTGGCAAATCCTTTTTTGAACTGATGACTCCCCAAGCTGCCGCCAATTTTAATTTCCGGCTTCTCACTTACTCCTTTTTTGGTAATAATGTTAATCAAGCCGCCGAAAGCATTATCACCATATAATACCGTAGAGGAACCTCTTACTATCTCAATTCTTTCTATTGAATCTAAGCTGATCTGGCCCCAATCCACACCGGAAAGATCTATTTGATTAGTTCTTCTACCGTCTATTAATACAAGTACGTTAGAAAGGCTGGAATCGCCAAAACCTCTCATATCGACCTTTACGCCTTTAGGATTACCTATCTGATCTGTCACAACAATCCCGGCTTTTTCTTTAATGAGTTCTGGCAGGGAATTTGCCTTTGACAACTCTATATCCTCCTCAGTAATTACGGTTATGCCTTTGGTAACTTCAGATATTGGCACCTCAACTTTAAATGGAGTAACTACGATCCTGTCTAATTCCACTTCAGCAAATACTAATCGATTACTAAAAAACAACAACAAAAAAATTAATAAGATATACGACGTCTTCTTCATGATTTTTCCTCCTGTTAAAATAAAACCCCCTCCGACGATACGTCGGAGGGGGTTGCACCCTGATTTTCTTTACCCCTGATTTATGCGTCTTGATACTGTAGACCGCAGTATCCAAAACTTTAATATATAGGCAGGTCTTCTGGCTCTTGGATCAATCTACTCTCCGCGCCTTCTCGGTCCATTTGGACCAATGGCCTCCTGCGGATTTCGTCCCCAATCACAGCGGCGGGACCGCGTCTGCTTCAAACAACAGACTTCCCTGTCAGGCTAAAACTATATAGCACCTATATAGGACTAATTTTTTAAAAGAACAGTGGCAAGACGAGTATTCTTAACTCGTTTTGCAATCAACTCATATGCTCCGAATAATACCGTTGAATAAACAAGCGTCGATAGAACCATATGTCGGAAAAATGGAATCGCCATCACATAACAATTTATGAGTCCTTCGAAAGTATGGGTATACCAACCAACCAGCCATACGCCGAAATTAGTAATCAAAAAGAATAAAACTGCCGAAAGCAAAGACGATCCTGCAACAGTCAAAGCAGATTTTCGTTTCTTTTGGGTTATTCCTAAAACAGTAATCAAAATAACGCTGCCCCAGGTAAAAGCAACTACCCCGTGAAGTCCTAAAAATAAATCAGTGATAATCATTAGAGATAAAGGAATCAGTATAGCATATTTTTTATTTAAATAAAAACCGCTAAATAAAGCAATTGCCACAACTGGCGTGAAATTCGGGACATGCGGAATGAATCTCATTGCTATTCCTAATAATATTAATGCGATTGCTAACATATTTTCCTCCTTCAATGAGCGCACAATTTACGGAACGATAGTAAACGTAAATTGTCTGCGCGAAATGGTCCCCCCTTCTTGCTTTCGCAAGAAAGCAGGGGGGACAAATTCAGCCAACAAACTTATGTTCACTGCGTTCCATAAGTTTGGGCTTTATTTGAATTCTATTAGAATTAACCGATATTGTCAAGTTAAAATTCAATTCCTTTGCGGCCAGTGACTTTTTTTTTGAAAGGATGCTTGATTTCCCTCATCTGGGTGACGTAATCTGCAAGTTTAATAAGCATAGGATGAGCGTATCTGCCGGTTAGAATCAATTCAATTCTCACCGGCGCCTTCTTGAGAACATCAAGGACCTCAGCAATTTTTAATAACTTTAAATTTATTGCGATATTTGCCTCATCCAAAATCACAACATCAAATTTCTTAGATTTGATAATATTTTTAATCCGATCTAGTCCTTTTTTTGCTAAAGCAATATCTTTTGGCTTGGGTTTTTTTCCGATAAAACAAGTTGTGCCAAATTGTTCTATTCTGATATTCTTTATTTTCTTAAAAGATTTTAATTCGCTATATTTTTTACCTTTAAGGAATTGGCCGATAAATACTTTCTTGCCTGCGCCAGCCGCCCGCATTGCCAGGCCTAGCGCGGCTGTAGTTTTTCCTTTTCCTCCCCCAGTATAGATATGAATCATTCTTTTTAAGATTTAATAAATATCGGAGCGTTGATTACGCCCAGACTTACCAAGGTTACGATTATCCCTGCGATAATCATTCCTGCGGTTATGGCTAAAACTGCATAACGAAATCTAACTTTAAATAGCGTAGCTGCGACAGCTCCGGTCCAGACGCCTGTTATAGGAAGTGGTATTGCAACAAATAACATAAGCCCAAGCGCTTCGTATTTCTCTACAAGCGTAGCTTTTCTCCTGGTCCTTTCGAAAAACCAATCGAAGAATTTCCGCCAGATAAAAAATCTTCTTAATTTATTTGAAACCGGTCCCAATAGCAAAAGCAATGGGATTATGGGCAAGAAATTACCTAAAATCGCTAAGAGAAAAATCTTTATGTAATGTTCGCTTCCCAGAAGATACATCCCTAAAGGAACAGCTCCTCTTAATTCCACAACCGGTGCAGCTGCTATTAAGATAATATAAAGTTCATTTATTATATCCATATTTACCTATTAGCGGAACAAAAACACAGCCGCAGATATTCTTGGTTATAATTTTTCCTTTTATTTTCTCGACTAGAACCAACGTCTGTCCGAACCCGCCCCCGACTGGCATAACCAGTCTGCCCTTTTCAGCCAGCTGATTGATTAAAGCTTCGGGTATCTCCGGCGAAGCCGCAGTAACGATAATTGCATCAAAAGGTGAAGATTCCTCCCAACCTAAAGAACCATCATCAACCTTTATTTTAACATTTTTGTATCCGAGTTCTTTTATAACTTTTTCTGCTATCTCTGCTAAAGAAGAAATTCGCTCAACCGAATAAACCTCTTTGGCTAATTCTGCCAATATCGCTGCCTGATATCCTGAGCCAGTACCAATTTCTAAAACTCTATCTTCCGGCTTTAAATTCAGAAGCTGTGTCATCAACGCTACCATATAAGGCTGGGAAATCGTCTGGTCTGCACCTATGGGCAGAGGATGATCAGCGTAAGCGCTTAATTGCATATCTTCAGAGACGAATTTATGACGCTGGACTTTTCGGAAAACCTCCAGAACTTTTTTATCCTGGATATCGCGCGCAACTAATTGGCTCTGAACCATATCTTCTCTTAAGATTTTGGGGTCCATTTTTTCCTAAAGATAAATCCAAAAAATCTTATCGTGTCTAAAAAAGGATTGATTCTGCTTTTTTGGTCCTGATAGATAGTCTTTATGGGAACAAAATAAATTCTGAACCCTTTTTTTCTTGCCTCGATTAATACTTCGGTTTCTATCTCAAAATTTGAGGTTGAAAGCTCAAAAGATTTTAGAGCTTCTGTATTTATATATCTAAATCCACACTGCGTATCTGGTATATATTGCCTGCAGATTGCAGATATAAAAGAAGACATTATCTTATTGGTGCACCACCTTATAAATGGCATATTGCGCGTCCTAAACATCCTATTTCCGATTATTACTTTAGCATCTGATTGATTTATCTTTTCGATAAATCGAGGTAAATCTTCTGGATCGTGTTGACCGTCTCCATCAATAGTTATAATACCATCATAATTTTCCTGGACGATAAAATCAAAACCCTTTCGCAGAGAAGCCCCTTTGCCAACGGTCTTCTCATTTCTTAAAACCATAGCGCCTTTTTCTTTGGCGATTCTTCCAGTTGAGTCGCTTGACCCGTCATCGATAACCAAAACATGAAACCCTTTGTTCTTCGTTTCCTCAACGAGGTAACCTATTGTTTTTGCTTCGTTATAAGCCGGAATGACTGCGCAAATATTCATTTTATATCCAGAATTTTCTAAACATAAGCCACTGGTCAGGATACTTTCTGATATAACGTTCAATCACTTCCAAATATTTTCTCGTAAGATCATGTATATCTTTTTCCTTATCGCCGGTTGAAACGGGTTCAATCGGCTTCTCCCAAATGAATTTAAAATTATTATCTTTCCCTCGTATCACAAGCCCCATAATAATAGGCGCGCCCGTTAATAAAGATAATGTAGCCAAACCCTTAGGGATAAGCGTCTTTTTTCCGAAGAAATCAATAACCATGCCGTGTTCGGTAAATTCTCTATCACCGACCAAGCCTATGATTTCATTATTTTTAAAACTCTCTATGCATTTTCTGGCAGCCTTTCCTACAGGAATCACTCCAACTCCTTTTGACTGCCTCTGGTAGTTAAAATAATCATTTATTCTTTTATTTCTGTGGGGAAAAGCAACGACAGATACAGGGTAACCTAAAAGTCCCATAATCAACCCACCTAGCTCCCAATTGCATAAATGGGCGCTGCCTGCGATAATGCCCTTACCTTTCTTTAGGGCCTCGTCAACGTATTCCAACCCGACTACATCGACTTTATCTTTAAGCATCGCTTTATCAAACTTAGGGGTGCGGAAAAAATCCACTAAATATATGCTGAAATTTCTAAAAACATTTATTGCGATACCGAGGTGATTCTTCCTATTGGGGAGGATTACTCTTAAATTATTTAGAACCGCTACCCTATCGGCCTTTGAATATATAAAATGTATATCCGATATAAATCTTGCCAAGGCATAGGCGCCTTTTAAAGGAAGCTTATTTGCCAAAAAAATACCGATTTTGTAATAAATATAATTAAACATTATTGCCTAAAATTAATCTTGCAATATTTAATGAAGCATCGGGAAAACTTACTGCTTTTGCGCAACGGCTCATATTTTCAAGTGCAACTTTATTACGTAGAAGTTCGTTGAGTTTTCTATCCAATTGCTCGAGGGTATCAACCTTGACTGCTGCATCCTGCCTTAATAAGTATTGAGTATTATTTGCCTCCTGTCCGGGGATGGGATGCATAATAATCATTGGTAAGCCCTTTGACAATGCCTCTGCTGAAGTTATCCCGCCAGGCTTAGTTATTAAAAGAGTAGAAATTGACATAAGCTCATCTATGTTATCGTAATAACCTAAAGCAACTAATTTTTTATCTTTAAGTCTGTATTTCTTTATCCAACTCAATAATCTTCTATTGGTCCCGCATATTACGATAACTTGAAAATAGGCCTTAATCTTATTGAACGATTTAATCATCTTCTTAACCGGCCCCAGACCCTGACCGCCACCCATAACTAGAATTATCGGTAAGGACAAATCCAGTCCTAATCCTGCGGCTATCTTTTCTTTGTTCACGTCTTTGGCAAATTTCCTATCGATAGGAATTCCCAATATTTTTATACGCTCTTGCTTTATGCCTTCGCGAATAAGTCTTTGTCTGGACTCCTGATTGGCGACGATAAAATAATCGATTTCATCGTATATCCAGTAGGCGTGCGGAGCATAATCGGTTACAACCGCCACTAGCGGAACATTTAAGTTATGAGTCTTCTTATAATCTGCAATCATGCCGCAAGGAAAAGCCTGGGAGCAGACTACGCAATCGGGTTTGAATTCCTCAAGCAAGGCCTGCAATTTCTTTTGATTGGATTTATGGATAATCTCTTTAATGCGCCTGGTCCTTTTTACAACCTTGGGATTATCGTATAGATATTCCCAAACCTCTGGCCTTCTTTTAATCACACCGTGGTATGCCTTATTGATTATCTTCTCTAAGATAGGATTTGTATAATTAAATCCATTTATATTTTTAATCGTAATATCCGGTTTTAAACTCTTTAAGGCATTTTCAATAGCGATAGTGGCGCTATGATGGCCGGATACTTCCGAGATATACATTAACAAGACTTTTCTTACTGACATGATAATTTTTATTTTTCCTCTATTACCGCCAATGCCTCTCCGACGTTAACATCATCACCTTCGCTTTTCAATATCTCTTTTAAGATTCCAGAGAAGGGTGCGGGTAAATTAAATGTTGCCTTATCGGTTGCAAGTTCCACAAGGTCATCTTTCTCTTTGACTTCTTGACCTATTTCAAAAAGCCATGCAGTAACACAGGCCTTTAAAATACCTTCACCTAACTCAGGCAGTAAAACTTTCTTCATTGCATCCTCCTTTGATAATATCTATCGGGAATATTTCTTCGAATTTATTTAACAAATTCTGCTTTAATTTTTTGTCAATTTCGACTTCTTTGTTCAGAATTTTCGAGACTGAAGTCATTTCGACATCCAATCCACAAGGCCTGATAAAAGAAAAATATTTCAGATCCGAATTTATATTTATTGCTAAGCCGTGATAGGTAATCCATTTTTTAACAGCTATTCCGATGGATGCAATTTTCTCGTCGCCCGCCCAGACGCCGGTAAGCCCAAGTTTTCTTCCTGTATCGATATTATAGAGCCTTAAGAATTTAATTATAACTTCTTCTAAACTTCTTAAGAAATACCGTAAGTCTTTTTTAAATCGGCTTAAATCAAATATCGGATAAACAACCAGTTGACCCGGTCCGTGATACGTGATATCTCCGCCTCTATCGACTTTGTAAAAATCGGTCCTAAATTGTTGCATCTCATTTTGTGAAATAAGAATATTGTTATATTTTGAAGATCTTCCCTGAGTAAATGTGTTTGGATGCTGACAAAGGATTAGCGTATCAGGGCCGCTTGAATATCTAATCTTATCTAAAGTTTGCTTTTGATACTCATAGGCATAAGAATAATCAACAACACCTAAATCAACTAATTGACATAGATTAGATACCTCTTGCCGCCTCGCCGATAGCTTCTGATAAGGTGGGATGAGCAAAGATTGTGTCATGAATCTGAGAGATTGTTAGTTTTGATTTTATTGCCAAAGAAAAAACCGAAATCAGCTCTGTTGCCTTTGGCCCGATTATACTTGCGCCGATTACTTCTTTAGAATTGCTATCAACAATAATCTTAACAAAGCCTTCTGTCTCATCCAGAATATGTGCCATGCTGGAAGCTAAAAAGTCAAATTTACTGACCTGATATGATATTCCTTTTATATTAGCTTGCTCTTCTGTTGAACCTACGCTTGCGACTTCAGGACTAGTAAAAATACAATTCGGAACGGAAGAATAATCAACTTGAATCTTTTTTCCGGAAATATTCTCAACAGCTGTCTCTCCTTCGTAAGCTGCAACATGGGCTAATTGATGTCCGCCGATACAGTCACCAACAGCATAAATATTCGCAATATTGGTCTGTAGATTCTCACTGACCGAGATTCCTTTTTTATCTTTATTGATTCCTACGCCTTCCAAGCCATCAAGATCGGTATTTGCGATTCTTCCCACGCAAACAAGAATTTTTTCGAATTTATCTAAATCAACGCTCTTTACATCCGTCTTAGCCAAAACCTTAATGCCTTTTTTCTTAAAAGCAACCTCTAATTTCTTGGCGATATCCTTATCTTCGTTCGGCAAAATATGCTCCAAAATCTCAACTATGGTAACTTTTGAGCCCAGCGAAGAAAAAATACTGGCAAATTCACAGCCGATTACTCCTCCTCCGACAATCAGAAGGCTTTCAGGAATAAATTTTATATCTAAAATTTCATCACTTGAGACAATCTTTTTCTGATCGAATTTCAAAAATGGCAACTCCGTTGGTTTTGAGCCAATAGAAATAATTATATTTTTTGCTTTTATGCTTTTGGAATCGACCGATATCTCATCAGCGCTAACTATCTTGGCCTTGCCTTGAACGAAATCAATACCTTTTGTTTTTAGCTGAAGCTGCATTCCTTTATTTAATTTATCTACTATTGCATTTTTACGGCTCTGAATCTTTTCGAAATTAATTTTCGCACCGCTCAGTTCCACACCGAAATTAGGAAGTTTTTTTGTCTGGGAGAACGACTTTGCTGAATTAACCATAACTTTTGTAGGGATGCAGCCACGATTTAAACAGGTGCCGCCAACTGCGGATTGTTCCACTAAACAGACAGATAGTCCCAGCTGTTTAGCCCGCATTGCAGCGCTATATCCCGCCCAGCCAGCTCCGATTATGCAGATATCGTGCATTCCCTTAACTCCTGTGCGGCTTTTAAAAGTGAATCTTTTTCCTTTTGATTTAAATCCAATTCAATAATTTCTTTTATGCCAGATTTTCCTAATTTTATCGGAACACCAATAAAAATACCTTCTAATCCGTATTGGCCATCTAAATAAACTGACGCAACTGTCTCAGCATTCTCATCTTTTAAAATAGATTTGACCATATTAAATATTGCTGCGGAAGGTGCAAAATACGCGCTGCCTGAGCCTAAATGTGATACTATAGTGGCTCCTCGCCTGACCGTAGCATCGATCAAATCATCGATTTTCTTCTCATCGAATGTCTCCGAAAGCGGCTTTCCGTTTACTTTCGTAAAACGCGCTAAGGGCAACATGCCTTTTCCGTGAACACCGATAACCAAAGCATCAATTTTAGAAACAGGCACTTTTGTCTCCTGAAAAATCAAATTAGCGAAACGCGCAGAATCAAGACTTACGCCGAAACCGATCAATTTCTCTGCATTGAAATTGGTAATTTCATAAAAAAGCTTCGTCATCATATCGACGGGGTTTGTCAAAATAATAACTACTGCTTTTGAATTTAAATCTTTAATTTTTGAAGCAATATCTTTAACTATCTGGACATTTTTCTTTAATAAATTTTCCCTGCTCATTCCTGGCTTTCGTGGAAAACCTGCGGTAATAACAATAACATCAGCATCTTTAACTTGATTGAAATCTTCCGTAGAATTTATGGAGAGATCTATATTTAATGCGGAAAGAGAATCTTCTAAATCGAGAGATTTTCCTTTGGCAATATCTTTAGCAATATCGATCAAAACAACATCAGCTAATCCAGCATCGAGAATCCGCATTGCTGCCAGGCTTCCAACATTACCGGCTCCGATTATCGCAACTTTTGGCATATTGCCTCCGCCATCTCTTTTGTGCCGACTGCTGTGGGATCGTTTCTATCTTTCTTTAAATCGTAAGTAACAGATTTTCCTTCTCTAAGGACCTCTTTGATTGCTTTTTCTAATCTATCTGCTGCCTTAGTTTCACCAATATGTCTTAACATTAACACACCAGAAAGAATTGTTGCGGTAGGATTTACTTTATTCTGACCCGTATATTTTGGGGCAGCACCATGCACTGGCTCAAAAAGCGCAACTTCATCTCCGAAATTTGCTCCAGGAGCAACACCCAGACCACCGACCAGACCAGCGCAAAGATCAGATATTATATCGCCGTAAAGATTCGGCAAAACTAAAACGTCAAAATTATTCGGCTTTTGGACCAACTGCATAGACATATTATCAACTATGGCTTCTTCAAACTGAATTTGGCTATATTTTTTGGCAACTTCTCTAGCTACCTTAAGAAATAAACCATCGGAATATTTTAAAATATTTGCTTTGTGCACAACAGTGATTTTCTTTCGATTATTCTTTATCGCATACTCAAAAGCAAAGCGAACTATACGCTCAGAAGCAAATTTAGATATTGGTTTCAGGGAGATACCTGAATCGTCTCTAATCTTACATTTTGTAAGTGATTCGATATTTTTGATTATCTTTTTAGTCTCAGGTTTTCCTTCCTCAAACTCTATACCTACATATAAACCTTCGGTGTTTTCTCTAATCACAACAATATCTATATCTTTTAATATTGATTTTGTGCCTTCGTATGACTTTGCCGGCCTGACGCAGGCATATAAATCCAAAGACTGCCTCATTGCCACGTTTACTGAGCGAAAACCACCGGCAATCGGAGTAATAATCGGGCCTTTTATCGCGACCTTGTTTTTCTTAATTAGATTTAAAGTCTCCTGCGGTAAGGGAGTGCCGAATTTTTCTATTGCTGTTTCTCCAGCGATAGCCTCGTGCCAATCGATTTTTACTCCTGTAGCCTCTATGCATAATTTTGCTGCCTCTGCAACTTCAGGGCCAATTCCATCACCGGGAATAAAAGTGATTTTATAGCTCATATTTTCAACCTACCGTATTTTTTGACATGCGCCACAGCTCCTCCGTCGGAAAGCAAGTTCATCATTATCTTTGGGAGAGGGCGTATTTTATAAGTTTTCTTTTTGGTTAAATTCTTTATTATGCCTTTTCCTAAATCTATCTCGAGCTCGTCATGTTCTTTAATGCTTCCAGTGTCTGCTTCTACCAAAGGTAAGCCGATGTTAAAACTGTTTCGATAAAAGATACGAGCAAAACTTTTTGCAACAACCGCAACTATGCCCGCATACTTTATCACCAGAGGTGCCTGCTCACGGGAAGAACCCATTCCAAAATTTTCTCCGGCAACAATAATAGATTTTCCAGGTTTTAGCCTTTTATAAAAATTGGGCTTTATATCTTCCATTAAGTGCTTGGCCAATTCTTTCATATTGGTTACTGAAAATTTATATCTGCCGGAGATAATCCAATCGGTATTTATGTTATCAGAAAATTTATAGCAGAGCCCTTTGAGCTTCATTATTAAAGATGTTTAAATTCTTCGGGATTCTTTAGCTTACTTTTTGCAACTTCCTGACTGATAATGCCAGCCTGGTAGAGATCCTTTAGAGACTTATCCATAGTCTTCATCCCATGTTGGCTACCAGTCTGAATCATGGTAGGAATCTGTTCGATTTCTTGCTCACGAATCAAATTTCTGATGCCGGGCGTAGCAATTAATACCTCTGTGGACAAAACTCTTCCCTGCCCGCTAATGCGAGGAAGAAGAATCTGTGAGACAACCCCTTGGAGACAATCAGCTAACTGTAATTTAACCTGCTGTTGCTGATGAGGCGGAAACACATCGATAATCCTCTCTATTGTCTGAGGAGCATCCGGAGTATGCAAAGTTGCCAGAACTAAATGACCTGTCTCTGCCGCTGTCAGAGTAGTCGATATTGTTTCCAAGTCACGCATTTCTCCGACGACAATAACATCCGGATCTTGTCTTAGGCAGTGTCGTAATGCCTGAGCAAAAGAAAGAGTGTCAGAATGAACCTCACGTTGTTTTATAATGCTCTTTTTGTTTGTGTGAACGAATTCAATCGGGTCTTCGATACAGATAACTATTTCCTCGCGTTCGTTATTGATAAGTTCGATCATGGAAGCAAGCGTTGTTGTCTTTCCTACGCCGGTCGGTCCGGTAATCAAGACTAATCCATTAGGCCTTCTTGCCAAATTAACAACAACTTTAGGCAATCCCAGTTCTTCCGTAGTAGGAACATAATTTGGAATTCTTCTAAACGCTGCTTCGATTGAACCCCTTTGGATATGAACATTGACCCTGAAACGGTCCATATCGGGAAGTGCTAAAGAAAAATCAAGCTCCTTGTCCCTTTCAAACATCTCTTTTTGCAGATTGGTCAACATGCTATAAATTAAACGCTTGGTATCATCTCTTTCAAGAGCAGAAAATTTCGTCAACATCAGTTTTCCGTCGACACGCAGTATTGGAGGAGAATTCTCGGTAAGATGCAAATCCGACGCCTTTTTCTCAATTGTTAACATTAATAAATCTTTTAATTCCACTAGAAACCTCCTTTATTATCTAAAGATATTTTCTTGGATCTATAATTTTTCCTTCTATCGCCGAAGCAGCTACAGTAGCAGGGGATGATAAATAAATAAATGCCTTGGGATTTCCCATCCTGCCTTTAAAATTTCTGTTTGCCGTTGAAATAACTATTTCTCCGTCAGCGGGCACACCATGATGGGTGCCTACACAAGGGCCACATCCAGGATTAACAACAACAGCTCCTGCCTGCAGAAACGTCTGGATAATACCTCTTTTCATTGCCTCGAGAAAAATTTTGGAAGATGCGGGAGCTACAATAAACTTTACACCATCTTTTATTCTATTTCCATCTAAAATTTCTGCCGCTATCTTTAAATCTTCAAGCCTTCCGTTGGTACAGGTTCCCAAATATGCTTCATCAATTTTTCGACCTTTGACTTTACTTACAGAAGAAACATTATCTACCGAATGTGGCTTTGCAACCTGAGGCTCTAATTTAGATATATCGAACATTAATGTTTTCGAATAATTGGCGGTTTTATCGGATTCTAAAGAATGGAATCTTTTTCTAACATTGTGATTCTTTAACCATGTCCTTGTTTTTTTATCTGCATGGAAAAAAGCGCATTTTGCACCCATTTCAATAACCATATTACTTATGGTAAAGCGGCTATCCATGCTTAAATTATCAATTGTTGATCCGCTAAACTCGATTGCTTTATAAGTACAGCCGTTTGAGCCGATCTTTCCTATAATATATAAAATTATATCTTTGGCAAAAACGCCTTTGGGCATTTTGCCTTTAACAATAATTTTAACTGTCTCTGGGACCCGGAACCAATTCTTGCCAGTAGCTAAACTTATAGCTAAGTCTGTCGAACCCATACCTGTGGCAAATGCATTCAAGGCTCCATATGTACAAGTGTGAGAATCTGCTCCTACGATAAGATCTCCAGGAGCAATATATCCAGCCTCAGGAATAACCTGATGACATACACCGCAGCCAACATCAAAAAGATTAACATCCTGTTCTCTAGCAAATTTACGCATTTGCTGATGCACGCGAGATACGCCTAAAGAAGGACTCGGTGCGCTATGGTCAATAACCATACAGAAATTTCTGCTTTTCACTTTCTTTATTCCAAGCTCCTTGATTCTATCCATGATAATACTGCTGGTACCATCTTGGCCAAAACAGAAATCAACTTTGCATATTGCATAATCCCCGGCATAAAGATTCTTTCCTGAATGGGCACTTAATATTTTCTCGACTATTGTCTTACCCATTTCTCGATTCTGTCCATGCCCTTCTTGATACTTTCTAAATCGGTAGCGAAGCTTAAACGAACAAAATCATCGCGACCAAAGCCCCTTCCCGGAATCACTGCGACTTTTGTATCATCTAATAGTTTTTGCGCAAAAGTATCGGAATTCATATTCGTTGCTGAGATGTCGCAAAATATATAAAATGCGCCTTGTGGCTTTATATAGCTTAATTTATTAATCTTATCTAATCTTTGTATCATGTAATCACGTCTTTTCTGAAATTCATCTCGCATCCTTACAATTTCGTTCTCGGACATATTTAGCGCTGCTAAGGCTGCTGCTTGGCTGATGGAAGTCGGATTCGATGTCGAATGGCTTTGTATCTTCTTAATAGCTCCAGCTATCTCCCTTGACGCCCCGATATAGCCGATGCGCCAGCCCGTCATAGAAAAAGCCTTAGAGACACCGTTAACCGTAATTGTCAGATCAAAAATATCCTTTCCCAAAGCTGCTATTGAGATATGCCTCTGGTCGTCGTAAATCAATTTTTCATAAATCTCATCGCTAATAACAAAAATTTTCTTTGATACGCATATCTTTGCGATCTCTTCTAATTCTTCTGCTGTATAGACTACTCCCGTGGGATTGGAGGGTGAATTCAGAATAAGTGCTTTTGTCTTTTTAGTAATGATTTTTCCTAATTTCTTTGGATCAATTTTGAAATTCTCCGAAGCTTTAGTCTCTAGAATAACAGGTTCTGCTTCAGCAAGTCTGACCATCTCGGGATAGCTGACCCAGTATGGCGCTTGAATTATTATCTCATCACCTGCATCTGCTATTGCCTGGATAACGTTATAAAGAGAATGTTTTGCTCCGCAGGAAACCACTATTTGTTCGGATAAGTAATTTAGTGAATTATCTTTTTTAAATTTATCAGATACGGCTTGTCTTAATTCTAATGTGCCTGCGGTAGGGGTGTATTTGGTGAAACCGTCGTTTATGGCTTTGATTGCAGCTTGTTTGATTTGTTGAGGAGTGTCAAAATCAGGCTCGCCAGCGGCAAAATTGACAATATCAGAACCTTGTTTTTTTAGTTGCTTTACTCGGGAGGTGATTGCTAATGTAGGTGATTCTGAAACCGCTTTAGCTCTTTTTGAAAGATTCATTTTATTTGAGGGTTATAACGAATCTCTTTCTTTTTTGAAAAACTTCCTTAATCCTCCGATAAATTTTTTAGGTGGCTTGGCTTCTTTAATCTTTTGCTTTTCTTTTACATGTTCTTTTGGCTTAGGTTCGACCTTCTCTTTTTCTTTAGGCTCTTCTTGCTTAGGAGATAAAACCTTTCCTCTGGGAGCAGCTTTCTTCTCTGCTTTTTCAGGTTTCTCTTCCTTAGCTTTCGTCTTTTTTGCCTTTTCTTCTTTCTTTATCTCAGTAAGTTCCAGAACTACGACTTGAGCGTTGTCTCCTTTTCTTCTGACCCAATTGATAATTCTGGTATAGCCTCCGTTTCTGTCTTTAAAACGTGGGGCGATTTCTTTAAACAATAAACTTACAAGATTATGATCGCTTAATTGGGAATAGGCCCGGCGTCGGGAACTCAAATCACCCCGTTTGCCCAAAGTAATTAAACGCTCGACCAACCTTCTTGCTTCTTTTGCCTTTGCTTTAGTGGTTTTAATAGATTGGTGCAAGATTACAGACCGAGCAATATCTCTAAGCGTTGCTTTTCTTAGAGCTCTGTTTCGGCCTAATCTTTTACTTGCTTTTCTATGACGCATCCTATTCTTTCTTTCTCAATTTCTTTAAATCTATTTTCATTCCTAAAGTTATACCCATTCCTTTAAGGAGAGCGCTTATCTCGCTTAGAGATTTCTTACCGAAGTTACGGAATCCTAAAAGTTCTGATTCTGACTTTCTGACCAAATCTCCGATCAACTTAATATTTGCGTCTCTTAGACAGTTGGCACTTCTTACTGACAATTCCAGTTCTAAAATAGGCAACCTCAGTTTTTCGTATAATAACTTATCTTCTACTGAAATTTCTTCTTCTTCCTCTTCTTCTTCGGGAAGCTGGCCGAAATTTACAAACACATCCAAGTGTCTCTGTAAAATATTAGCTGCGTATAAAAGCGCATCTTTGGGAGCGAGGCCGCCGTTTGTCCATATCTCTAATATTAACTTATCGTAATCAGTTCTTTGGCCAACGCGCGTATTTTCAGTAAAGAAATTTACTTTCTTAACAGGAGTAAAAACTGAATCTACCGCTATAGCTCCTAGGGGTTGGTCTTCTTTCTTATTCGATTCTGCTGTAACATAACCTCTGCCGCGGGAAACCTGCAATTCCATATTGATTTTAGTATCTTTGGTTAGAGTAGCTATGTGCAGATCGGGATTTAATATCTCTATTGTCTCGTCGGTAATTATATCTTTGGCTTTTATCTCACCCTTCTTTTCTTTTTTGATAAAAATCGATTTTGGTGCCTTGGAATGTGACCTTAGAACTAAATTCTTTATGTTTAGAATAATATCTGTCACATCCTCTAATACTCCGGGAATCGTGGAGAATTCATGAGAGATACCGTCAAATTTTACAGTTGTTACGGCACTTCCTTCTATCGAAGATAGAAGGACACGCCTTAAAGAATTTCCCAAGGTAACACCATAGCCCCTTTCGAAAGGCTCAGCTACAAATTTGCCATAAGTGTTAGTATAGCTGGAATCATCACATTCCAACCTCTTGGGCATTTGGAAATCTTTCCATTTTATTCCCATTCTAACCTCCTAAAAATTATCGAAAAATTATTTAGAATATAACTCTACGATTAACTGTTCACTAATTGGTAACTGAATGTCTTCTCTGTCCGGCAATTTTAAAATTTTGCCCTTTAAATTGTTTGTATCAGCCTCGATCCACGAAGGCATGCCGCGTTCTTTTGATATCTCAATATTGTCCTGGATCTTTTTACGGAATTTCTCTTTCGCTTTTATTTCGACTATATCATCTGCCTTAACCAAATAAGAAGGAATATTTACTTTTCGATTATTTACGTAGACGTGATTGTGTCTTACGAATTGCCTTCCCTCAGAACGAGAAGTAGCAAAATGCAAATGAAAAATTACGTTATCTAATCTACGCTCTAGATATTGAAGCAGCGTTTTTCCGGTTACGCCTTTTGTTTTAGCTGCCTTATGAAAATAAGTACGGAACTGTTTCTCAAGGATTCCATAAATCCTTTTTACTTTCTGCTTTTCTCTTAGCTGCTGGGCGTAATTTGAGAGTTTGCCCCTTCTCTTTTGTCCATGGTCTCCGGGAGCATATTGTCTCTTTACAAAAGCACATCTCTCGGAACCACACTTTTTGCCCTTTAAGAATAGCTTCATCCCTTCTCTTCGACAAAGCCTACAACTTGCACCAATGTATCTTGCCATTTAAAACCTTTCTAAAATTAGACCCTTCTTCTTTTTCTAGGACGACAACCATTATGAGGCTGGGGCGTTAAATCTTTAACGCTCACAACCTTCAATCCAGATGCTTTTAAAGCTCTGACGGCAGATTCTCTTCCAGAACCAGGACCTTTCACACGAACCTCAACTTCTACCACACCTATCTCTTTTGCTTTTTTTGCTGCATCTGAAGCCGCAACCTGCGCTGCGAATGGTGTGGATTTCTTTGAACCGCTAAAACCTACTATCCCTGGCGATGACCATACCAAGACATTACCCTCCTGATCTGCAACTGTGATTATGGTATTATTGAAAGTGGCCCTAATAGAAACTACGCCACTAGTGACTCTTTTGATTACCTTTTTCTTTTTCGCCTTACTTTTTTCAGCCATAAATTACCTTTCTATGCTTCCTTCTTTGGTGCCGCCGCAGCCTTCATAGCTCCTACAACCTTGCGAGGGCCTTTGCGCGTACGGGCATTTGTACGCGTTCTTTGACCTCTCGCAGGCAGACTTCGCTTGTGTCTCATACCTCTATATGAACCTATATCAATTAGGCGTTTGATATTCGCAGACAAAAGTCTTTTTAAATCACCTTCTACTCTATAATTCTTCTGAATTATAGCTGTGATGTTAGAAATTTCTTC
>JBDRFF010000021.1:0-2113 GCA_043819095.1 Candidatus Omnitrophota bacterium
GCAAATTCAAATGCAGCCTCGGGAGTCAATAATCCTGCTTTGGCACAAGCCAACGCAGAACACCCAGTCTGAACAACCAATACGTCTTTTTTAATCAATTCTCTCACCAGGGTTACATGCGTCTCACCGCTATGCATCTTGGGATTATCACAGCCCACAACTCCCACAACGCCGCGAATTCTGCCTGCGGCTATGGCGTCATTGAGAGGTTTGTAGGTCGACCGGTAATTACCACCCAGCATATTAAATACATATTCTGTAGTAAAACCCGGGACCAAACTCTTAGAGACGTTTTTGGGAATGCAGACTTTTGTTTTGTCGCGATTAACAAAATTATCTATTGCGGCCTTAACAATCTTCTTTGCGATAGGCATAGCCTCTTCTTCACTAAACTCTATATGCTCCATTCCGGGAAATTTTGCTTTCGGAGAAGTTGATACTACCTTTGTGTGTGAGCACTGGGCCACATCTACCAGAGAAGGCATGATACACTGCAGATCTACCAACATCAACTCTACAGCACCAGTCAAGATAACTAACTCCTGCTGTAAAAAATCGCCGGCCACGGCGATACCGCGGCGCATCAAAACTTCATTTGCCGTACAACAGATTCCGGAGATATTGATTCCCGCGGCGCCTTTAGTTTTGGCGTATTCTAATAACTCTTTATCACCAGCTGCCACACAGATCATATCTGAAAGCAACGGCACATGCCCATGGACTATCAGATTAACTTGATCTTCTTTCAAAACGCCGAAATTAGCAGTCGCTCTCAAAGGAGAAGGATCGCCCAAAAGGACATCTGTTAACTCGGTGGCAATCATTGAACCACCCCAGCCATCGCTTAAAGAAACTCTCATCCCATGTAACATAAGATTTTTGTAGTCATTGTCTACCCCAACGTGCGTTCGGCTTAATGCCTCTGTTGTTTCCCTATCTATACCTCGAGGCATAATATCAAACTTCCTCCAAATCTTTTTGGTTTTCTCAGGTGCACGTTGCATAAGCGTAAGCTCACCATATTGCTGTCCATACTGAGCAAACATCTTATGGGCTAAATCCAGAGCAATCTCTTTCACTTCGCGGCCCTCTGTTTTTACCTTATATTCCCGGGCAAGTGTTTTTAACTTCTCAGGAGATTTTATGCTATAAAATTCATTCTTACCAGAACCGACTAATTCCAAAGTATGTACAAACTCTCTGCCATGATCATTATGGCAGGCTGAACCCGCAGCAATATGTCTTAATAAATTTCTGGCGGCTATTGTATCTGCATCAGCACCACAAACTCCTTTTGTCGCACCCTCTCCAAACGGATCGATACGACAAGGACCAAGATTACAATTCTTACAGCATAATCCCAACGTGCCGAAACCGCAATGCGGATCTTGCTTTGCCTCGCGGTCCCATATTGTCTCAACGCCCAAATCCTCGGCACGCTGACGCATATGTTGTGTAGCTTGATCACCCTTAAATTTTTTCTTAATTTCTTCTGTCATTTTTGCTCCTTCACTAACTTAGCCGCATCAGCTTGCACGACTAATACTTTGTAAATCTTTTTAAATTCATTCATATTTATATCATCAAAAGTGAATCTTCCTCTGTTTTCTTGAAGTGTTTTGTTAAAGGAAAGATAGCCTATAATATCATTCTTTAAAATTTTATTCAAGAAATCTTTGTCATTCTCTGAATTTATTTTATTACCTACAAAATATATTTTCTTTATACCTAATTGTTGTGTTAATTTCTTGATGCGCAGGGCAGTTGCGGCACTTATTTGAGTAGGTTCAACAACAATAATAAAAACATCTACAGCGCGCGCAGTACCTCTACCCAAATGTTCTGTGCCAGCGACCATATCTAATATTACAACCTGATCTTGAGAAAGCACTAAATGGCTAATCAATGATTTAATAAATGTATTTTCCGGACACATACAACCACCAGAGGCTTTATCAACTTTACCCATCACCAAAAGACGAATATTGTTTAATTTAACAGAGAATTTATCGGGAATATCATCAACTTGAGGATTAAGCTTAAAAAATGTTTGGGGCCTATCTAAAGATTCTACTTCAGTACGTTTGGCGATTAAATCTTTCATCTCGGAAAT
>JBDRFF010000022.1:0-2360 GCA_043819095.1 Candidatus Omnitrophota bacterium
ACGCCGTTTTGCCGTAAGGCATTGTGAATCTTTTTTGACTACAAACAACATATTAAGATGTGTAAATGTCATTTTAACGCATCTATCGGAACATCAGTATGTTATAATAAATACCCCACAATAATTACGAATGAACCCAAATTCCTCGATTTTATCCTTAACCGGCTGTATTGATTTGCGCCGATTACCGCGAGTCGCTGTATACTCCGGCAGGCGCATACTGAAATCCAAATCCTCGCTTAAACGATAATAAGAGTAGTAAATCTTATTAAGGCACGTTCCGCCTTTAAAGATAAGATTTTCTGAAAGCTCGTTGACCCGCGAAAGGATTAGCGTCAAATAATAATCTTTCTCAAGAAGCGGCGCCCTGAAGCCAGTGCGTTGAACCGTCATGTTTAAAACATCAATGAATTGATCTCTATCCTTGTGAATCATTGATAATAACTCTCCACTTTTTATTAAGTTTGCCTTTGTACGAGCCGGTGAATGAACTGATTGCCGTATCTTCTACGCTTTTGACAAGAGGCACGAGTTCGCTATCGGAATAGCCCATTTCTTCCAGTAAAACCCCTATCCTTTTACGAGTTCTAATATTGGGGAATTTTGCCGCGAAACGAATAAACTTCTTGATATCGCAACGATCCTTCTTAAGCTCACGCTTGAGAATTTCAAGGGCGCTTTTAATACCGCCAACCGGCTTATTAAAATACACCAGATCTACCAGTGTGCGCTCTAACGAGCTAATTATCACTTTTTTGCCTTCAATACTAATCTTCTCAAGGCCGTACATCCGGCTTTCCTGAATGCGTAAGAAATTAAATATAACTCCACTTATTTTCTTTTTTCTCTGTTGCAATGAAGTATTCAAGATATACACCACTTGAAAAAGCTGATCCGTCAAATTGTAGTAGTTGTACATCGTGGAATAACCAATATAATAATTGTTTTGCGGAAAAAATTGTGGCGGGATGAGCATTTCATTTATAGCCGCTCCTCCTTCGCCATACTCAAGAGGAGAAAAAACATATACCCCCCTTTTAATGGTAGAAAAAATCCCCTTCTTTTTCAATTGATAGACAATCTTATTGCGTTCGATGTCATCAAACTTGAAAAATGCATTCAAATCTTCTTTGGTAACTATGCGTTTCTTCTCGTAAGAGAGGCGGGAAATAACCTCGATTTCTTTCTCTCCGAAACGCTTTCTCTTTTTTGTATTCATAATACCCTCACAAAGGATTATCGTTCATTTTTTTATAGATACAGAATACCACAACCTCCCTATATGTCAATGAAAATCTGATGGGAATAATGATAAAATCATATTGTATTGTTACCTGGTAATTCCAAGTAATCTGGAATTAAAGGACAAGGATACAATGGATTTTCTGGGACTTGTATTATTTCATTACTGACCAAATTAAAGCAGCTATCCAGCCAAGGAATGTCCAACCCAAGGCAAGATTTAATAAGAATATGGCGAGGACGTTCTTGTGCTGGCGTAATGCGGCAATCAGAAAGGGCAAAAAGTAAAGACCAAAGATTAAAACAACCAACATTATCTCAAATAAGCTTAAATTTTGCATGTTCATTTTATCATACCTTTTTAGCTGGTATTTCCAAACGGAACCGAAATAATCCTGTCTCTTTCTGCCTTATTAAACAAAAACTCATGATTGGCTATACAGGTAAGTTTCCCTCTTGAGAAAATAATAGATTTAGCAAACGGCAGCCTTAAAAACACGTTCTCTGAGATATAGTTTTTAGTAGCAGTCCGAATATTGCCCTGAGAAGATCTTAGGCCGTCAAACTTAGCGCCTTTATTATCCGCATTCAGCGTATCAACCTGAAGCGTGCTTTTATCCTGATAGGTGGTCTGTCCTGTTTTATCTGACCAGAACTTTGCGTCAAAAGGATCCTCCTGCATAAAGATAATCTTGATTGCAGTATTGGTGAAAATAGCATTTTCAAATGCTGGAGATACATTGGATAAATTACCCCGCGACTGATTGGATAAAACTAAACAAAAATTTGCAGACCTCACTTTAGAGATTACATCTACAAAGTGCGAACAGGCTAAATTCTGGAATTCATCGATAAAGATAAAATAAGGTAGGTCAGATTCCTTTCGGGATACGGCCTGGCATTTAAGGTCTATGATAAGCATCCTGCCTATAGCCTCAGCCAGCCTCGTATTAATCTGGCTCTTTAAGGCAAAAAAGGGTTCTTTCGTAATTATTGTGGAAAATAATTTGTCATTGCGAACCCGAGCATTAGCGAGGGTGAAGAAATCTTAAGGAAGTTCAATTTCTTTAGGGATTGCTTCGTCGTCGCTAAAAAACGCTCCTCCTCGCAAAGACACG
>JBDRFF010000023.1:0-22543 GCA_043819095.1 Candidatus Omnitrophota bacterium
AAAGAAAAAAAGATAAAACTTAAACTTATGGACGGTACTTCCGATGAACCGGATATAAAAAATCCTGAAATATTTTATAAATTGAATTTTAAGACCTACTTTATGACGCTCGATCTGGCTAAGGCCTCAGGAAAAATCAAAAAGAAACCAAAAGACATGACGCTAAAAGAACTAGGAAAAGAAATAAAGCTTTATGAAGACATTTCAATCAATACCACACCGCTAGTTACCGAATATCATAAGAAGATCTCCCTTGCCTTTTCTTGCCTTATATTTATTCTTTTAGGATTTCCTTTAGCAATAATTGTCCACCGAATAGAAAAAGCGGCAAATTTTGCTTTGGCATTTATGGTAGTTGCGATTTACTATCTATTGCTGATCGGTTTTGAGGCCTTGAGTCGCGAAGGCGTTTTATCTCCAGCATTCGCTATGTGGTCGCCTAATATTATTTTAGGGAGTCTGGCGCTTATTTTGAATTACAGATTATGCGTATCTTAGACAAGTATATTTTAAAATCGGTTGTAAGTATTTTTCTGGGAGCGCTCTTCGCATTTTTCTTTCTCTACGTAATCGTCGATATCTTAGGCCATCTGGATGAGTTCATAAGAGATAAAGTGGTAATTGATATAATAAGAGATTATTATGTATCATTTTTGCCGATAATATTCGTTCAGACCGCTCCTGTGGCGTTTTTATTAGCAGTTTTATCCACCTTTAGCAGGCTTAATGTTAACAACGAAATCGTGGCAATGCGCTCAGCTGGAATAAATATCTGGCAGTTAACCCGTCAGACGATATTTCTTGCCTGCCTGATAAGCATTTTTATATTTTGGGTAAATGAGAAATTAATCCCCCCGGCCATGCAGCTTTCCGATAAAATCAAAACCGAACAGATCGAAGGAAAGAAATCCGCGATCCAGAAAGATAGGATTAACAACCTTGCATATTTCGGCCTGGAGAACAGATTGTTCTTCATCAATACCTTTATACCAAAAGAACTCTCTATGGAGGGAATAACAGTCTTAGAACAAGATAAAAATCAGGAATTGAAGAAGAAGATCTTTGCCTTAAAAGGGGCCTGGCAGAAAGGAAAGTGGAGCTTTTACGGTACCCAGATTTTCTCTTACGATAAAACCGGATTCGAAGAGTCTGAATTTTTTGAAGAAAAAATTATGGATATCCCCGAGACGCCTGAAGATTTCTTAAAACAGAGGATTCAGGTCGATTATATGAATATTAAACAACTGAGAAACTATCTATCCAAACTTTCCGACAGTGGTGCAAAAACTGTTATACGCAACATGAATGTGGATATCCAACAGAAATATTCCTATCCGTTTAGCACATTGATAATTATGTTTGTGGGTCTTCCCTTTGCATTAATGATTAGAAAAAGAAAAGGAATGACCTTTGCTTCATTCGGGATTTGTATCGCGGTAGGTTTTTTGTATTATATTGTTAATGCGGTAAGTATTGCCCTGGGTAAAAGCGGGTTATTCGAGCCGATTATATCTGCCTGGTTTGCCAATATAATATTTCTCGTCCTTGCTTTAATTCTTCTAAAAAAGATAACTTAATTTTCGTAGAATCGCGCCGCAGTATTTTTTCCGATTGAACAGACCAGTTCATAAGAGATGGTTCCGGCTAAATGCGAAAGTTCCTCTAGGCTGATCTGTTCTCTGCCCTGCCTGCCTACTAACACAGCAGTCTGACCGATTTTTATTCCTTTTAAATTGCCACAATCCACCATTGTCTGATCCATACAGATTCTTCCAACGATTTTAGCGCGCTTGCCGTTAATCAAAACATCTGCTTTATTTGATAGGCCTCTTAGATATCCGTCGCCGTAGCCTACGGCCAAAGTGGCAATTGTGGTGGGTTTTTTCGTGATGTAGGTCCTTCCATAACTGATAGCTCTTCCAGCCGGAGTCCTTTTTAAATATATGATCTTGGTTTTAAAACTTAGAACGGGCTTTAGATTTACCTTAAGATTTCTTTTGGGATAAATTCCGTAAAGCATTAATCCAGGACGAACTAAATTAAGATAGCAATCCTCATATTCGATCACTCCGATGCTATTTGCGGCATGACACAATGGAATATGAATATTACATTTCTTTAGTTTCCTGATCAAGCTGATAAAGCAATTTATCTGATAATTGGTAAAAGTCCTGTCTGAGTCTGCGCACGGAAAATGCGTATAAAGGCCTTCGATTTTCAAACAATCTAATCTATTTATTTTTTTGACAAAATTTATCGCCTCTTTATACCAAACGCCTAATCTACCCATGCCGGTATCAATCTCTATATGGACCGAGGCAGTCTTACCTTTTCTTTTCGCATAATTGTTGATACTGACAGCCAGCTCTATTGTGGAAATGCTTTGGGTCAGATTATAATCCACGATGTATTTGGCAAATCGCTTGAGGCTATTCTCAAGGATTAAAATCGGTTTTTTGATTCCTTGCTTCCTCAAAGCTATCCCCTCATCAATACTGGCAACGCCGAAATAATCAACGCCGCATTTATTTAATCTTTTTGAAACCTTAATCATGCCGTGGCCGTAGGCATCGGCCTTTACCACGCTTAGAATTTTTACGTTTTTACCGACCGACCTTTTCACCTGCTTAAGATTGTATTCTAAAGCGGATAAATCAATTTCTGTCCAGGCTGGCCTAAAGATAATATCTTTTTTCATTTTTTTATCTGACATTCTTTGGGATACAGATACAAAGGAGTTATTTTATCTGGGTTATCGAATCTTTTCTCTTTGATTCTTTCACTGGCTAAAATGACTAGATTCCCAGCGCGCGGAATCCAGTGTTTGTCGTCGGCGAAACTTGCCTTTTTACCTAATTTATTTTTAATAAAGTCTTTGTAAATATTAAGACCATCGCCCAAAAAAATCGTTTTATCCTTTATCCTTTTTATCAGATCCTTTATCTCTATCAATAGATAATCGCTTCTCTTTTTAAGATATTTATTCTTATTTTCGTAAATGCAGGAATAGACCATATTCCGTTTCGCATCCAGCAGCGGACAGATATTGATATCACCATCGATAACGTTTCTTGCTAATATATCCAATGAGGGTATCCCGATTACAGGTTTTGAAGTACCGAAAGATAATCCTTTGATTGTAGCGACTCCGATTCTTAAGCCCGTAAACGAGCCCGGACCTAACCCTACGGCAAAGGCATCCAGGGAATCCAGAGAAATCCTCGAGCACTTTAGCATATCATTAATAGCAGGAATAATCAAACTAGATAGATTCCTTCCTGAATCAAGATTATGCTCAAAGATCTCGTTTTTATCGTCTGAAACTGCTATAGATAAATTATTGCTGGAAGTATCAATACCTAATATTTTCATAACCTTTTTATCAAATCTTTGTAATATTTATTTTTTCCCGTTAATTTTATCTTCCTTTGGTTTTCATTGATGAATTTAAATTCAATATGAAGGCACTCTTCAGGCAAAAATTTTCTTATTCTTTCTGCCCATTCGATAACCGAAACTCCGTCAGAAAACAAAAATTCTTCAAGACCGATATTATGGGCTTCATCTGGATTTTTTATGCGGTAGAAATCAAAATGATATAAAGGCATTTTTCCCTTATACGCCTTTAGCAAAACGAACGATGGACTATTCACTGAATTTTGACTTAATCCAAATCCTTTAGCGATCCCTTTAACTAATGTTGTTTTTCCCGCTCCAAGATTTCCGAATAAGGCAATGACATCACCTTTTTTGAATAACTTTGCGATTCTTTTGCCGAAATTGATCGTCTGTTGAGCGTTTTTGGTTATAATCTGCATTAAAAATGCCTGAAACCTTTTATCTTTAATGATTTTTTATTGCTGTTTGCGTCGATAAAAATCAATTTGTTTTTGCTGTTAGTTATCGAACCGATCTCTGAAACAGAAAACTTAATCTTTCCTTTGGATTTATCCCTTATGAGCCTGCGGGCCTGGTCTTTAGATAAAGTAAAGATCAATTCGTAATTCTCTCCACCGTAAAGCGCCTCCTTTAAACTGGTGCCTCTTATTTTTAGGATTGCTTTCTCATAGATGATTGCACCTTTTTTACTTTCATCCAAAATATGGCTTAAATCCTGGATAAGCCCGTCGGAGATGTCTATCATCGAATTTATCCGATAATTCTTAACTAAGAACCGGGATTCCTTAAAGCGGGGCTTAAAGGTTAGGTGCTTTCCTGTTCTCAGGGTTGGCTCTAACAATCCGGTGATAAATATTAAATCGCCGGCTTTGGCACTACTTCTTAAAACCAGATTTTTCTTTTCAACTTCTCCTATCAATGCGATATCGATAATGATTTTTTGGGAGCGATTAGTATCGCCGCCGACGATATTTATTCTAAACTTTTTAGACGCGTTATTAATTCCTGCATATAAATTTCTGACGTAAGCAACATTTAATTTTTTTGGTAAGCCTATTGACACAATTGCATACTTAGGCCTACCACCCATTGCAGCGATATCGCTAACCGAACTTGCTAAGGCTTTATGTCCAATGTCAAACGGTTTTGCGCTACGCTTAAAATGTACGTCTTCTATCAACATATCAGAAGTGAATAATAAATACCTATCTTTGCTGTATTTTAAAACGGCGGTGTCGTCGCCAATACCCTTTACGACGGAACTATCCACTTTTACCATTTTCCTAATATCGGCGATAAGTCCAAATTCTCCTAATTTACCCAAATTCATTTCAACACATTTTTGATGTTTTTATTAAAAGGTGGTCTGATTATACCTTTTTCCGTAACGATTGCGGAAATTAACTGATGAGGGGTAACATCGAAGGCAGGATTATAAACCTTTGTTCCGTAGGCAGCTATGCGTTTATTGTTTATAGTCGTCACTTCTTCGTCGGCTCTTTGCTCGATGGGGATTCCCTGCCCAGTTCTTAACCTAAGATCGAAACTCGAGAAAGGTGCAACAACATAAAAAGGAATTTTATGGTATTTAGCTAAAACTGCCAGGCTATATGTGCCGATTTTATTTGCCACATCTCCGTTCGAAGCAATTCGGTCTGCCCCAACGAAAATCTTATCAATTTTTCTTTGTTTCATTAAACTTGCCGCCATGCTATCGCATATAAGCGTGACATTAATTCTATTTCTTTTTAATTCCCACGTAGTAAGGCGCGCGCCTTGTAAAAGAGGCCTTGTCTCGCAGGAAAAGACTTTAATTTTTTTCTTCTGCTTTTTCGCCGTATACATCACTGCTAAGGCTGTTCCGTAATCGACGGTAGCAAGTGCCCCGGCATTACAGATAGTTAAAATCCTATTATTTTTCCTGATTAAAACACTGCCGACCTCACCGAGTTTACGAGAAAGCAATTTATCCTCTTCGAGAATCAGCCGTGCTTCTTTTAATAAAAGCATTTTGATTTTCTTAACTGGTTGTTTTATATTTTTAAGCGCGACCTTTTTCATCCTCTCTAATGCCCAAAACAGATTAATAGCTGTAGGACGAGACGAAACTAGGTATTTTATTACAGCATATAATCTTTTCAATAATCCTCTATAGCTTTTGCCTTTAAAATCCTTTATTCCCAGATATACTCCGAAGGCGCCTGCAACTCCTAATGCGGGTGCGCCCCTTATCTGCATGGTCTTGATTGCCTTCCAGAGCGATTCAACATCTTTGCAGTAAACAAACCGGAGGCTTGTGGGCAATTTTGTCTGATCGATAATCTTAACGCTGTTATTCTTAAATTCTATCGTCGGAATCATATCTATATTCCCATCATTTTGGCAACTAAGCTCTTTTTTATAGAAATTGCACCTTGCGGGCAGACCTCTTTACAGCAAAAGCACAAGACGCAGTCTGCCTGGTTTATTTTAGTGCGCTTATCTTTAATGCTTATCGCCTCAACCGGACATGCCTTCACGCATAAACCACAGACCGTGCATTTTGAACTATCGATTTTGGGTCTAAATCTAAGGAGCGACTTTCCGATATTTAGAAACGGACGCGGCATTCTATTCAGAATCGAAGTCTGCGGCAATTTGTAGTCAGAGACGATTACATCTTCTATTTTCTGGCCTTCTATCTCTATATCATCAAAATCTGCGCATCCTAAACCGCGTTGTGCTGCCTCTTTGGTACTTAGTATATCTTTAGGACTTAAGCCAATAATCGTCGCCATCACGCTATCTAAGGCAACAGCATCGCTACCAGCTAAAATTAATCCCAAATTACGCGGGGTGCCCCCGCTTGCAGGCCCATCGCCTTCCATGGCTAAGATTCCATCCATAATAGAAATTTTCGGTTTGACAATCGAATAGATATCAGCCAAGACCTTAGAAAGCTCAGCACAGCTAAGGGCTCTTTTATGAAGTTCGGTCTTATACAATCCAGGTATTAAACCAAAGAGATTTTTTACTGCGCCGGTTAAAAGCATTAAATCATGCGTTTTAAATTTGGGAAGCGAAATAATGCAACTACATTCATCAACCCAATTTGTTAAAGGGAAACCAGATTTCATGCGAGACCGGTTAAACTTAACTAATTCTACTTGCTCCTCATTTGCAATCCGCCTTATTCCTGCTTTCTCATATACGTTATCCACATCTTCGGGAGCGCCCCATACGCTCGGGCTGTCGCCAAGAAAGATTTTTGCTCCGGTAACTTTTACTAATCTTATTACTGCTCGGACAAATTCGGGATGAGTATCAATTGCGGCTTCAGGAGCAGCCGCAGAAAGCAGATTAGGTTTTATCAAGACTTTATCTGATGATTTTACGAAACTTGATATTCCCCCGATTAAATCTACCGATTGCCTGATAGCTTTTTCTAATTTCTCTCTATTATAATCTTTGCACTTAATTATCGAGACTTTGGACTTCATAGCATCTAAACTTCTTTTCTGGGAAAAAGCGGTGCGCCCTTTTTAATTCTTTCAGCGTCTATCTGAAGCTTTATTGCTTCAGCAGTCTGAGGCATAAAAGGAGAGATAGATAATGAGATATCTTTTAAGAATTTAACGAGAACTCCGACGAAATTAGCTAATTCTTCATCTTTTTTTTCTTTAGATAAGACCCATGGTTTTGTCTGTTCGATATATTTATTGGTAGCGTTAATTAAATCCCAAATCGCCTCTAAAGCTATACTATATTGAACATCATTCAATGAAGAATCGATTTCTAGGATTTTTTCCATTTTTAAAAAAGTTTTTAACTTATCTGATAGATATTCGGAATCAAGTTTTAATTTTTTAATTGTTGGGGCTTTCCCATCGTAATATTTCTCTACCATTGTTACGGTTCTATGGACTAGATTTCCTAAATCATTGGCTAAATCGCCATTAAAACGCTTAGTTATTGAATCCCAGGAAAAATTTCCATCAGCGCCGAAAGGAATATCCCTCAACAAAAAGTAGCGATAGACATCTACTTTGAATTCTTTGATAACCTCGAACGGATCGACAACATTTCCTTTTGACTTTGACATCTTTGAGGCGCCAACTTTCCACCAGCCGTGGGCAAAAATCATCTTTGGTGGTTTTAATCCTAAAGCATGTAGAATAATCGGCCAATAAATTGCGTGCTGCCTTAAAATATCTTTACCGATGAAATGTATATCTGCCGGCCAGAATTTCTTGAACTTTTTATCATCATAAGAAAAACCTATGGCGCTAATGTAGTTTACTAACGCATCGAACCAGACATAGGTAACATGCCCTTGACTAAAAGGCAATGGTATGCCCCAAGAAAGCCTCTGCTTCGGTCGAGAAATACACAAATCCACAAGCTTATTTATTGAAAGGAAACTTAAAACCTCTTGGTATCGACTTGCCGGCTTGATAAAATCCTTGTTTTTCTTTATATAATCAACTAACCAATCCTGATAAATGGAAAGCTTGAAAAAATAATTTTTCTCTTCGATATGCTCAACCGGCCTTTTGCAATCTGGGCAACTCTTATCTTCTATCTGTAAATCAGTCCAGAATGTTTCGCACGGCGTACAATACCAACCTTTGTATAGATCCTCGTAAATGTCGCCTTTTTTATAAAGAATATCCAAAACATTCTGTACGGTCTTTATGTGACGGCCCTCTGTGGTCCTGATAAAATCATCATGAGAAATATTTAGTTTCTGCCAAAGATCCTTAAATCTCAAAGCTGTCTCGTCGGCAAAATCCTGGACAGCCTTATTTAGCTTTTCTGCTGCCTGCTGGACCTTTTGACCGTGTTCGTCGGTGCCGGTTAGAAAATAAACCTCAAATCCTTTCAATCTTTTATAGCGGGCCATACAATCTGCAGCAATGTTGGTATAGGAATGACCGATGTGTGGCGAGGCATTCACATAATATAACGGCGTTGTAATATAAAATTTAGTCTTCATCTTATTTATAACAGACCTTGATTTGTTTTCCTTCTGTACCTACTTCTGCAGTTACGCAGCGTTTTAATATGTTTACGTTAATGACCTTGCCTTTGCCTTCGGGAGTACTTATCTTATCTCCTTCTTTCGGCAGCTTCTTGGATAATTCCCTGTAGGTCTTATGTTCGTAGGAAAGACAGCACATTAATCTACCGCAGACGCCTGAAAGTTTCGGAGGATTCAAAGGCAGACCTTGCTGTTTTGCCATCTTTATAGTCACTGGCTCAAAACTTTTAAGGTACCTTCTACAACAAAGCTCGCGGCCGCAAGAACCGTATCCTCCGAAGAGTTTTGCCTCGTCGCGAACTCCGATCTGACGCAGCTCAATCCTTGCTTTAAAAATCTTGGCTAAATCCTTTACGAGATTTCTGAAATCAATTCTTCCTTCGGCGGTAAAATAGAATATTATCTTGGTTCTATCGAATGAATATTCCGCCTCAACTAACCTCATCTCTAGCTTGTGCTCTTCTATCTTTTTTGCGCATGTACGAATTACTTCCTTTATCTTCTTTCTATTCTCCTCTATTTGCTTTAAATCATTTTCACTGGCAATGCGCACTATTTTCCTTAATGGATGCGCGATTTTGCCTTTTACTTCTGTCATCGGCTCGGAAGCAACCTGCCCGTAATCCAGGCCCCGCTCTGCCTCGACAATCACGTAGTGATCAATTTTTGTAGCAATATCCGTTGCAAGATAATAAGTGAGCGTTCCTGATTCTCTTAATTTTACCTGGACTAATCCATCCATGCCTTGACCTTTAGAAATTCCAAGAATATCTTGGGGTTTAAATTGTATTCTAGCATCGTGTAGGTATTTAAAATTTGTTCCATTATATTTAATAGATCCTGCATATTGTATTTTTTCTCTAAAGCTAATAATTCTTTACTTCGGTCTGAATTGGCTAGATTTTCTGCCTTGATACCGCATTTAAGCAGTAAAATATCTCTGAACCAATTAACTAGAATATCCAAATTATATCTAATCTGTTGTTTATCTTTGGATTCTAAATCGAAATGGTTTTCTCGAGATCCCTTTAAACCGGTAAAACTATCAATGATTCGATTTTTTTCTCTTAGGATATCATTTTCTTTTAGGCTAAGAGATTTTCCTAATCGCCCTTCGGTAAAGAATGAAAGATAATGACTGGTAGCATCTTTTAAATCATGATTTTTTTTCAAAATAGACTTTAAATCTTCGGCATTCATGCTTGAAAAAAATACCTTCTGGCAACGCGAAACAATCGTAGAGAACATCCTCTCGGCGGAATTTGTAGTTAAAATTAGGATGCTGTTCTTCGGCGGCTCTTCCAAAGTCTTTAATAATGCGTTGGCAGCTTCAGCTGTCATTGCATGTGCTTGGTTAATTATGAAGACCTTCTTTTTTGCCTCGTAAGGCCTTAAGTTTATGTCCTGTTGTAATAGACGAATATTCTCTATTTTAATGAAGCCAGATTTGTCCTTTTCTACCCAATGAATATCAGGATGGCTCATTTTATCTATTTTGATACAAGATGAACAGCTATCACAGACATCTAAACTTTTTTTTTGGCAATTAAGTAGCTTGGCAAATTCCTTAGCCACCAAATTCTTTCCAATACCTTCAGGGCCGATAAACAAATAGGAACTAGCTAATTTGTTATTTTTTATTGATTGAATAAGGAAATCTATTGCTTTATTCTGACCGATTATCTTTTCTAAAGACATAATAATTTATTTATAAATTTGCGGATGACCTTCTGATTTTTTTTCTTTCCGTTCTTTTTTACGGCTATTACTTTTATCCGTCGAGGATCTTTCCCGGCAAGTGCAAGATATCCACGTCTGACACGGCGATGATAGATTAAAGATTTCTTTTCAATTCGATCCTTTACTCTGCCTACGCGTTTTAGTCCTTCGGTTGTTTCTATATCAAGAAGGAATGTCAAATCCGGTTTTATACCCATAGTAGCAAACTCACCCAATTTTTTGATGAAATTCAAATCTATTCCTCCGCCATAACCTTGATAAACAATGGTAGAGTCTAAAAAACGATCGCAGATAACGATTTTACCTTTTTTTAATGCGGGTTTTATAACATCCTTTACTATCTGAATCCTGGCAGCCATGTAAAGCAAGACTTCGCAGATATCTGTCATGGATTTATTTCTAGGATTGAGGATAACTTTGCGGATTTGTTCGCTTATCGGCGTACCGCCCGGCTCTCTTAAGAGCACTACGGAAAATCTTTTTCTCTTTAAATAATCCGCCAAAAGCTTTGCGTGCGTACTTTTGCCTGAGCCTTCGGCGCCTTCAAATGTGATAAATCTTCCTTTCATTATTCAATCCTCGTAAATATTGTTCCCCAATTTGTATCGTTTATATTAACCTTTAATCTATCTTTAAATTCTTCGTATCTTATGCGATCCGCTTCCTTAAAATTCTTTCTTTTTCTTTCTTTTTCTCTCTGTTCGTGTAGCTTAATCATCTCTTGTGTTAATTTCATCTGAGGGTTTGTTTTAAGTCCGAATATTTTGAAGAAAACCTCTAATTTTGCTCTAGCATACTTAAACGCATCCTCTTGAAAACCAGAAGCTAAATCTTTTAATTCAAACAAATAACCAAAGGCTAAAGGAATATTAATATCATCGTCCATAGCTTTAGTAATTTTCTCACACTTCGCATCTAATTTTTCTTTCTGGTCCTTGGAAAGTTTCGCTTTTTTTTGGCCTTCGTGTAACAGACTCGTTCTTGCAAAAAATTCATCAAAACTTCTTTCCTGCTTTCGGGCTTCTTTTATTTTCTCCTCGTTGTAATCTATTGGCTTAGAGTAATGCGTGGATAAGAAAAACAGCTTCAGGATATCGGCGTCTTTATATCGGTTAAGAAAATCTTGTACAATGACAAAGTTTCCCAAAGACTTTGCCATTTTCTGGCCGTTTATGGTAAGAAGACCGTGATGAATCCAATGTTTGGCAAACTGTTTTCCGGTTAAGGCCTCTGCCTGAGCAATCTCATTTTCATGATGCGGAAAAATTAAATCCCTCCCGCCGGCATGAATATCAAGAGTCTGAGTTTTTAGATATTTTAAGCTCATCACAGAACATTCAATATGCCAGCCAGGTCGACCATCTCCCCACGGACTTTTCCAAGAAGGTTCTCCTTCCTTTGATTTTTTCCATAAAGCAAAATCCAAAGGATCCTGTTTTCGTTCATCCTTTTCAATCCGTGCTCCGGACATCATCTGCTCGGGATTTTGGCCTGACAACTTTCCGTAATCTTTAAACTTTCTTACGCTGAAATATACGTCGCCATCTACTACGTAAGCATATCCTTTATCAATTAATCCGCTAATATGCTTTATCATATCCGGAATATTTTCAGTTGCCTTAGGCTCCTTATCAGCCTTATCAATGCCTAAAGCCGAAATATCTTCGTAATAACTTTTTGTATATTTTTCAGCGATTTCCTTTGCAGATACATTTTGCTCTTTTGCCTTATTGATGATTTTATCGTCGATATCAGTAATATTACGAATAAATTTAACGTCGTATCCGCGATACCCTAAATAGCGCCTGATTACATCAAAAATATACAGGCTTCTGGCATGGCCAATGTGGCAGACGTCGTAAACTGTCACGCCGCAAGTGTACATCTTGACCTTACCTTTTTTAAACTCTTCTTTTTTTCTGGTTAAAGTATTGTATATTTGGATAGGCATAAAGATTTGCCTTATTTGGCTATTTCTTCTTCAAATCGTCAATCTGTCTCTGCAAATTCTCAATCGCCTGTTTTATGGGGTCGGAGACATGCCTGTGATCAAGGCTTATATCTATTTTTTTGCCGTCCTGCTTGGTAATCCTGCCCGGTACACCTACAACGGTTGCGTTATGTGGAATGTCTTTTATAACAACGGCATTAGCGCCAACATAGGAATTATCTCCAATTGTAACATTTCCTAAGATTTTTGCCCCAGTTCCCACAACAACATTATTACCTAATGTAGGATGGCGTTTGCCTTTTTCTTTCCCTGTTCCGCCCAAAGTGACTCCTTGATACAAAGTCACATTATCTCCGATAATAGATGTTTCTCCGATAACCACGCCCTGACCATGATCGATAAATAAACCTTTGCCGATTTTTGCTCCGGGATGAATCTCTATTCCTGTTAAAAATTTAGCAATTTGAGAAATAAGACGCGGCAATAAGGGGATTTTTAAAAGCAAAAGCACATGGGCAATCCGGTAGAAAATTATCGCATGCAATCCGGAATAAAGAAGAATTATCTCAAAAGATGACTTTGCCGCAGGGTCCCTATCCTTGGCAGCCGTCAACTCATCGCGGAAAACGATTAGAGTAATAAAGATGTAAAACAGCAGAAATAAAATTATAAATATTAAAGAATTTATGCATGTCATTTTGTCGTACTCCTTCTGTTATTTACTTAACAATACTGTTGCGTAGGTAGCTATTGCCTCTGCCTTGCCGATTGGGCCTAACCCTTCGTTTGTTGTGGCTTTGATATTAACGTCTTCTTCTTTTATTTTTAGTGTCTTTGAAATTTTTGTCGCCATCTGTTTTTTAAAAGGTCCTAATTTTGGCTCCTCGGCAATAATCGTGGCGTCGATATTAATGATTCTATATCTGTTTTTTCTGACTAAACTATCAACTTCTTTCAATAATTCTATGCTTGAGATATTATCGAATTTAGGGTCGGTAGTCGGGAAAAGATCACCGATATCTCCTTTAGCCATTGCTCCCAATATTGCATCGCATATCGCGTGCAAGACCACGTCTGCATCGGAATGACCATGTAGTCCTTTGATATAAGGGATTTCGATTCCGCCGAGCATTAATTTTTTTTCTTCGACTAAACAATGAATATCATAACCTATGCCTGCTTTATACTGCACGAACTAAAATCTCCTATCTTTTAGAATTGCTTTGGCAAATAATAGATCTTCAGGAGTTGTTATCTTGATATTTTCGTAAGAACCTGGCACAATCTTTACGCTTTTACCCATCTTCTCCACCAACGAAGCATCATCAAATGCTTTTAGATTCTTTAATTTATTATATGCTCTGGTGATTATATCCTTTTTAAAAACCTGAGGGGTCTGTATTTCCCATAGAACATCTCTATTCAGTGTCTTTTTCACTAATAAATTCCGCCCTATTTCTTTAATCGTTGATTTCGCCGGAACAGCCACTACTGCTGCGCCAAATTTTTTGGCAGCCTTAATCGCTAGAGAGATAATTTTTGAGCTAATAAAAGGTCTTACCCCGTCGTGAATTAGTACCAAATCCGCATCTTTATTGACTGCCTTAAGACCATTTTCTACTGATTTTCTTCTGGTTGCTCCGCCAGCCACGATTTTTATAACTTTTCTAAAATTGTACCCTCGTATTATTTCTTTAAACTTACCTAAATCTTTTTTATTAACAACTAGAACAATATTATCGATAAGTTTATTCCTAGCTAAGGCATTGAGCGTATGCACCAAAATAGGACGAGAATTTAATAGCACTAGCGGCTTAGGATTTTTTTTATTAAAACGAATACCTTTCCCGGCCGCCGGGATCACTGCAGCTACCTTCATTTTTTTTCTAACTTTGTAAAGATCATTCTGCCGGCCTGTGTCTGTAGTACTGAGGTAACTGCCACCTCAACAAGTTGACCAATAAGCTTTCTGGCATCCTCAACGACAACCATTGTACCGTCATCCAAATATCCTACTGCCTGATTGTATTCTTTACCCTCTTTAATTAATCGCACCTGCATGGCTTCTCCGGGAAACACAATCGGCTTTAGAGCATTAGCCAGCTCATTAACATTTAGGATGCCCACGCCCTGCAAACCGGCAATGCGATTCAGATTAAAATCTGTAGTTACGATCTTTGCTTCTAAGATTATTGCCAGGGCAACTAACTTAGTATCTACATCCCCGGGTTTTGGCACATCCTCTTCGTGTATTGAAACCTCGATATGGACTTCTTTCTGAAGCGTCTGTAGCATCTCCAGGCCGCGTCTGCCGCGCTGCCTTTTTATTGGGTCTGAAGAATCTGCTACCTGTTGCAGTTCTCGTAAAACAAAACGCGGAACAATTAGTTTGGCTTCAAGAAATTTCGCCTTATAAATATCAACGATTCTTCCGTCAATTATTGCACTAGTATCTAACAAAACCCTGTCTTCTCTCTGATCCTGCCTTTTGAATTTTACATAGGGAATAACGAGGTTAAATTCATCCCGTCCACGAAGCGCCATAACCGCACCCAGATAACAGAAAAATATTGTCAGGACCACACGTGTAAGATATACGATAGCTTCTTCCAAGGGAAGCAAAGAAAGGATATCGCCCACAACCTTCGCCATGATCAAACCTAAAACTAAACCGAAAACAAGGCTAGATAATCCTCTTACCGATACACGGCGCACCATAGCCTCTATGGCAATAAGAACCAGAATCGCAATTAGACCAATCGCCGCTCCCTGCAAAGGAATATCTTTTATGCTTCCAATCTGAAAACCGACGATGATGCTTATGAATATGAAAAAAATTCGTATAGCATGTAAAGTCATTTAGTTCACCTTCCTTTTAAAAAAATATAAAAACTTATAATAACTCTAAAGCCTCACCCGCTGAATAAACCGGAATAACATCTATATTAAAATCTTTTGAAAACTGCTTAGTTTTCAAATTATTTCTCGGCACAATACACCTTTTAAATCCTAGCTTATGTGCTTCATTTATTCTTATATTTATCTGGCTTACGCTACGTACCTCCGCGGCTAAACCTACTTCTCCTAAAACTACGGTGTCCGCAGGAATAACTTTATCCTTTAATGCAGATGCGACAGCAACAACAACTGCCAAATCAGCAGCTGGATCAACTACCTTAATTCCTCCCGCAACATTTACAAAAATGTCCTTGTCAGCTAAGCTCATCTTTAAACGTTTCTCTAAAACTGCAACCAACAATGACATGCGGTTATAATCTATGCCTTGAGACCTTCTTCGGGCTAGACCAAAACTCGATTTACTCACCAATGCCTGGATCTCAACCAAAATCGGACGACTACCTTCTAAAACCGGAACCACAACCGAACCTGAAGTCTTCTTTGCCCTCTCAGAAAGAAATATCTCCGACGGATTTTTAACTTCCACGAGACCTGTCGAAGACATCTCGAAAACACCTATTTCGTTTGTCGAGCCAAATCTATTTTTTGTCGCCCGTAGTATTCGATAGACCGAATAACGCTCTCCTTCAAAATAAAGCACGGTATCCACAAGATGCTCTAAAACCCTAGGACCGGCAAGAGTACCCTCTTTAGTCACATGTCCAATTAAAAACATAGCAATCCCCATTGATTTTGCCAACTGAATCAAAAGTGCAGCGCATTCTCTGACCTGTCCCACGCTGCCCGGGCTCGACGGAATCTCCGGTTGATACACCACCTGTATTGAATCGACTATTACAACATCTGGAGTTAGTTTTCTTATATATTCTAAAATTAAATTTAAATCAATCTGGTTTACAATATAAAGATTGTCTTTGCCTTTAGTATCTAATCGATTAGCTCTCAATTTTGTCTGCTTTACTGATTCCTCTCCGCTTACATAAAGAACTTTCTTACCAGCCTGGCTTAAAAAACATGAAACCTGGAGGGAAATCGTTGATTTTCCAATGCCCGGATCTCCGCCGATTAAGATTACCGAACCCGGAACAATTCCACCTCCGAGCACTCTGTCAATCTCAGCGATTGAAGTCTTAATCCTTGATTCCTCCCTGGACTCAATCTCAGAAAGTAGAACCGGATTATCTCTGGACAGCAGCTCCTGTCGAGAATTTTTCGCCTCCGGCAAATAAGTCTCTTCGGCATACGAATTCCAGCTTTCGCAATTAGCACACTTGCCCTGCCATTTAGGCGATTGTGCCCCGCAACTCTGACAGACAAAAACAGATTTTACCTTCATTTTCCTTTAGGTTTATGTAATAATTTCCAGGGATTTTTCTTCAAATCATCTACGAGTATCTCCAGATCCTTATAGATCTTATCGTCGGTGACGAATTTGCCTATTGTGCCCTCTCCCTCATTAATCTTTCTTGTAACTTCCTTCAAATTAATCACTATTTCTTTTAAGGATGCCTTTGTCTCTGGGTCGTCTATAATCTGGTTTAAATCTTCCAGACTATCTTCTATTTTTAAGGCGATATCGCCGGCTTTTCTTGTAATTTCATGAATTGAAACCGGATCTTCTCCTCTTATGATGTCTCCGTCGCCAATAAAAGATACAGTATCTTGCCCCGGAATAATCTCAACATATTTTTCACCCAGCAAACCCAAAGTATTTATCCATATTCGAGAATCCGAAGGAATTTTTACGTCTCCGTTTATCCAAAGCAAAACTTCCACTTTAGTCTTGTTGTCTTTTAAATCATGAAAGATCTTTGTATCTTTCACGGTACCTACATCTATTCCTGCAAGTCTAACCGGCGAGGCAGTCTTAATGCCGCTAGCAAACTCAAAGATTGCTTTTATCCTGTTTCCCGGCTTAAAAACAGAGAAATCCCCCACAAGAAATACAAATACGAAAAGTAAAATAATTGCGATTAAAACAAAAGCGCCGACCTTCAGTCTTAATGAATCGAGCTTCATATCCGCAATATTCATAATCTACAATCCTCCTTAAGTTAAATGACCAAATACTAAATGCTCTGCTTCTGTTATTGGCCCTGTAGCGGCACCCGAAATAAACTGTTGCACAACTGGATGTTTAGTATTGCGGATATGTTCGGGGGTCCCTTCAGCAATAATTTTTCCAGAATAAAGCATGGAGATCTTATCTCCGACCTTGTAGGCGCTATTCATATCGTGCGTTACAACGATTGAAGTTACTTTTAATTTATCGTGTAGCTCCTTGATTAAATCATTTATTGCATCGGCGGTTATGGGATCTACTCCAGTTGTAGGCTCGTCGTAAAGAATCAATTTGGGGCGTTTACAAAGAGCCCTAGCTAAAGAAACGCGCTTCTTCATGCCACCGCTTAAATCCGAAGGCATCATTTCATTTATTCCTTGCAATCCCACCAAAGAAAGTGCTTCATCAGCTCTTTTTCTAATTTCCTTCTCATCCATATCCGTATACTCATAAAGAACAAAGCCGACGTTTTGCTGAACATTAAGCGAGTCAAAAAGCGCCCCGCCCTGAAAAACCATTCCGATATCCAAACGGATTTTATTCAGCTGTTTCTCTCTTAGGCCAGTGAGATCCTGGCCATTAATCTTTACAATACCCGAATCCGGTTGCAGGATTCCTACGATATGTTTTAATAAAACGCTCTTTCCGCAACCAGACCTACCGATTATTACCTTTGTCTCGGCCTCGTTAACGGTAATAGAGAGACCATCAAGCACCTTGTGAGAATCAAAAGACTTATGTAGATCTCTAATCTCAATCATGACTTAAAAATAAAATAGAATAATGCCGTAAAGAAACAATCGCTTACAATAATCAATATAAACGAGGTTACAACCGATCTGGTTGTAGCTTTACCCACACCCTCTGCTCCTCCTCGGACGTTTAGTCCCTCGTTACAAGCTACCAGGGCAATAATCATTCCGAAGAACACAGTCTTTGTTAAGCCAGTTACTATGTCTTTGACCGCTAACGCATCTATGCTCATCCTGATATACATAGCAGCGCCTATCTGAAGTTTAAATACGCAGATAATGAATCCTCCTAAAATACCGATTAGATCAGAGAAAATTGTCAAGACAGGAAGCATCAAAGCCAGACTCAAGAATCTAGGCACGACTAAATATTGAATCGGATTACTAGAAAGTGTCTTAAGCGCATCGACCTGTTCAGTGACATTCATGGTCCCGATTTCAGCTGTAATAGCCGCGCCAATTCTACCAGCAACAATTAAGGCCGTAAGAACCGGGCCTAATTCCCGCACCAGTGAAACCGCTACTAAATTCGCAATGTATATCTCGGAAGATAACTTCTGCATCTGATAAGCAGTCTGTAAAGCTAGGATCATCCCCGTAAAAAGCGCAACCAAAGAGACAATAAGAAAACTGTCTATGCCTACCCTCTTGGCCTGCTGAAAAGTGCGTTCGTTTTTAAAGGGCGGTGTAGTCATCCAAAGAATTGTACGAAGAAATAGAATCGTTAGATCACCGACATATCTAATACTACTTTGAACTTTTTCGCTAATTTTATTCTTTAAATTTTCCATTTTAGAATTTTAACGTCTGCTCCACACCTAACATATCAATGCCTTCATCATCTCTCAGGCGTAGGCTGTCGGGCCTTCCTGATTTGAATCTTTTTTCAAATTCCAATCTGCCTCGCGACTCATCCTGACGGATTGTCCATTTATGCCAGCCCGATTCATCGCCGCTAGTCTTCGGGAGAAAAGTAAAGTTATGTTCCCCCGAATACAAATTATTTATTTCAGCCAAATTAACTCTTCCGTTAAAATTATAAATAATCCCGTCGGCCTCGATAATCTCGGAATCGAATAAGTTGATCACTGGATAGATCCCATCGACTTTAACTAATATCTCTCGATATAATAGACCGTCAATATCTCCGTCGTTTGCCTTTAGCTGTCCGTTTATTTTAAGATTAGAGAGTTGTCCTTTAAATCTTAAGAAGCCATCTACTAAACCAGATAGGGTGATATCTTCTTGATCAAATCCAATTAAATCTGCTAACTCATCTATATCAACATTTTTAAGCTCGGCATACAGATTAACATCATGAGGTTCTACTAAAGATATATCTCCGATAATGCTTGATCGACCCCAGCGTAAAGTTGAAATAATTAAATGTTCTTTACTCATCATAAATTCTGCTGCGATATCTTTGAATGGCTTGTAATCTAATAGGGAATAATTTGTATTAAGAGAGCATTTCAGATATTTTGAGCCTTCATGACTTACTATTTCTCCCTGAATTGTAAGTTCCGCAGAAAAATCATGATCGTTTAATTTTAAATGATGAATCTTACTGATAAGAGAAAATTTATCGTCTTCTAAATTAACGTCGGTATTTAGCTTGCTTTTTTCTTGGAAATCCATATCCAGTCTGAAGACCTGTTTTAAGAAATCAAGGTCTCCCTTAGGATTATTTACCTTTCCTGCAGTTAATTTAGATACAGGAATAAATAAACTTACCAAAATCAGAATTAATACTAACCGTTTCATTACTTAAAAGTTAAAGAATCGTTTTTACGCGAAACCGTAACCTTTGCTCCCTCTTTAAACGTGCCGGAGATAATATCTTCTGAAAGCGGATCTTCTAGATACCTCTGAATGGTTCTTTTCAAAGGACGTGCCCCGAATGCGGGGTCAAAACCTTTCTCCATCAAAAAATCTTTTGCTTCTTTAGTCAGCTTTAAAGTTATCTTCTGCTCTTTTAAACGATCGCTTAATTCTGCCACTTCGAGATCTACTATCTTAGAAAGGTCTTCTTTATTAAGCGACCTGAAAACGATTATATCGTCGATACGGTTTAAGAATTCTGGCTTAAAAGTCTTTTTGACTTCTTCCATAAGTTTCTGCTTCATGCCTTGATAACTTGCTTCTTCCTCCTGAGCTTTAAAACCGAGTGAGCCCTGTTTACGCAAAATCTGCGCACCAACATTAGAAGTCATAATGACGATACTATTTCTGAAATCTACCTTTCTACCAAAGCTATCAGTCAGACGGCCGTCTTCAAAGACCTGCAAGAGAATATTAAAGACATCGGGATGCGCCTTTTCTATCTCATCGAGAAGAATTACTGAATAAGGCCTTCTTCTTACTCTCTCGGTAAGCTGACCGCCTTCTTCGTAGCCAACGTAACCTGGAGGCGCGCCGATTAGACGCGAGACATTAAATTTTTCCATATACTCGGACATATCCAACTGGATAAGCGCATTCTCATCTCCAAACATAAACTCTGCTAATGCCCGAGCAAGAAGCGACTTGCCAACACCGGTAGGCCCGAGAAAAATAAAAGAACCTATTGGTCTGCGAGGATCCTTTATGCCTGCTCGCGAACGCCTTACGGAAGAAGCAATCGCTGAGATAGCCTCGTCCTGACCCACGACTCGCTTGTGTATCTTCTCTTTTATTTTTAATAATCTTTCGCTTTCCTTCTCTTCTAATCTGAAAAGCGGAATGCCAGTCCACTGCGAGATAATCTTTGCAACTTCCTCCTCACCTAACTTTGGACGCATCTGGTCGCGTTTTTTATTCCAGTCTGTTTTTACTTTCTCGAGCTCTGCCCTGGCAGTCCTTTCTTGGTCACGCAGCTTTGCTGCTTTTTCGAAATCCTGGCTTTTGATAAAAACCTCTTTTTCTTTTTTTACTTCTTCGATTCTTTGTTCAAGCGATTTTACATCTTCCGGTACAGTCATGGTTGAAATCCTTGCCCGCGAACCTGCCTCGTCAATAATATCGATTGCCTTATCCGGTAGGAATCTTCCTGTAATGTATCTATCGGATAATTTTGCTGCAGCTACCAAGGCTTCATCTGAAAAACTGACACGATGATGACTTTCGTATCTGTCCCGCAGTCCTTTTAAAATCTCTATAGTCTCATCAACAGACGGAGGTTCTACCATTATTGTTTGGAATCTTCTCTCTAGGGCAGCATCTTTTTCGATATGCTTTCTGTATTCATTTAAAGTCGTAGCACCAATACATTGGATTTCTCCTCGAGATAAAGCCGGCTTCAAAATATTGGAAGCATCTATCGCTCCCTCGGCAGCTCCAGCGCCAACCAGCGTATGCAGCTCATCAATAAATATGATAATATCCGCGGAGCGCTTAATTTCATCCATAACCGCCTTGATTCGTTCTTCGAATTGTCCGCGATATTTGGTTCCCGCAATCATCAAAGCCAAATCCAAAATAACCATTCGTTTACCCCGCAGAATCTCCGGAACGTTCCCGGCTATAATAGACTGGGCAAGGCCCTCGACTATAGCGGTCTTGCCGACGCCTGCTTCGCCCAAAAGAACAGGATTATTTTTTGTTCTACGACTTAGAATCTGGATTACTCTTTCCATCTCATTTTTTCTACCTATAACAGGGTCTAATTTATTTTCTTTTGCCAAAGCGGTCAAATCTCTTCCAAATGCATCTATTGCAGGTGTCTTTGATTTTGTACCCGGCGTTCCAAAGCCGGGTGTAGCAGAACCCAATAAACCCATAACTTCGTTCCTTACCTTATTTAAATCTAATCCTAAATTTAACAAGACCTGCGAGGCAACCCCCTCGCCTTCTTTAATCAAACCTAAAAGTAAATGCTCCGTACCGATATAGTTGTGTCCTAATGACCTGGCTTCCTCGGCAGAAAGTTCCAAAACCTTCTTCGCACGAGGAGTAAAAGGTATGTCTCCTAAAACCTGAGTAGTTGGTCCGGGTTGAACCAGCTTTTCTATTTCAATCCGGATATTCTCAAGACTGATCCCCACTTTTTGCAAAACCGCTGCTGCAACGCCCTCTCCTTCTCTAACCAGACCTAAAAGTAAATGCTCTGTCCCAATATAATCGTGATTAAACCTTTTGGCTTCTTCCTTTGTCAAGATTATTACTTTTCTTGCACGCTCGGTGAACCTATTAAACATCCTTGCTAACCTCCTAATTTTTCTCTGATTAAATTTGCTCTTTTTGTATCTCTTTCTTCCGGAGTTAATTTCTTTGCTTCGAGTTTCTGCAGATGAGCTGGTTGAATAATTACAAACAATTCATTGATTAACTTTCTATCCAGATTCCTTACGATTCCGATATCAATACCGAGTCTGACCATAGAAAGCAACTCGATTGTCTCTTGGCTGGAAATAATATAAGCATTCTTTAAAGTACCAAATGATCTATGAACACGATCCTCTAAAAACTGCCGATGTTGTTGATAAAGCGTTTTTCTTGACTGTTCTTCTTTTTCAATTATTTGCTTTATCAAGCCTCTTATATTTTCTAGAATTTCAATTTCGCTGTGACCCAGCGATACTTGATTGGAAACCTGAAAGAAGTTTCCGGAAGCCTGGGTTCCTTCTCCATATAAACCACGTGTGGTAAAACTTAATTTGCCAATCGCAGTCAAAATTTTATTAATTTGTTTAGTCATAACTAATGCCGGTAGATGCAACATA
>JBDRFF010000024.1:0-17371 GCA_043819095.1 Candidatus Omnitrophota bacterium
AAACCATTAGGGGATAGGATTTTAATCAAACAGTTAGAAGCAGAAGAAAAAACCAAGGGCGGAATAGTCATTCCTGATACAGTAAAAGAAAAGCCGCAAGAAGGCAAAGTTATTGCTGTTGGTACGGGTAAAGTTTTAGAAAGCGGCAAGATTCAGGCTCCAGCAGTAAAAGCTGGTGATAGAATTCTCTACGGAAAATATTCCGGCACAGAAGTATCTACCAAAGACGGCGAAGAATATTTAATCGTAAAAGAAGAAGATATATTAGCAATAATAAAATAAATGAAAACATCCCGACGTAACGTCGGGATAATTCCTCCGACGTATCGTCGGAGTCATTAAAGGGGGTAAAGTAAAATGGCGAAGCAACTACAATTTAGTGAAGACGCCCGTAAATCTATTCTAAAAGGCGTTGAGCAATTATCGAGGGCTGTAAAAGTAACTCTTGGCCCAAAAGGGAGAAATGCTATTTTGGATAAGAAATTCGGCTCTCCCACAATCACCAAAGACGGCGTAACTGTGGCAAAAGAGATTGATCTAGAAAACCCTTTTGAAAATATGGGCGCCCAACTGGTAAAAGAAGTTGCGGAAAAAACTTCTGATTTAGCCGGAGACGGCACAACCACTGCTACGATCTTAGCCGAAGCAATATTTAAAGAAGGATTAAAGAATGTTACTGCTGGAGCAGATCCTATGATTTTAAAGCGCGGAATCGAAAAAGCAGTCGAAGAAGTTGTGAAAAACCTAAAAAGCTTTTCTAAACCAATAAAAGAAAAAAAGGAAGTAGAGCAGGTTGCAACAATTGCAGCAAACTGTGATACTTTTATTGGTGGAAGGATTGCCGAGGCAATGGATAAGGTCGGAAAAGACGGCGTGATCACTGTTGAAGAAGGTAAGTCTATGGAAACCACAATGGAAGTTGTCGAGGGTATGCAGTTTGATCAAGGTTACCTTTCTCCTTATTTTGCTACTGATGCCGAAAGAATGGAATGCGTTTTAGAAAATGCCTACATTTTGCTTTTTGAGAAAAAGATTTCCAGCCTAAAAGACATCCTACCTTTACTGGAAAAAATTGCCAAGACAGGCAAACCTTTATTGATAATCTCTGAAGATATAGAAGGTGAAGCACTGGCGACTTTGGTCGTAAATAAAATCCGCGGAACTTTAGCTGTTTGCGCAGTTAAGGCACCCGGTTACGGCGATAGGCGCAAAGAAATGCTGGACGATATAGCGGTTATTACCGGCGGCAAGGCAATAACCGAAGACTTAGGGCTCAAGCTCGAAAGTATTGACTTAGATGATTTAGGCCGCGCCAAAAAAATCAAAATAGATAAAGAAAATACAACTATTGTTGAAGGTGCAGGCAAGACTCAAGCTATCAGCGGCAGGGTTAGCCAAATCAAAAAAGAAATCGAGAAATCAGATTCTGATTATGATAAAGAGAAATTACAGGAACGTTTAGCAAAACTATCCGGCGGAGTTGCCGTAATCAATGTTGGTGCAGCAACCGAGACAGAAATGAAAGAAAAGAAAGCAAGGGTGGAAGACGCTCTTCATGCAACCCGCGCAGCAGTTGAAGAAGGGATAGTCCCTGGCGGAGGAGTTGCTTTAATACGTGTATTGCCAGCTCTGGATGCCTTAAAATTAAAAGGTGATGAACGGACAGGTGTAAATATCGTAAAACATGCTTTAGGAGAACCTATTCGGCAATTAGCAATTAACGCTGGATTGAGCGGAGAAGTTGTCCTGGCAGAAGTTAAAAAACTGGCAAAAAACAACACAGGTTATGACGTAAGCCAAGATAAATACGTTGATATGATTACAGCGGGAGTTATTGATCCTACAAAAGTTACCAGAACCGCACTTCAGAACGCTGCAAGTATTGCGGCGCTGCTTCTTACAACCGAAGCTTTAATCGCAGATAAACCAGAAGAAAACAAACCCGGTATGCCACCAATGCCTCCAGGAGGAATGGGCGGAGGGATGTATTAAACCCAAAAGTTTTATCCCAAAAACTCAACAAAAAATAATAATGGCTCTTTGTGTGCTCAATACAAAGAGCCATTTTTTTAATTGACAATAAGAGCTTTTATCTATAGAATAAAAAATCTAAGTGAAGCCCAGACTTACGGAATGCAATGAACGTAAGTCAGCAGGCTGCCCTTCGACTTCGCTCAGGATCCCTCGAAGGAGTCCCGAGCAACGTCGAGGGAAACTTACCCCACACCTTTTAACAATTCAAGTATTTGTTATGAGTGTACTTAAACTTATTTGAATACTAAAAAGGTGAGGGATCAATTCACACTTTTAAGTTACGTCGCTAAAGCTCCGTAACTTAAGTGTTCATTTGAGAAAGGGTTCGATATGGCTGAATGGATTGGCATAGGACGTCGCGCTAGACGTTGCTACGGATTTGATGAAATTGCCCTTGTTCCAGGTTCAGTAACTATAAATCCAAACGAAGTAGATACTAGTTTTGAGATTAACGGAAAGAAATTCCGCGTTCCTATCTTAGCCGCTGCAATGGATGGGGTTGTGGATGTAAAATTCGCTATTGAAATGGGCAAACTTGGAGGCCTAGCAGTACTCAATCTTGATGGTGTTCAAACACGCTACGATAATCCTAATGAAGTCTTAAATAGAATCGCTAAGACCAACCCTGGCGAAGCAACCAAATTAGTCCAAGGCATTTATACAAAACCCATAAAAGAAAAACTCATTGCAAAAAGAATCAAAGAGATAAAGTCAAAAAATGGTCCCGCCGCAGTAAGCTGTATACCTCAAAACGCTCAAAAATTCGCTAAAATCGCACAAGATGCTGGTTGCGATTTCTTTGTGGTTCAATCCACTGTAACATCAACAAAGCATATTTCTAAACAATATAAGGCTCTTGATTTGCATAAATTCTGTAAATCTACAAAAATGCCTGTCATTATTGGTAACTGCGTAACTTATGATGTAACTTTAGAACTTATGGAAACTGGGGCAGCCGGTCTATTGATCGGGATTGGCCCGGGTGCAGCCTGTACAACCAGAGGAGTATTGGGTATTGGCGTTCCGCAAGTAACGGCAACTGTAGATGCAGCGGCGGCAAGAGACCAATACTATAAACAAAAAGGCAGATATGTGCAGATTATAACAGACGGAGGAATGCAATCCGGTGGTGATATCTGCAAGGCATTTGCCTGCGGTGCTGATGCAGTAATGGTTGGATCATCTTTTGCTCGAGCAAATGAAGCACCAGGCAAAGGTTATCATTGGGGCATGGCAACATCTCATATGAATTTACCTCGTGGCACAAGGATAAAGGTGGGCACAACCGGGAGTCTTTCTGAAATTTTGTTCGGTCCTGCAAAGGTTGATGATGGCTCGCAAAATTTAATGGGTGCACTAGCAACATCCTTGGGTTCGCTGGGCGTACGCAATATTAAACAAATACAGGAAGTAGAAATAATAATCGCCCCTTCAATTAAAACAGAAGGAAAAATCCTTCAGACATTTCAAAGAGTAGGAATGGGAAAATAATGAGATATAAAAATTTTATTTTGATTTTGGATTTCGGCTCCCAATACACACAATTGATTGCTCGTCGTGTAAGAGAAATGAAGGTCTTCAGTCAGGTCGCGCCTTTTAACATCTCTGCAAAAGACATCGAAAAACTTGCGCCTAAAGGAATAATTCTCTCCGGGGGTCCTGCCAGCATATATGATAAAAAAAGTCCTATTCCTGCAAAAAATATCTTTAAGCTCGGGATACCTGTTTTGGGAATCTGCTATGGGATGCATGCAATTGGTGATCTCTTAGGAGGTAAAGTAAAACATGGCACTGACAGAGAATACGGCAATGCAGAACTCTTTATCGATAGCCACAAAGACCTGTTTGTGAGTTTACCATCGAACCTAACCTGTTGGATGAGCCACGGCGATTATATCAATAAACTTCCCAAAGGATTCGTCACAATCGCACATACCTTAAACACGCCAATTGCCGCAATCGCTAACCGACACAGAAAGATTTTTGGAGTACAGTTTCATCCCGAAGTTGTCCATACTCAAAAAGGAACTCAAATCCTAAATAATTTCATATTTAAAATCTGCGGCTGTTTCCCGCGCTGGACAATGGAATCATTTATAACCGACTCCATTAAAAAGATTAAAGAAACTGTTGGAAATAAAAATGTAGTATGCGGTCTTAGCGGCGGGGTAGATTCTTCTGTTACTGCTGTTTTAATTAACAAGGCAATAAGAAAACAACTTAAATGCATCTTTATCGATAATGGTCTTTTGCGTAAAAACGAGCCGCAACAGGTTAAGAAAAATTTCAGAAGTAATTTTCGTATTAGTCTGAATTACGTGAATGCATCGAAAAGATTTCTTGAAAAGCTTAGAGGTATAACCGATCCAGAAGAAAAAAGAAAGATAATCGGACATGAATTCATCAAGGTTTTTGAAAAAGAAGCGTCGAAAATAAGAAAGGCGAAATTCTTCGCCCAAGGTACGCTTTATCCGGATGTAATCGAATCGGTTTCTGTAACCGGTGCCCCTTCAGCAAAGATCAAAACCCATCATAACGTCGGTGGGTTGCCTAAAAAATTGAACTTCCAACTTATTGAACCCTTAAGAGACCTTTTTAAAGATGAGGTACGAAAAATAGGTAAACAATTAGGAATCACGGATAGTGCAATCAATCGTCAACCTTTTCCCGGCCCGGGACTGGCCATAAGAATAATTGGAGAAATAACCAAGGAACGCCTCGAAATGTTGAGGGATGCTGATGAGATAGTCATGGACGAAATTAAGAAAGCTGGTCTTTATCAAACAATTTGGCAGTCCTTTGCGATACTACTACCTATTAAAACCGTGGGCGTAATGGGCGATAAGCGATCTTATGAAAATGTAGTTGCGCTTCGCTGTGTCACTAGCAATGACGGGATGACCGCAGACTGGGTTAAATTACCTTATGAGACCTTAGAGAAAATTTCAAACCGTATAATTAACGAAGTTAAAGGTATTAATAGAGTCGTTTACGATATCAGTTCCAAGCCTCCTGCTACAATCGAGTGGGAATAGTCCTTAATCCGAAAATCAATGTTAGTAACACATGCCGATTTTGTCCATTTACATGTCCACACCCAATACAGTCTTTTAGATGGTGCCTGCAAAATAGATGAACTATTAAAACTTACAAATCACTTCAAGATTCCCGCCTTAGCTATTACTGATCATGGAAATATGTTTGGAGCGATTGAATTTTATCTTGAAGCAATCCATCAAGGTATAAAGCCGATTATCGGTGTTGAGACTTATGTTGCGCCAGCAAGCAGGTTAGATAAAACTTACAAAAACTCTTCTGAGGCGGCTAATCATCTGGTCCTTTTGGCAAAAGATGAAATCGGTTATAAAAACTTAATGAAGCTGGTTTCAATCGGATATCTTGAAGGATTCTATTACCGACCGCGTATTGATAAAGAAATATTATCGGAATATTCGCAAGGCCTGGTCGGTCTTACCTCATGCCTGCACGGAGAAATACCCACTCTCCTATTAAATAATCAATTTAAACAAGCTTTAAAAGTTGCCGATGATTATAACCAGATCTTCGGACAAGATAACTTCTATTTAGAACTCCAAGAAAACGGAATTAGCGAACAGAAAAAAGTTAATAAAGGTCTTCTTAAAATCTCTAAAGAGTTGAATATCCCCCCGGTTGCTACTAATGACGTTCATTATTTGACAAAAGATAAGGCCCGGGCGCATGAAGCCCTATTATGTATCCAAACTCAAACTACCTTGGACGACCCAAATAGAATGCGTATGCAGACCGATGAATTTTATCTAAAAAGCCCCGAAGAGATGAAAAAGGCATTTTCTTACTCGCCTGAAGCTATTGTCAATACTATTAAGATTGCTGAAAAATGTAATATTGAACTTGATTTCAGTCAGTCACACTTGCCGAATTATCAACCTCCCGACGGCAAAAATAAGGAAAATTTTTTGTTTGAATTGTGTAGACAGGGCTTAAAAGAAAGATTTACTGAAGAAACCAAAGAAATCAAAAAGCGACTCGAAGAAGAACTGGCTACGATAAAAAAGATGGGATTTACTAGCTACTTCCTTATCGTCTGGGATTTTATCCATTATGCAAAACAAAACAACATCCCTGTTGGCCCGGGAAGAGGAAGCGCTGCTGGAAGCTTAGTAAGTTATCTTTTAGGCATAACTGATATTGACCCGTTAAGATACGGCCTATTCTTTGAAAGATTCCTTAACCTAGAAAGAGTGAGGCTTCCTGATATTGACATTGATTTTTGTTATGAACGCAGACCGGAAGTCATAAATTATGTAATTGAGAAGTTCGGAAAGGAAAATGTCGCTCAAATAATTACTTTTGGAACAATGCAGGCTCGCGCGGTAATTCGAGACGTAGGTAGAGTTATGAATGTCCCTTATGCGGATGTAGACAGAGTCGCGAAACTGATTCCTCCAGATCCACACATACATTTGGCCGATGCTCTAAAGGCGGAACCAGAATTTAATAATCTTTATAAAAATGACCAAAAGATCCATGACATAATTGATATTGCTCTTTCCTTAGAAGGCCTTTCTCGGCATGCCTCGATTCACGCTGCCGGAGTAGTCATTTCTGATGTTCCTTTGACTAATTATTTACCACTTTTTAAATCAGGTGATGATCAGATAACTACGGGCTACTCGATGAACTCCGTATCTAAAATTGGCCTTTTAAAGATGGACTTTTTAGGTCTGCGTACCCTAACTGTTATCAGTCGTGCTTTAGATATAATAAAACAGACGCGCGGAATAACCACCAAAATTGAAGATATACCTCTCGACGACAAAAAGACATTTCAATTGTTGAGTAAATCTCAAACAATCGGGATATTCCAATTGGAAAGCACTGGGATGCGTGAGTTATTAAAGAAGCTTGAACCTACAAAGATTGAAGATCTAATAGCTCTGCTTGCGCTATACAGACCCGGACCAATCGGCAGCGGTATGCTTGATGACTTTATGAGTAGAAAAAAAGGTCAGGGTGCAATTGCATACGATCATCCCATCCTCGAGCCCGTCTTAAAAGAAACTTACGGAATAATTGTCTTTCAGGAACAGGTAATGCAGATTGCTTCACAGCTTGCTGGTTTTACCCTTACCCAAGCAGACCATTTAAGAAGGGCAATGAGCAAAAAAATCCCAGAAGTAATGGAACAACAAAGAAAGATTTTTACAGAAGGCTGCGTAAAAAAGGATATCTCAAGGCATCTTGCTAATCGCATATTTGACCTTATTGATTATTTTTCTGGCTACGGATTTAATAAAAGCCATTCCGCGGCATATGCAATGATTTCTTACAGAACGGCGTATCTAAAAGCGAACTATCCTATCGAATATATGTGCGCTTTGCTGACAAGCGAAAAAGATAATACAGATAAAGTAGTTGAATATGTCAGTGAAGCAAACCGAATGGGAATAAAGATTCTTCCCCCAAACGTAAACGAAGGATTTGCTGAGTTTAGAGGAATGGATAAAAATACCATCTCTTATGGACTTTTATCGGTCAAAAATGTGGGAATGACCTCTATAGATTCAATCGTGGAGGCAAGAAAAAAAGGGAAATTTAATTCTATTTTTGATTTCTGCGAGCGAGTAGATTCAAGGACAGTAAACAGGAAAGTCGTAGAAAGCTTAATCAAATGCGGAGCCTTTGATTTCCTGGGAGTTTATCGAGCCCAGTTAATGGCTGTCTTAGATAGAACAATTGAGCTGGGAGCTAAATTCCAAAAGGAAAAGACAAAGGGTCAGCTTTCATTATTCGAAACAAGTAAAGAATTTAACGGCTTTAAAAGAACTCAAGAAGAAATGCCAAATATCAGAGAGTGGCCTGAGCCACAAATACTGTCATTTGAGAAGGAAACGCTCGGTTTCTATATAACCGGTCATCCCCTAACGCGCTACGAAACACAGCTAAACAAATTCAGCACTCATGCCATTGATAAACTCTCGGAATGTTATGAGGGGCAAGAAGTTACAATTGGTGGAATGATCATTAAATTGAAGCACACCAACACAAGAAAAACCGGTGAAAAAATGGCGATTCTAAAAATGGAAGACTTAAACGGAGTTCTAGAAGTGCTTGTATTCCCGAAGACATTTAAAAATATTGAGAAATACCTTAAATTAAACATGATTGTCTTGATAAAAGGGAGGATTAGTCTAAAAGAAGAAACCCCAAAGTTAATCGCGAACGATGCAACACTTATGGATAATGTTTATAAGTCTATTTCTGCCATAAACATCGAACTCGAAGGAGCACATGATAGGATGCTAGTCGCCTTAAAGGAGAAATTAAAGAATCATTCTGGAAAAATTCCAGTATATTTACACGTTGTAGACAATCAAAGCCTGAAAAGAGCCCAAATTTTGGTAGGGGAAGAGTTTTTTGTTGAACCTAACGAGACATTGATCAAGGACCTAGTAGATACTCTTGGAGAGTCAAAGTTTTCCTTGACATTGTAAGCTTTTGTTGATACTATACTTATATTCAAGGAGGTGGATTTATGACAAAAAAGGATATTGTTTTAAAAATCGCCGATGACACTGGAATAAAACAGGTTGAAGTAAAAAAGGTGGTGCAAAAAACTTTTGATACTATTGTAGAAAGTTTAGTTCAATTAAACAAGGTTGAATTACGTAATTTCGGCGTATTCAAAATCAAAGAAAGAAGAGCCAGAACAGGAAGAAACCCCAGGACAGGAGAAGTCGTACCCGTACCCCCCCGCAAAGTCGTAGTTTTCAAGCCTGGCCTAGAAATGAAACAAAGGATCAAATAGAATTTTAGGAGTTCATATCTCCTTTCAATATATCAACTTATACGACGAATAAAACATAATTTATTAGAAAAAGGGCGGAGACAATGACACCTCCGCCCTTAAGATTAAAATTCTTAATTTTATGAAATTTTCCGCCCCAAGAGGCACAAAAGACATACTTCCTCATGAAGCGAAAATCTGTCACGAATTAGAAAGAAGAGCTCGCCATATTTTTGCTAATTTCAATTATAACGAAATACGTACTCCGATTTTTGAAGATGTCGGGTTATTTAACCGTTCTTTAGGCCAAAATACAGATATTGTTGAAAAACAATTACTTCGGTTAAAATCGGAAGGTAAAAATGAATTTGTTCTAAGACCTGAAGCCACAGCATCTATTGTCAGGGCCTTTATTGAACACGATATCCCCGTTAAAGAGACTTTCAGTAAATATTTCTACATTGGTCCGATGTTTAGAGGAGAACGACCGCAAAAGGGAAGACTGCGGGAATTCTTTCACATTGGAGCGGAAGCAATAGGAATTTCCAATCCATATCTTGACTCGGAAGTCATCTCATTAGCCATTAACCTCATGAAGGGCTTTGGCATAGAAGAATATAAGCTAAAAATAAACAACCTGGGCTGTAAAAAAGATAAAGAGAAATGGTCAAAACTATTAAGAGCTGCCTTAAAAGATAAAATAGAAGATTTCTGCGGACTTTGCAAAAAACGATTTGACCGTAATGTCTTCAGGATCCTAGATTGTAAAAACAAAAATTGTAAAGAAACATTAAAAAACCTCGAGCTTGCAGAAAATCATATCTGCTCTGATTGTGCAGATTATTTTAAACGTGTACTCATAAATTTAAAAACTCTTGGAATTGCTTATGAGCTTTCGCCTTTTTTAGTTAGAGGACTTGATTATTATACCGGGACTGTCTTTGAGATAACTCATCGCGCTCTCGGGAGCCAAGACGCTCTGGGTGCAGGCGGAAGATACGATAATTTAATGAGCCAATTAGGCGGTCCTGATTTGGGAGCTACCGGGTTTGCATTAGGATTAGAAAGAATTATTTTAGCACTAAAGAAAAAACCTGATACGCCTGATGCAATTGATGCGTACCTGATTGCTTTAGATAAACAAGTCTATCAGCCTGCCTTTCTACTCTTAGATAAATTACGAAAAGAAAAGATTTCTTCGGATATCAATTATTACGAAAGGGCTTCTTTAAAAAGCCAGATGCGCTCTGCAAATAAAGCCGGTGCAAAATTCGTTATCATTATTGGCGACGAAGAAATAAAAACTGGTAGCGTATCACTAAAAGATATGTCTACGGGTAAACAAGAAAAGATCAAATCTGAACAGATAATCAAGGAATTGAAAAAACGATTATGATTCGAACACATACCTGCGGTCAATTAACTGAAAAAGATGTCGGGAAAGAAGCTTGTCTCTGCGGTTGGGTATTCAGAAGAAGAGACCACGGAAAACTTATCTTTATCGACATAAGAGATAGATACGGATTCACTCAAATAGTATTTTTGCCCAAGGAAAATCCTGAAGTACACAAAAAAGCACAAGAGCTCAGGAGCGAATTCGTAATTTCAATTAAAGGAAATGTTGGTAAGCGCCCGAAGGGAACGGAAAACCCAAATTTTCCAACCGGACAGATTGAAGTTGCAGCAACAAGTCTTGAAATAATAAACCCTTCTGAAAGTTTGCCTTTTGAAATAGAAGAGAGCGCAGAGGTCACCGAAGAAACGAGACTACCCTATAGATACCTCGACTTAAGGAAACCAAAACTGTTAAACAATCTTATCCTAAGACATAAATTATGTAAAACCATGCGAGATTTTCTCGACGCTGAAGGCTTTATCGAAGTTGAAACTCCCATACTAACAAAATCTACGCCTGAAGGTGCTCGAGATTATTTAGTGCCTTCGAGATTAAATCCTGGCGACTTTTATGCCTTACCTCAATCACCTCAATTATTCAAGCAGATTCTTATGGTTTCTGGCTTAGATAAATATTTCCAGATCGCAAAATGTTTCCGCGATGAAGATCTGCGCGCTGATAGACAACCGGAATTTACTCAGTTAGATGCCGAGATGTCTTTCGTTGAAGAAGAGGATATATTTTCTCTATTTGAAAAAATGTTCCAAAAAATATTCGAAGTGCTGTTAAGTGAAAATGTTATGATCCCATTTCCAAGAATTACCTATGATGAGGCAATAAAAAAATACAAAAGCGATAAACCTAACTTGAACAAAAAAGAAAAATACTCTTTTTGTTGGGTTATAGACTTTCCGCTTTTTAATTTTAACGAAGAAGAGAAACGCTGGGAAAGCGAACATCATCCTTTTACCGCACCGAAAGAGGAAGATATAAACTTGTTGGATTCAAAACAGCTTGATAAAATAAAAGCAAGATCCTACGATCTAGTTTTAAACGGGGTTGAAATTGCCAGTGGTTCAATAAGGATTCATAAAAATGATTTGCAACAAAAGATATTTAACATAATCGGATTATCCGAAGAGGAAGTTAAGGAACGATTTGGATTTCTTCTGGAGGCGTTTAAATTTGGAGCGCCGCCTCATGGCGGAATCGCATTTGGCCTGGACAGGTTGGTTTCAATTTTAACTAATTCTGAATCGATCAGAGACGTTATTGCCTTTCCCAAAAACCAAAAAGCATACTGTCCTTTAACTCAAGCCCCAAGTACTGTAAATGAAAAACAATTAAGTGATTTAGGAATTAGTGTCGTAAAGAAGGAGGTAAAAAATGAGTAGCATAAAGTATTCTATTTTCATCGTAGCTTTGTTGTTTGTTTTTGTAATCACCGGGTGCACGGTCAGGACCTACAAAGTAACAAAAGATAGGATTGATCAAGAAATATCCGGAAACAGAGGTTACTTATCAGGAGAGGGCCCGACAATAGAAGGACAACCGCGCTCCAAAACCAGAGAAACAGTCGTTGTAGAAGTTGAATTCAGCTCACCTTGGTCACAGAAAACAGCTAAACCAGAAGTAAAGCAAGAACCTGAAAAAAATTATATAACTCAACCTTCGGAGGTCTACGAAGAAGGAATTTTAGCAGAAGAATCTGAAATTATGGCTCAAGAAGAAGAAATTACTTATACTGCATACGAAATAATGAAAGACGATACTCTGCAAAAGATTTCAAACAAGTTCTATGGGACAAACAGAAAATGGAAGAAGATTTATGAAGTTAATAAAGACGTAATAAAAGATCCCAATAGAATTAAACCTGGAGTGATAATTAATATCCCTCAAGAATAAAATTCAGAATGAAAAAGGTACTAAAAATAAAAAGCAATCACGATCTGCAGGCGATTTTGGGGAAACACGACGAAAATATTAAACTTATTGAAGAAAATTTTGGTGCTAAGATAGTTGCAAACCATTCGGGGCTAAAAATAATCGGTTCTGAAAAAAACGTCGAGAAGACAAATCAGCTCCTTAAGCTTTTTTTAGAAAAATCCAGAAAAGGGGAAGAAATAAGTAAACAAGATCTCTATCATCTTATAAAAGCCTCAAAAGATAACAAGATTTCGGACTTAAGGGACTTTTCGGAAGAAAAGATTGAAGTTGCCGCTAAAAATGTGTATGTGAGCCCAAAAACAAAAGGCCAGCAAGAATATATTGAGGCAATAAAGAATTACGATATTGTTTTTGGGATCGGGCCAGCTGGAACAGGAAAAACCTATCTGGCGATGGCTATGTCGGTATCTGCTTTAAGGAAAGGGATTGTGCGTCGTATTATCTTGACTAGACCGGCGATAGAGGCTGGAGAAAGCTTAGGATATCTTCCGGGTGACATGATTGATAAGATTTCACCCTACCTGCGTCCGCTTTACGATGCATTATATGATATGATGGAGGCAGAAAGAATAGAAAAATATTTAGAAATGGGTATTATCGAAGTTGCGCCTTTGGCCTATATGCGCGGAAGAACACTTAACGATGCCTTTATCGTCCTAGATGAAGCTCAAAATTGTACGGCAGAACAGATGAAGATGTTTTTAACAAGACTTGGCTTTGATTCAAAAACAGTTATTACCGGAGATATTACCCAAAGCGACCTACCAGAAGGTAAGCCGGTAGGTCTTATCCAAGCAAGAGAAATTCTAAAAGATATTGAAGGAATAAAATTTGCTCAGCTTACTGGCGATGATGTTGTCAGGCACGAATTAGTACAGCAAATAATAGAAGCTTATTCGAGGATAAAAAACAATGAGAAAAAAATCTCAAATTCTTGATATTATTGAGTGGATCTTAATCGTTGGTGCTGCTTTCTTAGTTGCTAGGCTCCTGGATTTATCTTTAATCATCCCGATTGTACTTTTAGCCTTTTTTAGCTTTCTAACTTTTTATTTTAAAAAGAATAAACTAATCTCGCTTCATTTGGGATTATTGCTCGTAATTGTAATTGTGGCTGCGAAGGCAATTGTGGATTATTCAACAATCTCTTACTATTATATTCCTCTCGCAGCCATTTGCATGCTAACAGTTATTCTCTTTGAAGACCTGGTATTGGGATTTGCAATTGCTGCCATAACAAGCATGATTGCCGGTAATATCGGTGGCAACAGCCTTTCTTTAAGTCTTATTTTCTTTGTTGGCAGCATTATCGGTATGCTATCGGTTTGGCGAGCAAGGAGAAGGAGCCAAATTATATTGGCAGGTTTGTATGTGGGTATTGTTCAACTTTTCTGTTTTTTACTGATTTCCACACAGCAGCATCCTTTTTCTATCGACGCCATTAGAATCATCGCAGGTCCTGTTATTATTAGCGGGGTATTTGCATCTTTTATTGTAATCGGAACCCTACCTATGTTCGAGTATCTTTTTAAAGTTGTAACTAATATCAGCCTGCTTGAGCTCTCTGATTTCAATCATCCGCTACTTAGAAAAATGATTCTTGAGGCCCCGGGCACATACCAACATAGTCTGATTGTAGGCAATCTTGCTGAGGCTGCCACAGAGGCGATTGGGGCAAATTCACTTTTGGCTAGGGTAGGTGCTTACTATCACGATATCGGAAAAATCGAGAAAGCTGAGTATTTTAGCGAAAATCAAATCCATCTTCGCAGCAAGCACGATAAGCTCCAACCCAACATGAGCAGATTGATCATCATCAATCATATAAAGGAAGGCGAGGAGCTAGCAAAAAAATATAAGTTAAATCCAATGATTATTGATTTCGTCACACAGCATCACGGAACCAGTATGATGTATTATTTCTATCGCCGCGCGATGAAGGATATTGAAGAAGACCAAGAAGTCAAAGAAGAAGGCTTTCGCTATCCTGGCCCAAAGCCGCAAAGAAAAGAAATTGCAATCGTGCTTCTGTCCGATGCTGTTGAAGCCGCATCTCGCACATTGAGCGAACCTACGCCTGAAAGAATAGAAGAATTAGTCAGAAAAATAATCAACAACAAATTTATTGACGGGCAGCTCGACGAATGCGATCTAACCTTAAGGGATTTAGAAATAATCGGTTCAGTATTTCTGCGCATCTTAAGCGCAATTTATCATAGCAGAGTTAAATATCCAGACGAAAAAGATGAAGCTGACAATATCCAATCTTCAAAGAAGAATAGTCATTCGGAAAGAAGTAATAATACAGAAAGTAAGACGGATTCTTCATCTGCAGAATAAAAAAGAAGCTGATCTTTCTATTGTTTTCGTCAATGACAAAATCATAAAGAAATTAAACAAAGCTTTTCTCAATAAAAACCGCCCAACAGATGTGCTTGCCTTTGATCTAAGCAATAAGAATCAAAATAGAAAATCACTCAACGCCGAAATCATTATCTCCGCTGAAACCGCAGAAAAAAATTCAAAGAATTATAAAACTTCACTTCAATACGAAATATTGCTGTATCTAACGCATGGTATTTTACATCTTTGCGGCTACGATGATCGATATAAAAAAGATAAAAAGCTCATTCGTAAAAGGGAAAAATATATCTTAAAAAAGTTAAGCTAAAATGGTACAAAAGGCTAAAGGCATCTTATTAAAAAGAATGGATTTTAGAGAAACAAGCTTATTGTTGACTTTTTTTACAAAAGAATTCGGCAAAAGAAAAGGAATAATTAAAGGCGTAAGGAAGGATCCTAAAAAAATTGCTAGTAATCTAAGCTTATGTTCCTATAATGATATACAATTTTACGAAAAAACTAATTCTGAGTTAGATCTTATCAGTCAAAGTGACTTAATAAAAGACTACAGTTTTATCAGAAAAGATATTAAAAAGATATCTTTGGCAAGTTATATCTTAGAATTTACTGACGCTGTCATGCCTTTACACGATAAAAACCAGAAAGTTTTTGATCTATTATTAAATTGTTTTGAAAGCTTAGAAACTATCAATACTGAAAAAATCCTCTACTCTTTTCAGATTAAGATGCTTTCGCTCTCTGGTTTCAAACCGCATTTAGATGCCTGCATTTCATGCAAAAAAGAACTACATGGTGCAGCGAATTTTAGCGTTTATCTCGGTGGCTTGATTTGCCCGGCCTGCAAGAATAGAGACGAAAACACAAGTTCAGTATTAAAAGGAACTATCAATTCGCTTATTTTCCTGGAAACCTCTCCCTGGCAAAAATCCTTAAATCTGGCCTTGAGCAAACAATTAGAATCAGAATTAAGAAGCATTTTATATAATTTTCTCTCCTTTCATCTAGATAAAAACATGAAGTCTTACCGTTTCCTCAACAATCCTCTCTGAACAAATAATTAACCCAAAAATCTATCTTCTTAACAAATACAGTTTTGCATTGATCACACCATGGCTTAACCTGTCATAGAATAATAAGTTAAGTAGGCATTTCCAGCCTGGGTTGACAAAAGCGCTTTCATGTGTTATACTTTTTATTGACAATTTGGACTCAGTTGTAAAAGGCAAACCATTCGAAAGGATGGGGCGCAAAGCTTAAGAGCCTAAATTCTGACAAACGTCGGAATAAGGCAGTCGGTTGCCAATTGAGCTTTTTTATTTTAGAGCGCCTTTTCTTTGGAATAGGCGTTTTTATTTTGGAGACTTAAAGATGAAGACCAACAGAACATTAAAAATTTTCGCGATACTAGTCGTCTTTGGACTATTCTACGCAACTAATTTATATGCTGAAGTAAAAATCGCTGTAATTGATTCCGGCACTACCGATAACTTTTACGAAAGAATCAGCTTCAGCTCAATTCCTGCAAATAGGGACCCCACCAGCCACGGAACAAAAATCGCCAGGATAATAAGGAATAGCAATCCATCAGCCAAGATATACATGCTTCAGGTATGCGAAAAGTCTAATCTGGGATATAAACCATCCGCACGTAGTGTGCTCAAGGCGATTAAATGGTGCGAGGAAAATGATATAGATATCGTAAATCTCTCCTTAGTCTTAAATTATAATAAGGAAATAGAAGCGGCGATTAAACAGGCCTATTATAATAAAGGAATAATATTTATTGCTGCTGCTGGAAACAATTCACTTTTGAGCCGATTTGCCGCGAATCAAGATGGTTATATGTGCTTATCGAAAACAGAGAAGGGCTCATTGTTCCCGGCTTCCTTCGATTATGTAATCTCGGTTGGCGCAAAAGCTTCAAATGGAAAGACAGCTGATTACTCACCTTCAGAAGTAGATGTCTCCTCAGAAGGTGACTATGGCAAAGAACATGGTACATCTTTTGCCTGCGCTAGAGTTACTGGCGAAGCCTCAAAAATCCTCACCTTAAATTCCAATATTTCTCTTGAAGAATTAAAACTATCACTCAAATAATATAATTATCTACTCGATCTCATATTAATAACAAAAATAAAAAATATTTACATATTTTCTGTAACCCTCTGATTTCAAGCGGGTTATGTTTTAAAATAAAAGAAAGCGCTTTCTTGACACTTTTGAATCCACATGTTATACTTTAGTAACTTAAAAAGGAGGGAAAGTTGAAAAAAATATTCATAACGATATGCGGACTAATTATTATGCTTTCTTTAACGGTTTTGGCTCATGCCTATAGTAGACAAGAACAGTGCGACTGCAACGACCCGAATATTACATTATCGGGTGCCATCAAAGGTGAATTAGGTGACGTATTTGCTGCTGACGGCGATTTCATAGATATACCTGATTCACAATCCGGCGCTGGTGTTGTCAGCAGTAGTGATATTACCCTGACACGACCCACGCCCACAACAACACCGCCACAAACAGAAGAAACAGAAGAATACTCTCTTTGCGCATCTGGTAACTGCTAAAAATAATATTAATGCAACTTTTTCTGCTGTAATTTTTTTACCGCCTATTTTTTAAGTTCTATACTTACACTATAGTCTTAATCTGTAATAAAAAAGTTTGAGATATAGATAAATCTAAAGAGATTAGTTAATAATCACCCTCAAAGCAGGTTTGTCGGAGCGGCTAATAAGCTGCTGGAGGAAATGAAAAACAATGACCAAAATAAAATCATACCTAAACAATGAGTCAGGCAATATCCTTAGAGATCTATTAAACACACTTCT
>JBDRFF010000025.1:0-2267 GCA_043819095.1 Candidatus Omnitrophota bacterium
CTTGGTCCCGACGAAGTTCAGCTTTCTAAATACAGAATTCCTGCGACAGAAGGGATGCGCGTTAAAAATCAGGCTTGGTTGAAAGAGGTCCACAAGAGAGATTACCAAAACCAGAAGTACTTAGAAGAAACTAAACGCGGCGAGAAAATACTTTATGGCTTAGAATCAGAATCAATTTCAGCAAAGAGATTGAGCGCTGCTTTAGAAGTATCGATGGTCCCTATGATCGGTAAAACCGAAGAAGGCCTAAAGATATTTCAACTTAAAAAACTCAATGACGCGATAAGACAACTTATCCTGCATAAAGTAACTTAAGGAGGTTTGATATGGCAGACTTAGCACAATCTCTAAAGATAAAATATGGTCTATTAAATTCACCATCTGAAGATAAAATTAAATTATGGAGAGAAAAAACCGAGAGTTATATTTCAACCGGGATTAATGCAGAAGAAGCAGGTACAAAAGCCGCTCAGGCGGTATTTCCAGATTATGAAAGCATTAAATATGCTGCACAGGCAGATACAATTACAGCTTTATTAGCTGAGGCGAAAAAAAGATAAGTAGAGAGCAAATGTCAGAATTTATTATTCCGATAATTACGTTTATACTTGGCTTTTTGGCATCTCGTTTCACAATGACGAAAAAAGAAAAAACGGATCACTTAGCGAGATTACAGGAAAATTCTAATAGGTTAAGTGAGTCTCTAAATAAAAATTTCCAAGATTTTACAACGGCAATCAATAAATACATACAGAGAAAAGGTAAACCTGCTTTTGACGATTTTTTTGATATTTCCACAAAAGGTGAAAGTTATTTTGCACAAGTAAGAATGATTTGTGATTCAATTTTATCAGAGAACATAGACAAAAATTCAATTAAGAATACTTACGTTCCCATTATAAAGAATGTTGTAGAGAAAACACTTCCGGAATTTTACGAAACATTACAAGAAATTGCGCAAAAGAAAACTATCGAATATCAAGGAACGCTAAAGAAAGAAAATTATAAGAGCGTATATGACGTTTATGATAAGTATGTTTCTCAAATTTAGCCTGATAGAAATTCATAAAGTAACATAGGAGATCGTATGCCTAAGAAAACAAAACCAGAATTTGTAAGATTTAACACCATCAAAGATTACCTTAAAGAAAAAGAAAAGATGCGCTCGGCCGTAGAAGCAGTCACTAGCTTGACTGAAAGATTTAATTCTCTCATTGAGACGGTTGTTGAAAGAGCGGCTTCGCTCGCTAAGGTGCGAAAACGCACTACCATCCTTCAGGAAGATATGAAGGAGGCCCTAGAAAAAACCGTGGGCAAAAAGCATCTTAGCTGGGAAGAGCTCCTTCAAGAGGTCCTCTTACAAACCCCCATTGACCTAGGTAATCTTTCCAAAGGAATCACCAAGTATATCGAAGACCACCAGAAATGAATCTACAAGACCTTTCCCGGATTCTTTCCAAAGAGTATCATCTCTCTAGAAGCCTCGCTGACTCCACCCTTCAAACCATCCTCAAAACCATCGTCAGCGAATTGAAACAAGGTCACCGTGTCCGGCTGCGAAACTTCGGCACCTTCAGTGCCCGCAAAAGTCACGGTAAGCTGCGCGCCAAGTTTGACGATTCTAAGAATTTCTTCAAGTAAGGCTTATCTCGCTTTCATCCGCTCCTGCGGTGCTCGGTCGTTCGTCGCTTCCTCCTAAAAACGTCGGTCGCTCCTCACTCCCTGTGCTCCTCGTCGCTGGCTTATCTTGTAAGTCTGGGCGTGTTGGGTGGTGCTGGCAATGGTAGTATGCTTCGCCCTCGCCTGTGGGCAGGCTCGGGCTCGCAAGCCCGCTGGGGCGGGCTTTCAAGTTAATAGCCAAGCCAATAAAAACAGTGCCGCAGGCAACCCTAGTTGGCTCATCCGCGCTTGAGAACGTCACCATCCCCCCACAAAAATACGCCCTTGCTAAAAAACAGCAAGGGCAGAAGAACCGCCCTCGAAAAGCCTAAACTTCCCATAAATGCATTTATGGGAAGTTTCCCCCGATACGTTTAACCTAAATTGTTTTTAATTTGGAAAACAAGAGGGTCGGCTTTTTTTCGGGCTTGCTTCCTGTTTACATAACATCGTTATGTAAACTTGTCAGGCAAAAGATATTGTGGTATGCGGCAAAGCCACCAGAAAATAACAAACCGCTTTTTGCGGGTTGCCTCAAACAGCGGTTTCTTATTTTCCTTTAAATCACCCGCAGACATCGCCTTCGGCGATGACTGCGTCCCGCCTGC
>JBDRFF010000026.1:0-39953 GCA_043819095.1 Candidatus Omnitrophota bacterium
GCAATCTGCAATGAGATCATAAACAGATACGAAGGAAAAATCGATGTGCAAAGCCGCCAGGGACAGGGTAGTGAATTCACTGTTTTAATCCCTAAAAAACACTTAGAAAATGCCTCATAGCGCAAGTGTAAATGGTAAACATATATTAGTAGTTGACGATGAACCCCTGGTACGGCGTTCCTTAAGTGAGTTCCTGACTTTGCAGGGCTACACCGTCAGTAACGCCAGCAACGGAAAAGAGGCCTTAGATTTATTAAAAAGTTATACTGCTAATATTGTTATTTCGGACATCAAGATGTCTAAAATGAGCGGGTTGGAGCTATTAAAAAGATTAAAGACCGATTATCCTGATATACCGGTCATAATGATTACTGGCTATGGCAGTATTGAAAACGCGGTAGAGGCGATAAAGCAAGGCGCCTATGACTATATAACTAAGCCTATTATTGATAGTGAAATAAAGATTGTTATTGAAAGACTGTTTAAACAGCGAAAGATTCAACAAGAAAACGTAAGACTGAAAGAAAAACTTTCCGCCACAGAGAAAGATCGTTTTCATAATATCGTGGGAAAAGACGAAAAGATGCAGAAGATCTATACTCTGATCGAGGCGATCTCTGAAACAAGGGCTACGATTTTAATACACGGTGAGAGCGGAACAGGAAAACGCCTAATCGCGCATGCCATACATAAATATAACAAGCAAGAACGCGAAAAGCCTTTTGTTGAGGTAAGCTGCGGTGCCCTGACAGAGACATTGCTGGAAAGCGAATTGTTCGGTCATGTGAAAGGATCTTTTACCGGAGCAATAAAAGACAAAATGGGCCGTTTTGAATTGGCTAACGGCGGAACAATATTCTTGGATGAAATAGACGCCTTTTCACCGCATCTGCAGGTAAAACTGTTGAGGGTCCTGCAAGAAGGAGAATTTGAACGCGTAGGAGATACAAAAACAGCAAAAGTAGATGTCAGGGTAATTGCTGCTACGAATCAGAATCTAGAAGAATTAATCAAGCAAGATAAGTTTCGTAAGGATCTATTTTACCGTCTTAATGTTATTTCTATTGAGATCCCGCCTTTAAGGGACCGCGAGATAGACATCCCATTATTAGTCGAAGACTTCATAAAGAAACACTCAAAACATACAAGCAAGAAAATAACAGGCATATCTGATGAGGCGATTGCTATTCTAAATAAATATAAATGGCCGGGAAATATAAGAGAATTAGAAAACGTAATAGAGAGGGCGATAATTTTAAGCAAAGGCCCAATGATCAGACCAGAAGATTTTCCTGAATTCTTAAGCAGCAAAAAACAAAAAGAGCATTTAGAGGCCGTCGAAAATAATCTGAAATTAAAAGACGCCTTGAAATCCCCTGAGAAGGATTTAATCTTAAAAACGCTCAATACAGTAAACTGGAATAAGAAACAAGCAGCCGCAATATTAGGTATAAACCGTACTACTCTTTATAAAAAGATGCGTAAATTGGGATTATTGAAAAACGATAAGGATGCTAAAAAGAATTAAAAGAAACCTAAGAAACCGGCAATTATCCATAAAAGACCTACTTGATATTAGGCAGTGGCAAAAGATTCAAGATAATTTTTCCGCAGTAACAGACGTTAATCTGCGCCTCCTGGATCATAAAGGCTCCTTATTGACCTCTCCCTGTAAAGAAATTAGATTATACTCTGAGTTATTGGAGGCTTCTTTGGGCAAAAATAGCGTCTCCAGCCTGTGTTTACCTACTTTTTTGGGGGGCAAGGGAGTAATAGATAAGAACTTAAGTTTTGTCTCTCCACCAGGACTGCATAATTTTGTAGCACCTTTAAGAATAAACGGAGGCAAGGTCCTAGGTTATCTTGTAGTCGGTCCGGTAATCTTAGTAAGACGCAGGACAAAAGAAGAATATCGTAAAATCGCGCAGGAATTAAACCTGGATTTAGAACAACTATGGAGCGCGCTTTTAGAGATAAAGGTTGTATCGTTTCACGGCGCGCAATCGCTTTTGGAATTAATAAAGGATCTAGGAGAATATACCATAAGATTAGCTTATCAAAATATAATCAAGCAAAAAGAGATAATGATGGCCGCTGGTTCGCCTAAATTAATCAAATTCTTAGAGGCATTATTAGATGTGGCATTTGAAATAAGCAAAGCCCAGATCGGCTCTGTGATGTTTTTTGATAAGGTTAAGGATGAATTAAGAATCCATGCCTCAAGGGGAATCGCAGAGGATATCGTTCAAAATACAAGGATTAAACCAGGAATAGGAATTTCCGGAATTGCGGCAAAAGAAGGAAGATCATTTCTGCTGGACGAAAATACCAGTGATAATAGGATAACACCTTATCTTAATAGACCGCAGTTAAGCTCCTCAATGGTTATCCCGCTCAAAATAGAAAATAGGGTAGTGGGGGTAATGAATATTGGAGCCCTAAATACCTCGGATATAAAATTCAATAAAGATAATATGGACATTATGCGAAGGCTTGTGGATCTGGCTGCATTAGCTATGCATACCTAGATATTATCTTTCCCGCCTGTAAGCAGTAGAAAGTATTTTCAATTGCTCCCTATATTTAGCGACTGTCCGTCTTGATATATTCAATTGTCTTTCTTTTGCGAGTTTCTCTGAAATGTCTTGGTCACTTAGGGGGCGCTTTTTATCTTCATGTTCTATAAGCTCTTTGATCAGGCGTTTGGTATGGCTGGAGGATATTGGCTGGCCATTGGTGTCGTGGATGTGGCTGGAGAAAAAATCTTTTAGAGCAACCACGCCCCAGGACAACTGGACGTATTTACTCATTACAGTCCTTGAGACAGTGGATTCGTGAATTTTCAATCTTTGCGCTACTTCCGCAAAAGTGAAAGGCTTCAGATGCGAGAGACCCTGCCTAACCGCATCCTGCTGAAAGTCAACCACCAATTCTATAACCCTTCTTAAAGTATTCTTTCTCTTAGATATCGATCTTATTAATTCAAGCGCATTACGAAGCTTCTCGGTCAAGAATTCCTTGGTTTGCGGGTCAAGGTCAGGCCTTTTTAGCATCTCTCTATAGGTCTTGCTAATACGTAAACGGGGGATATTTTCATTGTTAATAATAACCTTGAAGTCTTCGTCTTTTTGCTCTATCAGGATATCCGGGATAATATGATGGATTTCCTCAGAAGAATAGAGGCGGCCGGGCTTTGGGTCAAGTTTTAATATTTTTTTGATAAGCGGCTCGATTTTATCTATTGGTTCTTTAAGCGCCTTGGATATGGCTTTGTAGTTTTTCTTAGCTAGATCTTCGATATGAGACTCTAGGATTTTCCGTATCAAAGGGTCTTTTTCGCCTATTGAGTCTAACTGAATAAGTAGGCATTCCGATACTGTCCTGGCGCCTACTCCCGGAGGTTCAAACCGCTGGATTAGTTTAAGGGCATTTTCTACCTTTTTGACTGGCAAATTTAGCGAGCTAGCAATCTCATCCAATGTAGCCTCTAAGTAGCCGTTTTCATCGATATTACCGATGATTTCCTGGCCTACTTTTAACTCTTCATCCGTATTGGCAAACATCCCCAGCTGCCTAAGCAGTATATCCTGCAAAGACACCTTTTTAGTAATCAGGCTCGCGCGGAAGTCTAGATTAGAACCTTTGTATCGTTCGGGACCAAAAGAGGGAAGAGAGAGGATATCTGCATTTGAAATCTCATCTTTATGATGTAATTCTTCGACTTCAAGAAGTGGGTTATTGATTAATTCCTCTTCAAGAGAGATCTTAAGATCAAGCAAGGGAAGAGTGAGTATCTTTAAAGACTTCCTGAGCTGAGGAATTAAAAGTCGCCTTTGTTCGGTTCTTTGACTTATCTTCATCGCTAAAAGTATAACATAAAAAAGTTGAATATTCTATATTAAATAAAGCCCTTGACAATCAAGGACTAAATTTGTATAATATTAATGAGTAGATACTCATAATAAATAGGGGGTTTATGAAGCCACGCGGACGACCGAAAAAATTAAGAATAGTCAAAAAAAGACCGGAAATCAGGCAATTTAGTCCCAGGGGAAAACCCGGCAGGCCCAATGAAATCGAGCTAAAAATCGAAGAATTTGAGGCATTAAGATTGGCTGATTATGAGGGTCAAAATCAAGTAGAAGCAGCCGATGATATGGGCATATCCCAACAAACCTTCTCAAGAGTCCTAAATAAGGCGCGTAGAAGCCTCTCAGAGGCCTTGGTTACAGGAAAGATAATCAGGATCCAGGGAGGCGATTATTCGCTAGATAATAGATAGCTTTATGGTATAATTTGAACATGAGAAAACTTACCTATTTAACAAAGGAAAAACTAATTCAACTATACTTAATAGAGAAGAGGTCCCTTGAAGATGTTGCAAGGTTATATAATGCCTCAAGGGTGGCTGTTTATAACAAGCTTAAGAAACTCGGGATAAAGCAGCGCTCTAAGTCAGAGGCCAGGCTGGAAGCCCAAAAACAGGGAAAGGTAACCCAAGATTTCTTTGAAATAAATGAGAATTTCTTCAGCAATTGGTCCTCAGAAATGGCATATGTTTTAGGCCTGATTATTACTGATGGATGCATTTCTCAAGCTGGCACAGTTTCTCTCGCCATGAACGACAGCAGCTTGCTAGAAAAGGTCAAAACAGCTATGGACTCTAGTCATAAAATCACCCCATCTAAACACCAAAAAGGCCTGTATTGCTTCCAATTTGGAAGGAAAAAGATGACTAAAGATCTGGCTGAATTTGGCATTAAACCCAAAAAGAGCTTAAACGTAAAATTCCCTGAAATTCCAGATGCTTTTAAATCTGATTTTATAAGGGGAATTTTTGATGGAGATGGCTGTGTTTATTTCGATAAACGTAGTAAAAACTGCCCAGCAAGAACTAATTTTTGCAGTGGTTCAAAAGAATTTATTATAAAACTTGAGCTTGGTCTTCAAGAATTGGGCTTGCCTAAAAGAAAGATTTATGAACAAAAGACTAAAAATGGAATTTATTATATGTTTGAATATGGACATAAAGATAGTAAGAAATTATTCGAAATTTTATATAAAAACACCTCAAATAACCTATTTTTAGAACGTAAATATAACAAATTCCTGGAAGGCTTCAAAAAGAGTGATTCCTATGGAAAAAGAACTTGAAGAATGGCTTAAACTTCATAATTTTCACAGGTATTCCGATTATCTGACTAAAGACCTGGCTAATTATATCAATGTTAGTCCAAGGACAATACAGAGATGGATAAAAGACAAAACAAAACCTAGTAAAGAGCAACTAACTCTAATAGGGAAATACCTGGCTCACGAAGCCTCCGAAACCCCACCGAAAATCTTATAAAAACGCTCTTTTTTATTTACCTTCATATGTCGCACTAGTGCTTATAATACATATTATGTTAACTTCCTGCTTTGTGACAAACTGGAACTAAGGTCAATGTGTATATAAGGATATAGCGATTCAAAAATATCCTGTGGATAAGTCATTTCAAACTTACTTATGCTTACTTTAGGTCTAAAATACGGATTGTTTACTGGCATTTATTGGCAGAATTTTACTTAAATTTACTTTTATTTGGATTTGATTTTGCTGGCTAATTTTATGGAGGCTGGAAAAATTGACCACTCCCCTGCCTTGTTATTTATCTCATCTATGGCCCTGAGCAACCTGAATCTCTTTTTATCTTCATCCAATAGAAATAAACTTTCTGATGGCCTAAAATTTGAGCTGTTGACACCAATAGCTCGTACTCTGAGATCTATGCCTTGATTATGATTTATAATTCCAATACAGCGCTTGTAGAGCTCATAGCCATCAAATGTGGGCTGATCAAAGGTCTTTTGCTTAGAAAACCCCCTATTTATATCCGGACCCACAAGATATAAATGTATGGTTTTTGCCTCTAGGTTTTGCTCCCGCAACCTTTGAGAAACCATCTCAGAAAGCAGTCTAATCCAGGCGAAAATCGCCTCTTTATTAGCTGTTGCGCGCGGCAATGTATATGAGTGGCCGATAGACTTTGGTGGAGCATCCGGTGAATCAGCCGGCTCTACCGGAAGATCTTTATTAGTGCGTACGGACTCATAAAGCCAATAACCGAGCTTGCCGAATCGTCTAATTAATAGATCTCTGGGTGCCTCAAAAAGGTCCTCAAGGCTTAAAATGCCTATCAGATTAAGTCTCTGTTTTAGGCTGGGGCCGATGCCGCAAAGTGCCTCAACCGGCATACTCTTAAATAACCCGGGAAGGTCGTTTGGGGTGATAATTTTAAGGCCATCTGGCTTGTTTAATTTCGAGGCTAATTTGGCTAAAATCCGGGTGGGCGCAATGCCGATTGAGCAGGTTATAAAAAAGGCCTCCTTTATGGCCTGCTTTATCTTATGGGCGATTCTTTCGTGGCTGCCTGAAACATTATCTAAGCCATCTAGGCTTAAGAGAAATTCATCAACCGAAAGATATTCCAGGTTAGGGCCAAAATCCTCTAAAAGCTGGAAGATTCTTTCTGAGGTAAAGATATACCTGGCTGAATCGGCAGGCACAAACTCTGCATTAGGACAGAGCCTAAATGCCTCCTTTGTGCTCATGCCGGAGTCTATGCCAAGAACCTTGGCCTCATAAGAGGCGGCACAGACAACCGTATGATATTTCTTGGCGCGCGAGCCCACAATCAAAGGCCTGCCTTTTAAGCGGGGATTAACAGCCTGTTCTATGGATGCGAAAAAGGCATCCATGTCAATATGCAGAAACATCTTATTTGAAGGTTTTATATTGAGCCGGCAGGCGAGCAAATAATCTTATCCAGGCGCCAGCCAAAAGTCGTGTTATTGAAGGACAGCTGATAGATGTCGCCTCCGGTGTCTACTGAAAAGAGGCTAATAAGCTCTTTTTCCTGCCTCTCCTGCCAAAAATAGGTAATCTGTTTAATCTTGTGTAGATTATTCTTCCAGATAAAATATCGCGGGATAATCTTTCCCTTATCGAAAAACGCGTAGACCGAGACCCTCTCGTTTAATAAATCACTGCCGTTCTGAGGCAATTCTCTGTCCCAGCGCGCCCTTGGATTAAACATATCTTCTTAATACACCGATTACCTTACCGATAAGACTGAATTCCCGGTGGATTGGCGGGTAATTTTTGTTTGCCGGCTCAAGCCAGATCCTGTGTTCTCTTCTTTGTGTTTTGTGTCTGAAGCGCTTGACCGTGGCCTCATCTTCGATTAAGGCTACGATGAAATCGCCGTCCTGGGCTGCGGGCTGCTTTCTAACTATGGCTACATCGCCCTCAAATATTCCCGCATCGATTAAACTATCCCCTTTTATACGTAAAGCAAATATATCCTTCTCGCGCCTAGAAGAAAAATCATCTAAATCTAAATATTCATCGACCTCTTCGAATGCCAGATCGGGCGGTCCTGCCATAACCTGACCTAAAATCGGGATTCTAAAACCTGCGCGCCTGATAAGCTCAATGGCTCTTGATTTTTTAGGCGTTATCCTTAAATAGCCTTTTTTCTTAAGATTGTTTAGATAATCCCTTACAGTCCCGGTTGAGCTAAAGCCGAAATGACCTGCAATCTCCCTTATCGTAGGCGGAATCCCTTCTTCCTTAATCTTATTCTGGATGAACAACAAGACCTTTCTCTGCTTTGCGGTTAGATCCTTAATGATTTCCATAATACCTGCTTTATACCACACATTTGTGTGGTTGTCAAGATAAAAATAAACCGCCTCCCACTGCTAGGCGAAGGCGGCTTTTATCTATTTATTTAACTGCTCTTCGATCCTCGAATAAAGTTTCTCTACTAATTTATCATTCCTATAACTTACCTTCTTATTATACAATGGCGGAATAGGAACAATGGATAAAAAACGCACAGAGATCAATGTGCGATCTTGGTCAATAGCCTCAACCCGCAGGTTAAATGTGGAGTAAGAACTGGTCAGAAACATTTGAACCTGTTTTAACTGAGTAAAGATGTTTGCTGTCCGCGTAGGTGTTTTATCAAAACTTCTATCCTTCTTAAGGAGTGTTGACCTTGAAATATTGTCCACCTTCCATCCCATGGCCTCAAGGGTCTTAGCCGCTGAATCAATTGAGGCTTCAAAGCCGGCATTAAACGTTCTTTCATAGGGGAATTCCTCTCTAATCTGCTCAGGTACCTCTATTGTCACGCAACCGATAAGAATTATTGGCAAAAGCAATATCGCTATCTTTTTCATCTTTATTTCCTTTCTTAAGAGATATTAAATAAAGAAAGTATCTGCGGCAGGAGATAAAAAACTACGAAATAAAAAATCGATAAAAAGACCACCTCTTTTTTATTTAGTTCGATATTTTTGCGCTTTATCCGCATTATGTAATTAAGGGCGAAGAAATCAAAACATAGAAAAATAATGATCATTACAAAAAAAACAGACATTTTAGAAAAAGATGCTGCTAACTCCTTCGGCAAAGGTGATAGAAAAACAAGGTTGAACATTCCTACAGAAGCGAAAATCTTATCTTCAAAACTATAAGAAACAACACCTTTTTTAGGCTGTAGCCAGATTAAGAAAAATATTGCCCAAAATACAAAGAAAAGAAACATAATGTCCTAACTTTAAAAAATCCTTAGACCTTAAGCCTATTTTTGTTTTAAGAGCTCAGCTATCTCTTTAAGTTTCTTAATTATGATAATAGGAAAAACAAATATCCATATTAACATTGCTAATTGGACCAAACCAGATATAAATATTAAAGCTGGTGGTATATTTTCCGGCATCATTCCCTCCATTAATTCCTCCTTTTCTTAAGATTAAACTTTGATTAAATTAGCTGAGGAAGTAAAATTACTCCCTCCTAAATGATAAATTAGTTTTACCTTTTCCGGAAGCCATGTTTCATTGAAAAGCCCATCTTCGGCTGAAGCAAAAATCGGCTCGCCGATAAACAAAACATGATCGCCGACTTCCTTTGTGTCTCTTAGCCTGCACTCCAAATGGCCAATACATTCTTTAATAAGCGGCGTCTTAATTAAACGGTTTGCTTTAGTTGCTGTGAGTCCGGCCTCTTTGAATTTATCTATATCATATCCGTGATGCGTGCCGCAATACACTACTTTTTCCAATAACTCCAAACTGGGGATATTAACAACAAATTCGTTAGATTTTTTAATCAGCTCGCAGGATAAATGTGTCTTGGCAATACTTACGCCCAACAGGGGCGGATTATGACTAAAAGGGCTGTTCCAGGCTAGAGTGATAATATTTGACTTATCTTTATAGCAAGAGCTGACCAAAATCACCTGACCACTGTTGATTAGCCTGTTGGACTTTTTTAAAACGACCTCTATTTTCATTCTCTAGCCAACTTTGCCTTAAACATTCCCCAAGGTATTAATCACGATCTTTTTCTTCTTTAAAGACTCAACTGCCTTGCCTATTTCCTCTTGCTTGCCCTCCAAGACCAAAATTGCCCAGCCGGTCTTGGTAGAAAAAGATGCCTCAATAATGTTGGGGATAATCTCGAAGTCCTTGCCTAAATTGTAAATCACGGGCTCGTCTTTAAGATGCAGCGGAAATGTCAGCTCTACTTTTAATTTCATCTCTTCTCCTTTTTACTTTAAACTATATTATACACCCTATTGTTTTAAGAAAAAATATAATATTTTTAATTTGGACCGTTTGTATTTTTCAATCTTTCAATCTCGTTTTTTACGTTGTCTATCCTCTCTTCTATCGGCGGGTGGGAACTTAAGAAGACAAGGTTATAATCTTGACCCCTCTTTCCTGCCTGCAGCTTTAACTTGTTAAAAAAACTGACCATTGCTTGCGGGTCGTAGCCTGCTTTGTAGGAATACTTAACTGCCAAACGGTCTGCTAATCTTTCATCCTCTCTAGAATATCCAAGACTGACTACATTGAAGACTACATTAATTGCACGGTATAGATCTACAGAGGAAGATTTCCCAAACGCCAGGCTCATAACTATTTGATAGCCTAAAACAGTTTCTAATCTCTTAGCGCTGTGTCTTGCTGCCACATGGCCAATCTCATGGGCTAAAACACAGGCCAATTCATCATCACTGGCCTCATTTAATACTGCTTTGTGTACATAGATATAACCGCCTGGAAGTGCAAAGGCGTTTAAATCATCGTTTTCAATGATAAAAAAATGGTATTCTAACTCGTCGCGGTCTGAAGCCATTGCGATCTCTTGACCAATACCTTTAAGCCGTTCATTTAAAAACGGATCGCTTGAAATTTCGTTATCACGGTTTATCTGCCCAGATAATGATTTACCTAAAGAAACTTCGTTTTTAGTACCTATCAAGACGAATTCCTGCCTCTGCGTAGCGGGATTGTAGACAGTGGCGCATCCCGTTAGAAACAAAATTATAAAAATATAAATAATTTTCTTTTTAATCATTTTTTTCTCTTCAGCTGCTCTATGTATATTTTATACAAATGGTTGAATATTTCAAGATAGCTTTCAGTTTTATAATCTGGGAATGTCCATTGCCATGGATGAAAACTATTGCGTTTGTAAAAAAGAGTGACTTCTGCAAAAATTCCCTTTTTAAGATAAAGCCTATGTCCGTAGTCCTTTGTGGTGGCTAGGATAAGTTTCCCGGGTGATAGATAACCCGGATCGATATTGATCCTTCTTTTGCGTAGGAAAGAAAATTTCTTCTCGATTTTATTGGTAAAAACTTTTATCTCAGAAATAGACTCACGCCTAATTAGCTTCTGGCAACTAATAAATTTTCTTTTAAGATTCTTACCTAATTCTTCTCTATAATAATCGGTCAAATTAAACGGCAGGATTTTGCTTGAAAAATCTATAGGGCCGAATTTTCCGGTGAGTAATTTTTGCGTTTTAGTAAATAATTCCTCATCGCTTGAGATTAATCCAAAAATTAATTTTACTTTTTGTGGTTTTATCGCAGTGCCCACGAAATTTCATTTATTTGTATAACCAATTGGCATTATTGCCAGTGGTTGAAGGTTCTTCGCCAAGTGCAAAACATTCTTTATGTCTTCGTCGCTGAAGGCACCGATCTCAACCGTACCTAAGCCCAGATCAGCCACGATCAAATAAACATTCTCACAGGCATGACCTACGTCCATATGGGCGTAGCGGATGCCTCGCTGGGAACCGTATCGAGAAGTTGTCCGCTTATAATCAACGGCTATGACTAAAGCAACAGGTGCGTTTTGAATATGTTCTTGGCCCAAAGAAGCTATTGTCACATCTTTTCTCTTATCTCCGAGAAAAATAAGTTCTAATGAGTGATTTTCTACGGAATAATGATAGAATCCTGCTTGTATGCCTTTTACGGCCTCTTCTCCAACCAACAAAAATAACTCTATGGGATATCTAGCTCCGGCGGAAGGAACGGTCCTCGACGCAGAAGTTACGGCATCAACCTTTTTCCCGCCAGCAGCCCAGAGAATTAATGATATTTGATTTTTATCTAGGCTTCGGGGGCTGAAGTCACGATGCGACTTTCGGTTTTGAATATCTTTCAAGAGACCCGGTTTGATTATAGGTTTATCCAATTTTATTGTCATATTTTGTGCTTTTAAGAATTGATTTGCCGATAACAGAAAAGAAACAAATATGAGAGGTATGATAATTCTACGTAACAACACTTTCTTTGCCTAGGTGCTGACTTACGTAATCTAGAATTCTTTGTCTATCTTTATTTGTAATGTCGCTAAAAAATATTGCTACGTTGAAACAAGAAGGTTTATCCGGTATGTTTTCGGTTCTAACTATTACTCCCGTACATTCAACCTTTTTAGTTACGGTTTTATTGCGTTGCTTTGTGGGTAATAATACAACTACCTTTAGCCTTGTCATGGGCGCAATATACTTATTGACCTGAGAATAAGCCCCATAGCAACTTATATCCTCTGTCTCGGTTACAAGATCAAACTCGTCCCCGCTAATTTTCAAAGGGATGCTCTTTTTTATCCTGGGAGCTCTTCTTCTCTCTTGATCGGAATGACTCTGCATAAAAATTTTATTCTCCTGTATTTTCCTGACCCGCCTTCTTAAGTTTATTCTTGAAACATTTTTTACTGCAATAATATTTACTATTGCGATAATAACGTTTGACCTTTCTCAATTGCTTATTACAGCCTGCGCAGTTTTGATTCGTGGCCTCTTGAGTCGCCTGTTGGTCTGGCATAAATTTTCTCCTTGGTTAAAAGCTTGAAGTTATATTGCTCGGGGCCCTCTTTAAATAATCAGTGACATCCGTTTTTTGCTCGCTATCGATATCGACAAATTTAAGGCCTAATTGGTACCTGTCTGAATGGGGAATACGATTTGCCCAGACTACCTTTCCCAAGGCATTGACTATTTTTGGCATCGTAGGTAAATTCATCTGTAGCAAAAATTCAGTGTTGTTGGGTATAAATTTTTCGAAATTCAATCTTAGCCCGCCTTCGCTGATATCGCAGGATGATGTAGAGCCGAATTCCTGCGAAGATTTCAATTGATAACGCACTGAGGCGTAAATCCTCTTTCGCTCGTTTGTCCTCTTATCTTTATTTTGATAAGCTAAAGCCATAACCGTAATCTTACCTCTTAAGTGCCGCGGCTTTATTACTTTAGTCTTAAATATATCATAAGTTCATCGAAATTTCAATAATTTTCTAATAACTTAAGGAATTTTCTGTTTCTTTACAAATTTTTTGTTTCTGATATAATTTAATCGAGATGTATGAGACCTTTTTCGGATTAAAAGAGAAACCCTTTAATGTAACCGCTGATCCTGCCTTCTTCTTTATGAGCAAAAGGCATAAAGAGGCCTTCTCCCATATGATCTACGGCATACACCAAAGGAAAGGAATCCTAGTAATTACAGGAGAGATAGGCGCAGGAAAAACGACTCTTTGCCGAGTTTTGCTAAATAGTTTGGATAAGAAAATAAAAAGCGCATTTATTCTAAATCCTAACTTTTCATCTTTAGAGCTCTTACATATCATAGTTGAAGATTTCGGGATCTCTCCGATAAGAAAATCAAAAGTCTTCCTTATCTCTGATTTAAATAAGTTTCTCTTAAAAGAATCTCAACAAAATCATAACGTCGTATTGATAATTGACGAATCACAAAACCTAGACCCCTTGCAGTTAGAACAAATTAGGTTGCTTTCTAATCTGGAGACGGAAAAAGAAAAACTACTTCAAATAATACTTGTAGGTCAACCCGAACTTAAAGAAAAATTAGGATTGCCGACTCTCAAACAGCTAAACCAGAGGATTACCGTTAAATACCACATCTTGGCCTTGGACAAAGATGAGGTATCAAATTATATAAATCATCGAATGAAAGTCGCCGGTTCAAACGGAAATATAAAATTTACTAAAGACGCAATTGAAAAAATATACGATTATTCAAAAGGCGTTCCCCGAATGGTAAATATTATCTGTGACCGCGCCTTATTAGCTACTTTTGTGGCAGAAAAAAGGAATATCGGCTCGCCAGTAATTAAACAATGCCTAAAGGAAATTGAATGAGCATAATCTACGATGCGCTAAAGAAAACTCAAGTAAAACTTAAGCTTCCATCTGAGGAGGCAAAGAGAAACAGATATATATTAAAACTTTATATCGTTTTTATCTTTATCGTGCTTATAGGCTGTAGCTTTGTGCTGACTACTCTCTTTAATACTCCCATATCTCCTTCTACGGATCTAATCAAAGAATTAAAAACAACCTCTAGCGAAGGACAAAAAACCTCTGATCAATCTTCTTGGTTTAAGGCGCCTCTGGGCAAAGGACCTAAGTTTGTTCTTTCAGGGATTGTCACAATGGATAACGAAAAAACAGCGCTTATAAATGATCAGATGGTTAAAAAAGGTGAATATATAGAAGGGGCCTATATCATAAACATCGTGGATGATAAAGTATATTTAGATTTGGGTGGGAAAGCTGTTGTTTTAGAAATTAAGTAACCTTAAAAACCTTATCTTTCTTCCTCACTCGTTCGCTTACCTTAATTCCGATATTATCTCCTACTTTTGCCTCTTCTACCGGCTTCCTATCAACCTGCATTGATTCGATAACCTGCTCTGAGTTCGTCGTATGCCCTTGAATTAAAATCTTGTCTCCAACCTTCAGGTCGCCTTTATCAAGCTGGATTGAGGCCGCGGAAACATGTGTAAAGAAATCGGTAACTAACCCGATCTCCTCTAAATTTTTCTTCTCTTCCTCCATTTAACTCACCTCCTTATTTTATTAAACTATCTATTGATTTTTTTATTACACTTATTGGAATTCCTTCGCGTACTACAACCTTTCCGATTCTAACCGGAAGGACAAATCTATTCTTTCCGCGAATGAATTTCTTATCATGGCTAGTAGCATTTAATAACCTTGATTTGCTGATTTTGCGCACACTGCTGGGTAGACCCACCTTTGAGATCAAATTCTTAATCCGCCTGCAAGATTTTTCATCTAACATATCTAAATCTCTGGCGATTCGGGCTGCAGCTATCATACCTAATGCCACCGCTTCACCGTGGCTATAATCGCGGTAGCCCCCTGCTGTCTCAAGCGCATGGCCAATAGTATGACCGTAATTAAGTATTGTACGCAGTCCCTTCGTTTCCATCTCATCAACTTGAACAACTTTCGCCTTTATAGCGCTGCAGCGATAAACGATGTATTCTAAGGCCGTTTTGTTTAGACTGAGAATCTTCGCGTGATTTTTCTCGATAAATTCGAACAACTGTTTATCTTTGATTATACCGTATTTAATTGCTTCAGCCAAACCAGAGCGGATCTGCTTCTTATCGAGACTGGAAAGTACGGAAATGTCGCTAAGCACAAGCCGCGGCTGATAAAAGGCGCCGACTAAATTCTTGCCCAGCGATAAATCCACTGCTGTCTTGCCGCCGATAGCGGAATCGATCTGGCCTAAAAATGTCGTAGGAATCTGAATATAATTAATGCCTCGTTTATATATTGCGGCGACAAAACCCGAAAGATCTCCTACAACTCCTCCCCCCAGAGCAATAATAAATAACCTTCTTTTTACATCGTATTTACCGATTCGATCGATTAATCTAAAAACCTGTTTAGCGGACTTACTCTTCTCGGTATCAGGAACAGTCTCAATTTTTGCTGTATAGCCTGATCTCTTCAAATAGCCGGCAAGTTTAAATCCGAGCTTTTTCTTTAAGAATGGATTGGTAATTATTACTGAATCATTACCGATGCCTAAAGAATTTAGAATCTTTCCTATCTGAGAAAAAATCTTATTACCGATGATAATTTTATACGACCTCTTCCCTAAATTAATTTTAATCGTTCTCATAACCCGCCAACACCTAACATATTTGCCAAAGTCGCCACAATAGGAAAGATTATCTGTCTAAACAAACCAAGAAAAATCATTAAGAATATAATAACAAACCCAAAAGGCTCAAGCCGAGCTAAACGAATAGAATACTGATAAGGCAATAGCCCAAATAAAACCCTCGAGCCGTCAAGCGGTGGGATTGGAATTAAATTAAATACCGCTAGTATTAGATTAATCCATATACCAAAAACTGCTATCTGATAAAAAAAATACGGCAGACTTATGGATTTAATAATAAAACTTAATATCACTGCAAATATTACATTAGCCGCAGGACCAGCTAAACCTACCCAGATCATATCTTTTTTAGGATTTTTGAGATTGTGAAAATTTACCGGCACAGGCTTCGCATATCCGAATAAAAACGGCGAACCCATAAGTATTAGGAGCACTGGCAAAATTATTGTGCCAAAAGGATCGATGTGCGCTAATGGATTTAAAGTTAACCTTCCGGAGTATCTTGCTGTGGGATCACCCAGTCTGTAAGCAATCCAGCCATGAGAAATCTCATGAATAATAATCGAAATAAAAAGTATAGCTAGCGATAAAATAAGTGACATTATTCGAGAATTAATATTTTTTCGACAATGACAACCGGATGACTAAAAGTTGATTCTTTTTCCGTATTTCCTAAAATCTTAACTTCTAAATTAACAAAACTATTTAGTTTAGCTTTATCGCCTTTCAAATAACAGATAGTCTTTCCGTTCTGCATGAATCTATGAGTTCCGGGATGCGGGAAGAAGGTAGTCAATCTCCTTATTATGCCTTTTTGCTCGAAATCGAACTTCTCTTCCAGTTTTGATTCCTCTGCGAGGTCTTCTTTCTCTACAAGCCATTCTGTTTCCTCGTCTATCTTGGCTAATTCTTTTTCCTGCTCTTTTTTATATTGCTTTGGCGTCGAATAATATTTTACATACTTATCATAAACCCATCCGCAGCAATCATCAGGCGCCTGAATCTGATACCAGTCATCGTCGTATTTTTTCACAATTCTAACACTGTCCTCTTTGCCTACTTGACACAGGACGCTGGATTTTGTATCCGGCCTTGCCCTAACATTAACTCTCTGGCCAGTCACAACTGCATCAGAATCACTCTTATCGTCGATATATTTAACGCTTATAAAACAGCCTGCCTCTTTAGGTAGTTTTATTTTATACCAATTAAACTCCCTATCTAAGACTTCTACCTTTTGGCTATTTTCTAATTTGTAAAACGTTTCGAAATTGATATTGTAGCCTGCGCGGATATTGAGTTTCTTTGCGGTAACTTCCCCTATAAAAGGAAATTTTTCTTCAGCACAGAGAGAACAAACGAATCCGAAGTAAATACATAAAATTAGTATAAACTTCTTCATTAAGAAGATTTTTTGCCCTTATCCTTAGGGGCTTTGGGGGATTTTGTTTTTTCTTCTGGGGCGGCGGATTTTTGTCCTGCCTCAGGTGTTGCGGCTCCTTCTGCACCTTCAACTGCGGCAGCGGCTCCTTCTTCAGGCTTCTCAGCCTTCTCTTTCTTGAACTTTATCTTTATTACTTTAATTTTTGGGAGACCAAATACTGCGTCGCCTTCTTTCCAAAGACCCTTTCCGATTAAGTACTTAATTCTCTCAATACGTTTTAGGACGGATCTTTGTTGCTTATCTTTATCTGCACCGCGTAAAGATGGATGAATAGACATTTCTAATAACCTCCAATGTTGTTATATTTTTCTAATAATACAATCGCCGTATTTCTTTAAAAGTTCTTTGTGCAAAACTTCTGCATCTTGTTTGTTCCTAAATTTGCCTACACAGAGTATGACCCATGTTCCTTTCGTCATAATTACTGTTTCGTATCCTTTTTTTTGAAGCCTCGCTGCTTCCTGTTCTACAGAGGCCTTATTTCTAAAACTCGCAACCTGGATAGTATGCGTAAAGATCTCTTCTTCTTTATAGATCTCTTCCTTTACTTCGATAACTATCGGCTTTTCCTCTGCCTGTTTTTCGACTCTCTGGATGTTTATGGTTTTCTGAATATCTGTAATTTTCTTACCCCTTTCAACTCCAAGCGAAAAACTAAAAATTACCACCATCAATATCACAACCGATAAAACGATAATATGTTCGACATTTAGCGAAATGTGATTATGGAAGAACGTACGACCGCTCTTCTCTATTTCCGGAAAATCCGCAGGGTGAGAAAACAATTCTAATTGTCTCGCTTTTTCTTTCTTATCCATCATATCAACATATATTATAGAATTTTTACTGGTGCAATCTCAAGTATTTTTTGAATTTTCTTTTTTTAGTAACTTTCAAAAATGCCTCTACGACTTTCGGATCGAATTGCGTACCAGCATTCCTCTTTATCTCATCTACGGCCTGCTTTATAGTTCTTATATTCTTGTAAGGCCTGCCGGCGATCATTGCTTCAAAGGCATCAGCAACAGCCATTATTCTTGCCTCTATCGGGATTTGGTCTCCTTTTAAACCAGCGGGATATCCGGAGCCATCATATTTTTCATGATGACATAAGATAATCGGTATCACCGGCTTTAATATCTGTAAAGGCTTTATTATCTCAGCGCTTTTTTTTGGATGACTTTTTATTATACCGTATTCCGCTGAAGTCAATTTGTCCCGTTTCGTAAGGATCTCCAACGGAATATCAATCTTTCCCGCATCATGAAGAAGGCTTGCGTGCTGCAGACTCCTTATCTGAACCTCGCCTAGATGCAATTCTTTAGCAATCTCAGTAACAATGCTGGCATATTTTGTCATATGAGAAGAAAGCGTCGGCATTTTTTTGTCTAAAAGCGTCACCAACGATTTGATACTTCCGAAGACGATTTTTTGTTGCTCTTCGTAAAGCTGGAGGTTTCTTATTGCTGTAACGGCTTGTTCGGAAATAGCAATCAATATCTCCTGGTCAAAAATCTCGAACGTCCGTTGACCTTCCTTTCTCTTAACAATAATGGCACCAAATACGTTCTCGCCAATCAACGGAACGCCTAATGTCGATTTCTTAAGATAAGTCAATCCTGAACGAATAATTCTATTTTCTAGACCATTTTTTAACTTTACTTTTTTGCCGGAAATCTTTTTCTTCTTCTGACTCAGCACTACCCTTAAGACGCTCACCTCTTTTTTAGGATCTAGCAGAACGATCGTGCAATATTGGGCATTCAATACATGACAGATTAGCTTAGCAAGGCGAGGAATCAGCTCTTTCAAGATAAGCGTGGAATTAATCAGCCGATAAACCATGTGGATTATCGACAGAGCAATTTTATACTTTTTCGTATGGATTAAAGAGTTTTTTGTACTCATTCAAAACAAACCTATCTGTCATTCCCGCGATGTAATCACAAATTATTTGATATTTCCTGCTTTTTTCCTTAGCCTTTATCCTCTTAAAGATATTCGGCGGCAGCTGCAAAGGAATATCGATATATGCCTTAAACAAGGCTTCAATAAACCTCTCGGCCTTGCTGGTCATTCTCACTACTCTGGTATTCTGATAGAGATTCCTCATCAGGAAATCTCTTGCCTGGCTCCTCTGCCTCTGTATCTTTTGGCTAAAAGATATAGCCCGTTCTTTTAATCTTCTCACATCGGCTGAAGATTTCAAGTCAAATTCGCTTATTCTCTTAGAAGATTCCTTTAGCAAATCATCAACCTGTTGACTTATAAGTTCTCTAATAAGATGGTATTTTAACATATCTTTATCTTCTTTTGTATAGTCTTTTTCGATTTTATTGTAAGCGTCTTTCCAAAGAAGGACTTTTTGTAAATCCTCCTTTTTAATCAAATCAGCGGTCAGGCCATCATCCAGATCGTGATTATAATAAGCGATCTCGTCGGCTATATCTACTACCTGAGCTTCCAAGGTAGGTTGCTGGCCTGCCTTGAATTCTTTAACGCGGCTGGGGATATCAAAAGCTGTTTCGTGCTTTACAATGCCCTCTTTCACTTCGTAGGTTAAATTTAACCCGTTAAAGCTCTTGTATCTTTTTTCTAATTCTGTCACGATTCTATATCCATGAAGATTATGGTTAAATCCACCGTAATCTTTCATTAATTCCCGTAAGGCCTCTTCACCTGCATGACCGAAAGGAGCGTGTCCTAGATCGTGAGCTAATGCAATCGCCTCAATCAAATCTTCGTTTAAGCCTAAATTTCTTCCGATGGTTCGCGCGATCTGGGCAACTTCTAAAGTATGAGTTAATCTAGTTCGGTAATAATCGCCTTCGAAGATTACAAACACCTGAGTTTTATATTCCAGTCTTCTGAACGCCTCGCTATGAACAACTCTATCCCTATCACGCTGATAGATAGAACGATACTCATGCTCCGGCTCTTTATAGTTTCTGCCTTTGGAATCCTTACTGTGCATGGCGTAAGGAGCCAAAATTTTATCTTCTCTTTTTTCTATGTCTATTTTTCTGCTCATTAATCAATATATTATACAGATCTTTCAGTGATTGAGAAACAACTTTAGTATCGCAAATAAAAGGCATAAAATTTGCATCGCCTTTCCAGCGGGGAACGATATGAATATGCAGATGCTTGTCAAAACCTGCTCCTGCGGCGCTACCGATATTCAATCCAATGTTATAGCCGTGCGGCTTTAAGGTTTTATCAAGCTGCTGCTTTGATATCCTTAAGACTTCCAACAAATCCATAAGCTCTTCCTGGTTTAATAGGTCTATATCTTTAACGTGTCTGTTTGGAACTACCATAACGTGGCCATTTACATAAGGAAAGATATTAAGTATTGAAAAAGAGGATTTATTTCTGTAAACTACATAATTTTTCCTGTCTTGTTTAGATTTATATGCCTGGCAAAATATACATCCCTTATTCTCTATTTTTCTCTGAATATATTTAATTCTCCACGGTGCCCAAAGTCTTTTCATAAATCTCACCTACAATTTTATGATTTTCGCCTCAATTTTATCATTGATTTCTATAATTCCGTATGAATTAAAAGGAGAAAAAATCTTATCGGTTGCGCTTCCCGGATTAAAAAATAAAATACCGTCCCTTGTCTCATTTACCGGTTTATGTGAATGGCCGTAGACAATAATATCAGGCTTGTCCTTAAATTCTTTTCTTATTCTCTCTTGCAGCCCTATTGGCGCTCCATATCCATGAATTAGAGCGATCTTAAAATTATTAATCTTTACAACATCCTTCTTGGGCAAAGCATTTACCACTTCAGGATAATCCATATTACCTACCACCGCTTTTACCGGGGCAAAAGTTTTTAATTTTTCTAAGACAGAGATATCGACAAAATCTCCGACATGTAAGATCAAATCGACTTCTTTAAAATCCTTGCAAACTGCCTCGGGGATATCCTTGGCTCTGTTTGGAATATGCGTATCTGAAATTACTCCGATTCTCATTTTGTTATAAAAGGCCTGTTGTACAAATTCAATACGGTGTTTAGGTCAGCCAGGCTCCAAACCCAAATTTTTTCTTTTAATGCCCTTAGTTTAGCGTTGGCATCTGTCTGCCCTAATGAAATTATGATTCTGCGCTGCGGCGTGTGCCTTCGTTTTTTGCATTCCGACAGAAACATCAACACATCTTCCTCGACAAATCGATCCTCTTTAAGCAGGATAAACCAGAGCATATCCTTAGAGTAGGCAACTGCCCCTTTTGATAGATCGCTTTCTTTTTGACCAAAAACTATCGGCTTAACATCTCTGAAGCTCGTGAATCTGTAGCGATGACCGTTCAGTTGCAAGGTTTCAGCGTTAAACAGATTAAATAATTCCACTATTCGATCTAGGGTTTCTTTCTCGTAAATTTGTGCAAAATCCCTTATAAGCTCTTCGGTCTTTTTTCTGAATGATGATTTGACTTGCGTCTCATCCTGGCTCACGCTATTTAATTTGCTCTGATAAACAAACCTCAGCCAAAAATTAAATATCTTATCGGGAATATAATAAGAATTTACGTTTCTGGCTACTAGGTTGGACTCGATAAGGCGGTTTATTTTTTGGGATACATCGTTTTTATTTTTGTGTACCGAGGTCGTTATTTCTTTTATGCTTCTATTTCCGTTGGCGACGGCTAATAAAATATCTAGATAGATACGATCATTCTTTCCGGCAATCAGCTTATCAATACAATTCGAATAATGTTTATTCAATGCGCCCCAATCATCAAATAAAACTAACTGCATGCACCTAACCAGCAATGGCAAAGTTACTTCTTCAGTAAACTCCTGCCTCACAAGGTTAGCTAACTCCTCGGAAAATAACTTTAAATAGAAAGCCTGTCCGCTGGTAAAATTAATAATAAAACTCTTGTATTCGGGTTTTATCTTGATGCCTGCCAATACCTGATCGATTAAATACTGGCTTGTCTTTACATCAAGATCTCCCACGCTTATTATTTCAAAGTCCCCAAAAAGCAAAGATAAGTCTTCCGATAAAATCTGCCTTGCTTTAGTCTCTACTGAACTTGAGAAAATAAACATAGACTTTCTCTGGGAAACGATTTTTCTTCCTAATTCTCCGAAAGGATTAGATATCTTCATTTCTTCTAATTTTTGAAACTCGTCAATTATTATCAAACAGGATTTTCCTGTCTCGCTGATAAATATTTCCGGAAGGCTTAAGAGTTCTCTATAGGTCTCTGTTGGTCTATCATAATTTTCCAAATCAGACTTTATCTTTTTAATTTGCTCCACGGTACGAGGAATCAAAGGTTTAGAAATACCGATTAGGTAATCCAAATCGTCTTCGGGTTGTAAATTTCTCCCTTTTAGAAAATTATATAAAAGCCCGCCAAGAAATTTGTAAACGAAATACTTAAACTCATCTGTTTTGATTTCTAGATAAACAGGAATGATCTGTTCGTCTTTAAAATCACTTAAAAACTGTCTTATTATCGATGTCTTACCGCTTAATTCATTACCGATTAAAGCTAAGTTCTGTCTGTAGCCCTCCTTAAAATGACTGACTCTCTTCCTTAGAGTCTCCAGTATCTCTAAGTGGCCAAAGAAATTATTGGAACCGAGGCTATACATCATGGTAAATAAAATAATGGGTTCTGGGGTAAATGACCTTTTCTGATTTCAAAGTGAAGAAACGACTGGCTCCCCTTCTCTGCCGAGGCGGTCTTTGCGATAACTGCCCTCTGAGACACGCTAGAATCAACTTCAACCAACGGATCTAAGATATTCGAATAGACAGTTGTAAAATTATTGTTGTGCTCGATAATTATTGTCTTTCCGTAACCTTTTAGATTACCACAAAAAGATATTTTTCCTGCTCGGGAAGCATATACATCTCCATTCGAATTAGTCTGAATATCGATTCCTTTGTTTAGCCTTCCAGAAATCTTCTGTCCGTAGTAACTAGCTACTTTGCCTGTGACAGGCCAAACAAACGAACCCGTTTTAGAAAAATTTATGACTACTTTTTTTGTGTCTAAGACCTCTCCAGCCCGAGGGATAAAAATAAGCTGTCCTTTTTCTATCTTTCCTACATCCGGAATTCTGTTTACCTTGACGATTTCATCGAGCGCGACATTGTAAGCCTTAGAGATCTTCCAAAGAGTCTCTTTGGATTTAACCCTATGATAGACCCCAGGAACCTTCTGCCTACTCGGAGCAGTTAAGACAGCGGAGCGTTGGCTTACACAGCCAGAAATTAACAATAATAGAGACATCAAGATTATAGGATTAGAATATTTCTTCATTAACTCTCTGTTTTATGGCTTCCAAAGCGGGCGAGCGGAATCGAACCGCCCTATCCAGCTTGGGAAGCTGGTGTTCTACCGATGAACTACGCCCGCATAAATCCCGCGTTAGTTTACCCTGGAGCATCTATCGATTAATCTTATGGAACAGAAATCTCCACACATTGTGCAGGTATCAGATAGATGAGACTTAGATGATCTTCTATACTGGCCTGCTTTATCAGGATCAATAGATAAACTGATTTGTTTCTTCCAGTCTCGTTTCTTTCTTGCTAAGGATATTGATTTATCCCAATCTAAGGCGCCTGCTACGCCCTTTACTATATCAGCTGAATGCGCCGCAATACGCGAAGCGATTAAGCCTTCTTTAACATCTTGGACCGAAGGATGACGTAAATGTTCCGAGGCAGTCACATAACATAAAAAATCCGCGCCTTTACTGGCGGCAATCGCGCCTCCGATTGCAGATGTTATATGATCGTAGCCAGGAGCAACATCTGTAACCAAGGGCCCTAAAACATAAAAAGGTGCACCACTACATAAACGTTTCTGCAAAACTACGTTTTGTTCAATCTGGTCTAAAGGCAAATGCCCGGGTCCTTCAATCATCACCTGGACTCCTTTATTCCTTGCCCTTTTTGCCAATCTGCCTAAAATTGCTAGTTCCGAAAACTGAAGTTTATCAGAACCATCCAGTATAGATCCTGGTCGAAGACTGTCGCCAAGGCTCAAGGTAACGTCAAATCTCTTAGCGATTTTTAAGACTTCATCAAAATATTCATAAAGAGGATTTTCTTTGTTTTGCACCATCATATAATTGGCGATTATTGCTCCCCCGCGGCTTACAATATCCAAAATCCGAGAGCGTTTATTTAATAATTTTAAGTGGTTCTTTATGATTCCGCAGTGAATCGTAAAAAAATCTACGCCATCTTCTGCTTGTTTTTCGAGTACATCTAAAATCTCATCGATATCTAAATCTACAAAATTATTTTTGCTTCTTTTCTGTCTAACGGCGACCTCGTAAATCGGGACAGTCCCGACGGGAATAGCTGAAGCTCGAATTATCCTATTTCTTATTTTTTGTAAGTCGCCTCCCACGCTTAAATCCATAACGGTATCAGCGCCATAACGAACTGAAATATTTAATTTTTTAATCTCATCATCTATCTCGGATTTATCGGTAGAAGTACCAAGATTAACATTGACCTTTGTGCGAAGGCCTTCGCCTATGCCGCAGATTTTTTTAATACGGTGATTTATATTTACAGGAATTACAATCTTGCCTTCAGAAATTTTTCTGCGAAGATAGCTGATGCTGACGCTTTCCTTCTTGGCTACCTGACGCATCTCTAGAGATGTCCTATTTTTCTTGGCAAGTTCTATTTGGGTCATTTAATTCAGGAGTATTTTGAACCTTTTAATAGTTCTATTTATATTATTCGATTTACAAACCGCCCTAACAACCGCTACTCTTTTTGCGCCACAATCAGAAATTTGTCTTATATTCTTTTGATCTATTCCTCCGATTGCAAAAAAAGGAATTCTGATATTTTTCTTTACTCGCCGCAATACCTTTAAACCTATTGCTTTGGCTTTAGGTTTAGCCGGTGTAGAAAATATTGGACCGATTCCGATATAATCAGCACCTTTTCTCTGCGCTTCCTTTGCCTGTTTTAAGCTATGGCAAGAAATTCCGATTAAGATTTTCTTTCCCAGAATCTTCCTAGTAATCTCTATCGGCATATCGTGCTGACCCAGATGAACGCCATCAGCTTTAGAGGCCAGCGCTACGTCGATATAATCATTTACCACAAATAAAGACTTTCCCTTAGTAAGCCTTCTTAAAATTTGCGCGTATCTTAACCTGTCTTTGACTGAACCGTCTTTCAATCTCAGCTGAATTATATCTGCTCCGGCCTTTATCGCCTGTTTAGCAATTTCTATTAAACGCCGGGAGCATATATCGCTATCGAGCAGAACGTAAAGCCTCGAGTTTTTTAATTGTCTTTTTCTCCAACTCATAGATTTTATACCTGAGCGCCTTGAATTTCCTTGCCGAAGCCTTGCTGAATAACTTATTAAATTCTTCCATTACCCTAACTGATTCCTTTGCTCTCTGGATATTTGCAAAAAAAATATCCTTAAAGCTGGATCTTTTAAGTTCTAATCTGATAGAGGTTTTTCCGACATCCTTAACGATATCTCTGGCACGGATAATCCTTTTTAAATCTACAAAAAATGAGGCTGTTATCTGCGAAGCCTGATGACGTATCTTCTTATATCCTGCGGTCAAATTTTTATCATCTAAGATAAAACGGGCAACTTCCTCACAGACACGCAAGCCCTCTTTTAATCGATTAAAATTTGCATCGATTATTCTTAATACTTTATTATCGACTCTATTTGACACGTGAATTTTTGATTATTGATTTGATAATTTTTGTTGTAGAATAACCTTTAATGTATGGCGCGATTACAACCTTACCGCCGCAAGACTCAACGATATCTTTTCCCACGACTTCGTTCTTTTTCCAATCTCCGCCCTTTACGATAATATTCGGCTTTAAAGCTTTAATCAATTTATAAGGTGTTAGCTCATTAAAAATGACGATGTAATCTACGCTAGAGAGCGCAGCCAAAACACTTGCTCTATCAAACTGAGAGTTTACAGGACGATTTTTATCTTTCTTAATAATCCTTACTGACCTGTCGCTATTTAACCCCACGATAAGGCCATCGCCGAATTTCCTTGCCTTTTCTAAATATTTTGCATGGCCGTAATGCAGGATATCAAAACACCCGTTAGTAAAAACTATTTTCTTGCCGCGCTTCTTTAATCCGGAGACAATAGCAGCTAAGTTTTTTAGATTCTTTAATTTGTCAGGATTTCTCATGAAAATAAACTTTTCTCGACGAGCTCACAGATTATATGTCCGATGGTTATGTGGGATTCCTGGATTCTGGCGGTCACCTTTGATGGCACTATGAGACTAATATCAGCAGACTCTGCAAGTCCTGCTCCATCGCAGCCGGTTAGCCCGACTGTCTTCAGACCAAGAGCTTTTGCCTTCTTTATTGCCTCAATAACATTCTTCGCCTTTCCGCTGGTGGAAATGCCGATAGCCAAATCGCCTTTTTTGCCAAGACCTTCAATCTGTTTAGAAAAAACATATTCAAAACCATAGTCGTTGCCGATTGCCGTTAACACAGAAGTATTTGTCGTAAGTGCGATCGCGGGCAAACTCTGACGATCCTTCTGAAACCTTCCGACTAATTCAGCGGCAATATGCTGACTGTCGGCTGCTGAACCGCCATTTCCGAAAAGAATTATTTTATTTTGCTTCTTTAAACAATCAATAGCTAATTCAGCGATTTTTGCAATCGTATCAGACTGAGTCTTAAGAACTTCCTCCTTTACAGAGATAGATTCTTTTATAATCCTAGCGATTTCTTCTTTCATATCTTTCCTTATCCGTAAAATACCTTTGCTATTTCGTATAGTTGCATATCTACTGTCTTGAGTTTTTTGACTGCGCTAGCCAAAGGAACCTGGGTTATCTTATTGGCTTTAAAACTTACCATCTTACCGAACTTCTTATCTTTGACTAACTCTGCGGCCTTTATACCGAATCTCGTTCCCAAGATTCTATCAAATGCTGTCGGCGAACCGCCGCGCTGGATATGACCAAGCACGCTTACCCTTGTCTCAAAACCAGTTTTTTCTTCTATAAGTTCACCTAATGTTTCGCCGATCCCCCCTAGCCTTATGTGACCAAATGCGTCTTTCTTTTCTTCTTGAACAACGAGACAACCCTCTTTTAATTTTGCTCCTTCTGCAACGACTATAATGCTGAAAGTCTTTCCTCTTTCATGTCGCTTTTTTATCGAATCACAGACCTCATCGATATCGATGGGTTTTTCAGGAATCAAAATTGCATCTGCGCCACCGGCAATCCCGGCAAAAGTTGCGATCCATCCCGCATGTCTTCCCATAACTTCTACGACAATAATGCGATGGTGGCTTTCGGCTGTTGTATGTAATCTATCGATACATTCCGTAGCGATATTCACGGCAGTATAAAATCCGAATGTGAAATCTGTGGCGTAGAGATCATTATCTATAGTCTTGGGAATGCCGACAATCTTTAGACCTTTTCTAGACAATTTATTTGCCGCTCCCAAAGTATCTTCTCCCCCAACGACAATCAAGGCATCAAGTTTTAGTTTTTTATAGTTTTTTACTACCTTGCCAACATCGCCTTTAATCTTGTATGGATTAGTCCTGCTTGTTCCTAGGATTGTTCCGCCCTTATGCAATATCCCCGAGGCTTTTCTTAACGTAAGTTTTTCAGAATCGTTATCAATAAGGCCTTTCCAACCATTTTTTATTCCGATGGTCTCGTATCCTTCTAAGTACGCCTTCCTGACCACTGCTCTGATTACAGGATTCAATCCCGGACAATCTCCGCCGCCAGTAAGTATACCTATTTTTTTCATAGCCATCTGTTCCTTTCTTTAATTAAGTCCTTCCGTATCCCTGAAAAGGTATGCTGGGTTGATGTTCTTCTGTCTCTGGCTTTTCTTCTTCTTTCGGATGCCTTTTTTCTTCTTTCCTAGAAATAATCTTTGATATATGAATCCTGACTCTTATTTCCTCTTCGACGCCCAATATCTCCTGGACCTTGCTTTTAATTAATTCCTGGAGCCTTAAAGTAAGATCAGGAATATTAGTCTCTGAACGTAACACGATTCTTAAGTCTATCAAAATGCCTTTTTTGTTTACGATAACATCAGGCCTGACGTCTTTACATTCATTCATCTGTAAGCTGAGCCTGCGCACCAAATCCTCAACCGCAGAAAGCGATACGCTTACCTGTCCTGAGGGATTATTAAAAGCGATTGTCTTCTCTTTTTGGATCTTACCCAGCATCAATCGGGCAAAAGAAAGGCTAATAAAGATAAGCAATAATCCAGTAAGTCCGACGATAACTCTTAAATTGAAATCCGAGTAAGCTGTATTCAAAATTCCAGTGATATCTTCCAGCGGAACCAAATGTGAAGAAAAACCAATGATTAATCCGCCCAATAAAGATAGCACGAGGGTATAAAATAAGACTCCCATCGTAGAAAAAAATCTCATTTTTCTGCCTCCTTCTCAATTTCCTGGATATTAACATTGATTTCCTTTAACGAAAGATCAGTAGATTTCTCGATGGCTGCGTGAATGCTTTCTTGAACCTTACGCGCAATCTCAGGAATATTAACTCCGTATTTAACAGTTATCGCTACATCTAAATTTATTTCGTTATTCTTATCCATATCGATCTTAATCGCAGCAGAATCTTTTCTTCCGAAAATATTATAGATATTGTCCTTAAAGCCTTTATGGATTCCCACGACTCCATCAACTTCAGAAACGGCTAATGAAGTTATTGCCGCTATGACATTATTATGAATCCGAACCGCACCTAAATCTGTCTTTGCTTCTTCCATCTAAGCCTCCATTCCTCTTTCATCTTTAATTATTCTTTCCAGAAAATGAGTAGAAATATCACCTTTTAAAAATAAAGGATCATTAAGGATTTTCATATGCAGAGAAACAGTAGTTTTTATCGGAGATATGATGAATTCGCTTAATGCTGTTTTCATTTTCCTGATCGCTTCTTTGCGGTCTGCACCGTGTACTATCAATTTTGCCACCAATGAATCATAAAACGGGCTGATTTCGTATCCGGAATAAATATGGGTATCTACGCGCACCCCCGGGCCTCCGGGCAGATTTAATCTCTCAATCATGCCAGGGCAAGATGAAAAGCCGTTATCAGGATCTTCGGCATTGATACGACATTCAATAGCAGCCCCCTCGAAATCAATATCATCTTGTTTGAAGGATAATTTTTCTCCTACCGCAATCTTTATCTGTTCTTTTATCAAATCGATTCCTGTTATCATTTCTGTTACGGGATGCTCGACCTGGATGCGCGTATTCATCTCCATAAAATAGAAATCTCCTTTGCTATCGAGCAGGAATTCCATTGTCCCCGCGCCGTGATATCCCGCAACCCTTGCGCCTTTAACCGCCATCTCGCCCATTTTTTTTCGTAGCTTCTTACCCAAAGCAAGCGAAGGCGATTCTTCTAATAACTTCTGATGCCTTCGCTGAATACTGCAGTCTCTCTCGCCCAAATGAACTATCCTGCCGTATTTATCCGCAAGGATCTGAAATTCTACGTGACGAGGCTGTTCGATGTATTTCTCGATATAGACCTGGGAATTTCCAAACGCTGCTTCAGCTTCTGATTGTGCCGTAGTTAAAGCGCTGACCAATCTAACATCATTATGACAAATCCTCATTCCTCTGCCACCGCCGCCAGCGGTAGCTTTAATTATCACCGGATATTTAATCTTTTTTGCTATTCTTAAGGCGTCCTCTCTGTTTTTAATAATATTAGGGCTGCCTGAGATAATCGGAAGGCCTGCCTTACGCATGGTTTGACGTGCCAGCATCTTATCGCCCATTAGCCTCATCGATTCGGGGCTAGGACCAATAAAGGTTATATTGCAGGATTCGCAGATCTCGGCAAAGTGAGGATTTTCCGCCAAGAAGCCGTATCCGGGATGGATTGCCTCTACGTCAGTGATCTCTGCGGCGGAAATTATCGCGGGGATATTGAGATAACTTTCAGCGCTAGAGGCCTTGCCGATGCAGATCGCCTCGTCGGCAAAACGGACGTGCAGAGAATCCCTGTCCACATCGGAATAGACAGCAACGGTTCTTATATTTAATTCCTTGCAGGCGCGTATTACGCGAAGCGCTATCTCACCCCTATTTGCGATCAAGACTTTTGAATACATATTAGGTAGGCTCTATTAAAAACAAATTTTGCCCAAACTCAACCGGCTCGCCGTTTTCTACTAAGACATCAATAATTTTTCCTTTGACTTCAGCCTTTATCTCGTTCATCAATTTCATTGCCTCAATAATGCAGATAACCTGGCCGATCTCTATCTCCTGGCCGATTTCAACAAAGGCTTCTGCCTCGGGAGAGGGAGAACGATAAAATGTTCCCACCATAGGCGATTTGACCTCAACGGTCTTCAACAATACCTTCTCATCACCTGCCGCGCCCTGCTTGTTGGCGGCTGCAGGCTGCGAAGGGATCTGCTCGATTTTATATTCTGCCGTAGGATTCATCCCAAAAGATTCCTTGGCCTCTTTTTTGATTCTGATTTTTGTACCCTCACGCTCAATCTCAAGCTCCATAAGATTATTCTCGTTCATCAGACTGATCATCTCTTTTATCTCTTTAAGATTCATCTCGTTTTCCTTTCTACGTAACTTTCAGTTCTGGTGTCGACCTTAATTACGTCACCGACATCCACAAATAAAGGAACCTGGACTACGGCGCCGGTCTCTAACTCCGCCGGCTTTGTTGCTGCTTTGGCAGTATCGCCCCTTACTCCGGGCTCTGTCTGTTTTATCTTCAAATTAATAAAAGTTGGTAATTCGATTCTTATTAATCTGTCTTTATAAAAAAAAGCAGTTACATCGAGATTATCTTTTAAGAACTTTATCGTATTGCCCATTTGCTCTTTTGATATAATCGAATCTTCGAAAGTATCCTGGTCCATGAAATGGTATAAATTCCCGTCATGATAAATATAACGCAGTTTTTTCTGTTCGATATAGGCATCCTGTATTTTATCGTCTGACTTGAAGGTTTTGTCGATTACGGAGCCGGTTATCAAATTCTTTAGTCTGGTTCGGACAAAGGCGCCGCCTTTACCGGGCTTGACATGCTGGTATTCCATAACTGAATAAATCTCATTATTAATCAGAATGCTCAAACCTGGTTTTAATTGAGTTATCGAGACTGTCACTTAATACCTCACAACCATCTTTTTTAACCAATACAATATCTTCTATCCTGATCCCAAACTTTCCAGGTAGATAAATGGCGGGTTCTACTGTAAAAACCATGCCTTCGGAAAGTCTTTCTTTTATCTTTGATGATATCGGGGGGCTTTCGTGAGTTTCCCTGCCGATACCATGGCCTAATGAATGACCGAAATACTTAGCTAATTTCTTTTTTGACAAAAAATTGCGTGCGCATTTATCTATTTGTGAAACGCGCACTCCCGCGGCTATTTTCTTAATAGCTGCCTGTTGTGCAGCCAAAATTTCCGAGTATAACCTTTTGAAATATAAAGGTATTCTACCCAAAAAGAAAATCCTTGTCAAGTCGCTTCTGTATCCATGAAAGGCCACTCCGAAGTCAATTAAAACAGGTTCATTCTTTTTTAGTTTCCGACGAGAAATCCGCGCGTGCGGATAGGCTGAATTGACACCAGATGCAACAATAGTTTCAAAGGCTAAATCAGCTCCTTTGGCCTTTATAAAATCATCTAATTTGAATCCAAGGTCTCTTTCCGTTAGGCCCGGCTTAATAACTTTTTCAATGAATTTGAAGCCTTCGATATTTATCTTAATCGCCCTGCGGATCTTTTTTATCTCATCTTTTGTCTTAATTTCCCTTAAGGACTCGATTAAGTCAAAGGTAGGGACAAAATCAACAGAGCCAGAAAGTTCTTCTTTTAACTTTTTATATTCGGCATAAGAAAAATTTTTGCTTTCAAAACCGAATTGCTTTAAGTTTAGTTTTTTGGCGAATCTTGCGACTAAACTAAAGATTGAACCGTTAATTTTGACGATTGAGATTCCTTTTAGACCAATTTTGGCTTCTGCAAAATACCTGAAATCAGTAAAAAAGAATATGCCTTTAGGGCTTACCAACAGCCAAGACTCCCTTGAATCGTAGCCGGTCAAATACGAGATATTCTCGTCTTTGGTAATTAAAACACCGTCTAATTTTTCTTCTTTGAGTTTACTGAGAAAACTTATTACTTGGCGGGTCACTTCCTTATTAGGCTTACTGCCGCTTCAAGTCCTAAAAGATAACTATCTACCCCAAAGCCACTTACCTGACCGATACAGACAGGAGCAGTCAAAGATGTCTGACGAAAATCTTCTCTGGAATAAATATTGGAAAGATGCACCTCTACCGCAGGAACTCCGCAGGCGGCGATCGCATCGCGGATCGCCACGCTGGTATGGGTGTAGGCAGCGGGGTTTATCAAGATGGCCTTGAAATCTTCCTTTGCCTTACCGATTAAATCCACGATTTCTCCTTCGTGGTTAGATTGCTTAATCTCAAGTTTTACTTTAAACTTTTCTGCTGCCTTTTTTAATTTATTATTAATATCGTCTAGAGAGGCTTTTCCGTAAATATTGACTTCTCTTTTTCCTAAAAGATTCAAATTAGGCCCGTGGATTACTAGTATCTTACCCATTTGTGGTTTCCTCCATAATTTTTTTTGAATTATTTTTCGGCTTCGTCAATCAGCATAATGGGGATGCCGTCGCGAATAGGATATTTTTTACCGCACTTCTGACAGACAATCTTTTTGTCTTTTAAATCTACATCCCCTTGGCATGCCGGACAGGCCAGAATCTCAATTAGCTCCTTATCGATCATTTTGAAGCCTCCTTATCTATCTGAATATATTTCATTTTCAACTCGTAGATAACCGTATCAAACAAGCTTGCCTCATTTCCCTCTAGGTTTCCGGTTGTCTTTTCTTTCATCATATCCAAAGTATCGATTAAGAATTTCGCCTGCTTAAGATTTTTTTCTTTTTTTGAAGTAAAGGGATTCTCGACCTCTCCCAGAGAAATCAATGCCTGAAGGCTTAGACTTGAGACAAAATTGCTGAAATTTACTTCCGGTATCTGAAACTGCTGCTCTTCTTTCAGTTTTGCCTCTTGCTTTTCCTTCTGGGCTGTCTCTTTCCAGGCTTCGTCTATATGTTTTTCTTGTGGATTATCCATTTTGCTTAATTGACGATTACTCCGGCGTATCCCACCACTGAGCTATAATCACCGCTTGCATCGCCGCTGGTCTGATACTTAATAAGTTTTGCCTTTTTTGCTCCCAGTAACTTGGTTGCTGCCAGCATAATAGCTGTCGGCGCGTATCCGCACATTGAAATATTTAAGTCTTTAACTGTTTTAACTAGCGCGTCTTCGTCAAGCTTTAAAACCGCATCGAGCGCCTGTTTATCTTTCACTTGAGCATCTTTCTGCGATTCATAATGCGTCATATCAGAACTCGCGATAATCACGACGCTATCCTTTTTGCCTTTTTCTTCTATTGCCTTTACGATACTTTCTGCGATCTGTTTGTAGATTGTGATCTCTGCGGGAAACACAGCTATCGGCACAATCTTAAAGTCCTTAGTGAAATACTGTAAAAACGGCAGCTCCACCTCAATAGAGTGCTCGTAGGCATGCGCTTCTGCATCTTCTTTTAATAATCGAGATCCCTTTAGAATTGCCTTAGCCAGATCTGAGTCTATCTTTACTTCACCCAGAGGTGTCTGCCAACTACCCTCAGTAATAATGCTAAAGGGCTCGCCGTTTCCTGTGTGGTTAGGCCCTAACATAATAAACGTATCCTTTAATGCTATCCTTGATACGGTCTGGCCGGCAACCAAGCCGGAATAGATGTAGCCGGCGTGCGGCATGATTGCGCCTTTAGCCTCTATTTTTTTCGCGTCCTTATCAATGAACTGCTCAATCTGTCTTATTAAATCCTTTTTTTCCGCGGGATAAAACTGACCTGCAACCACTGGCCTTCTGTTCAAATCCGCTCTCCTTTGAAGTTAAAAAATGCTACAAAACATTCATTTTGTAGCATTAATAATATATCACTTTAGAGCTACTCTGTCAAATGATTAACGGGTAGGATTTAATCGCCTAACTCAAAGGAAATAATGACGTTAAATGACAATTCCGGAAAATCTAAATCGGCGGGAAATTTGGGGTAAGGCGCGGCGTCCTGCACGCTCATTAAGGTAATCTCCTGCAAAAATTCATTGGGTGAGGATTTATCTTTAAAAATCTTAACGGCCTTGAGGTTACCGTCATTGGTAATCATAAAAGAAAGATAAACCTCCCCTTCTTCATATTTAGTATAATTCTTGTATGCGCGTTTCTTTATCTTTTCCCTGATTTTCTGATAATAATTCTTGTACAGGGGGTTCTCCATCTTGGATTCTAAAGTAGAAGTTATGCTTTTTTTCTTTTGCATATCCACCTTCGCAAGTTTGGGCTTGCTCTGTAATGCCTGGATCTTTTTAACTAAAAAGTTATCCTTAAAAAGAGATGATTGGCTCTCGGGTGTCTTTACCACACGGATTTTATCGCGCTTCTCGTCCTTGGTCTCTTCTAATTTTTTGGTTAAAAGCTTGATGTCGCTACGAACATTTTTGAGCTGCTGGTAAGTAACCTCTAACTCTTTGGGGGATTTGTGGATAGTCAAATTCACCTGCGGGAGCTGATAAAGCGCGACAGCGTGAACCAGTATCGAAACCCAGAAGGCAATCTGGAAAGTCTTTTCTTTAAACATAAAAACATTATACTACATTTACAGAATTATTCAAAACGAATTAAGGATTTTCTATTCTTAAATCCTCTTGGATGTAGGCATCTAGCTCGGATTTAAGTTTCTCTAGGCGGGCTTTCTCGAGGGCATCTTGTTCTTCGTCTTGTGCTCTGACCATCTCTCTATACTCGGGGTCGTGTCGGTATTTGTAATCGGAATAAGCAATAAACGGAAGCCGAAATACCCCTACAACTGTTTTCCCGATCAAAACGCAAGGTGTCCAGAAATACTTGGCAAAATCACTCTCAATAATATCCATTTGCCTGTAGTAATGCTCAACGGTTTTCTTTCGTCTTTTAAAACGCTCTTTGGCTAAATCAAGATTTTTCGAAACAGAATTATCTTTCCCGATTGTATATTCCACAATTGTACGATAATCTCTAGTGACCACGTAGCCATTATCGTAAGATGCCTCTCCCAAATGGTATTTGTACGTTGCGCATCCTGATAAAACTACCGCTAATATTAATAATAAAGATATTTTCTTCATCGAGAAGATTATTCGCTTTTTTGTTCGGCAATCGCCTCGTGGAGCTTTTCCAAATCAAAATCAAAATTCTTGAATTGTCCGGGCCTCTGTGAGCTCTCGATTTTTATCTTAAGCTCGTATCGCTTCTTTTCTTTTATTTTATCGGTGGGGATCTTGAATTTGACCAATTCTTTTGTCAGCGTGCCTTTTATTTTTTTCTTACTCTCGCGCTTGCTAAATCTCAGGATGCCGCCTTCCTTATCCCTTGTGACAAAGAGCAGTTCTTTGTCTTCTACCGTAGGCATTAATGTCTGTCTTTCTTGAGGGCTCATCCTGCCCACCCCCGGGCCTACAAAAGTGACGTTATAAACGTGGGGTTTTGTGGCGTACATCGTGGCGATTATCGTAACTTCTAAGATGTCCTCAATCAAATAGACAATTACAGCGCAATAATCCTTCTGGCGCTTCTGGGCCTTGTGGAGAACGAGAATCCCCTCGTGAGAAACCTCCTCCTGCGCGAAAGCCAAAAGCGGCGTCGCGAACAAACTTGCGATTAATGCTAGTAAAATAATTTTCTTCATCGTGATTATTTATATCAGCAATTAATCTGGATGTCAAGGTTAAAAAATTAACGATCGATTTAGGGCCAAATACTATTTTTCGCTGTAAGCACTAAGTATTACATTAGAAATTTCATTACGCGTTTCTTTGGTGATTGGTCGGATAATATCGTACCAGCGGTTGTCTTTACCTTTATCCTTAGGCAAGGATACGAATAAGCCATTTTTACCTTCGATAACACGCAAACCCTTAATCAAAATTGCCTCATTCACGACGATATCTACAAAGGCCTTTATTGGACCATCTGTCTCTAATCTGAATAATCTTCCTATTTTGAAATTTAGTTTATCTTCCATTTCTTCTCCTTTTTTGAAACTGATCCAGCGTCAAAAGCTAGACAAAACTATTTAGCTTTTACTTGTTGATCTGAAGAGCACTTGCTACAGGGAGTTAAATTTTTTGTTTCAGCTTCAACAATAGGTATCCCTGTAGTATTCTTATTTTTTATTAAACTACATTCCGGCTTATGATACTTTTTTCCGCCTTTAGTAACATAAACAAGATCTTCGTTTTTATCTGTTTTCCTGTTGCTTTTACTTTTTGTTACTTCTTCGGTATCGCCAAAACACTTACTGCAAGGAGTTAAACCTTTTGCGTTAGCATCTTCTAAGCCGATTTCCTGTGTATCTCTGTTGGCGATAAAACGACAGTTCTCTTTGTGATACTTTTTGCCTTGTTTAGTTATATAGACATCCTCAGCGAATACGCTTGAGGTAATTGTCAAAAATACTAAACACATAATCAAGACTGTTAATTTTCTAAACATAAATCTTGCCTCCTTTCAAAAACACTAGTTTATCCTATCCCTTGACGCTGAATCAATTCCTTTATCTAATGCTCGGGTTAAATAACCTCCAGTTAAAGCATCAATTGAGGCCGTCAGCTCATCTAATCTCAGGACTTTGTCCAGTCGATCATTCGCCTCTTCAGGAGGTGAGATTAGAAGCTCTGTCTGAAGCCGACGGCGCTCAAAATATAATCGCGTAACCTCATCCAAAATATCCTCTCTGAGTTCAACCATTAATTTGGAACGTGAATCTATCGAAGTCTGATCGGGATTCCATACTAATTCAGATAAATCCCAAGACAGGCCAATTCCCCAATCTCTGGGACCAACCATTGCTGTTCCATATCTCTTAGGCTGGTCGCTCTCAGCTGTATTGGTCGAACCTGAGCCATAGACATTCTTGTCATAATTCAAGCTAATCGATGGCATAAATGCCGCCAGCATTGCCTGAGTTCTCCATCCAGCAATCTTCTCCGGTTGAACCTCTGCATATCTTATCGCTTGATTTTGAATTTTTTGGATGGAGGGCTCGCCCTCAAAAGCAACAAAAATATCTTCTATTTCATCTTGCTTAATAGAAAATTTTTCGCTCCGGGGCGAGCCCTTAAAGACTCCTTTGTCAGTCGCAGCCCAAAGATTGGAGGAGGAGTCAGTGGTTAAATAATTAATTCTATTGGTAAGTATTCCTTTGTATAGTTGATGCCATTTATTGTTGGAGAATCCAAAAATGCCTCTATTTGTACCAACAAAAATACGATCAGTTTTTGAATCTAAAATAATCGTCTTGATATCTCTACTTAATAAACCTTCGAGGTTAAATCTTTTCCAACTCTCACCGAAATCATCGCTAGAGAATAAACCTTTGTCAGAGCCGAAGTATATTTTATTTTTGTCTATTTTGATATCATTTATTCTTGAGAGGCCGGCAGTTTCATCCGAATCATCATTATTGTTTTCTTCGCTTTCCTCGCTAACTTCTTGTATTGAAACTGCGTATAATTTGTTTTGATCCTTTAAATCTAAAGTTAGCGCATATATGCCTTGCGATGCGGCAAGATAAATATTATTTTCAGATAAAGCCACAGATGTTATTTCCATACTACCCAAATCACCGGAAGATTTATTCCAAGTCTTTGCATTATCAAAACTGAAAAACAATCCTTCCTGTGTGGCTAAAAATATCCTGTTATCATTTATCGCGATAGCATTACAGTTACGCTGTAAGCTATTTCTTCCCTTAAATATATTCTTCCAGGATTTTCCTGAGTTGACGCTTTGATACAAACCGTTTCCTGTTGCAGCGTAGATTATTTGGGGATTATTTTGATCCTTTATCAAAAAGTTAACGTTACTATCTTTTCCACTAATATTTAATACTTTCTTATAATGCCTACCTTCATCCTCCGATAAGTAAACGGCTCTGTCCGTCCCAACATAAATAGTATTTGCTTCGATTAGGACAAAATTTATATCCTTTTCTCTTATTCCGTCTGTAAACTTCTGCCAGATAATTTCAGTCTCTGAGAAACCGCTTCCCGATACAGATAAAAAAAGAGAAAAGAAACCTAGAAAGACAACACAGTTAATTAGAATCTTCTTCATAAAACTCCTCTATGCTCTTAGCTAAATCATAAATAATAAAATCGGGGATATATAGATTGGGGTAAAAAAGTATTCTATTTTTCAGTGTGCGGAAAACTTCTTCAATTTCGGTTATTTTTCTGGGGGCGGTTTTTTCTTCTCTCATAGCTGCTCTTTTTCTTTCTCCTGAAGATGTGATGAAAGTATAGCATATATTTGATTATTTGTCAAGGTGGGTTTGGAAGAAAATCAAAATAATCTTGCCCTATCATAACTCTAACAATTTCAGTATGTTAAAGACGTTAGGTCTACACGATGTTGATAATTATTTAAATTACATTTTATAATTTCTCTAATTTAACTTGACATTTCCTCAATAATATGGTAACTTATTCTTAGTTAAAATTATTTCAAAAAGGTCAAATGAAGACACAACTTATGGAGCGAGAGCGAACATAAGTTGTCTAACTGAATTTGACCCAGCACTAATTTTATGTATTTTGTATACATTTTAAGAAATAAACAAAGTAACGAGATTTATTATGGTTATACGAACAATCTTGAGCGACGCTTAAGGGAGCATAATTCTGATAGTAAATGGAAACTTGTCTATTATGTGGCTTATGCTTCAGAGCTTGATGCCAGGGATAGAGAAAAGAAATTAAAACATTATGGACAATCAAGAAATCACCTTAAGAATCGACTTAAAAAATCCATGATATTGTAAAATTAGTGCTGGATTTAATTCGCGCAAATAACTTACGTCGCTATGGCAAAAAATTTACGACGTAAGTTATGCGCTCATTAAAGGAGACGACATGAAAATCGGAAATAGAATCAGGCAGTTGCGCAAAGAGCGGAAGATGACTCTACAGGAATTATCCGACAAAAGCGGTGTGCAGCTGGCAACCTTAAGCAGGATGGAAAATAATCGAATGACCGGAACACTTGAGTCGCACATAGGTATAGTCAAGGCGCTGGGTATTGCCCTGGCGGATCTTTACTCTGAAATTGTAGTCGAAGAGAAAAATATTGATGTAAGGACAAAAAAAGTTTCCAGAGATATCTTCGTTCATAGTGATAAGTCTTCTTTTGAAATCCTCACCAAAAAAGTCTTAAACAAAAAGATGATGCCAATATTGTTGAGTATCGAATCTAAGGGCAGGACAAATTCTGAAGAGGCATCTGCTGGAACCGAAAAGTTTCTTTACGTTCTTGAAGGAGAGGTTGTCGCGGTAATCTCTGACGAAGATTATAAACTGGGTAAATCCGAAAGCATATATTTTGACGCTACCCTTCCCCATTATTTTAAAAATACAGGCAAAAAACAATCCAAAGCGATATGCGTGATAACGCCACCGGCGTTATAGTAGGTAGGGGTTAGAAGGTAGAATGTAGGGATGAAAAAATTAAATGAATTTCAAGATTTAAGTGTTTGGCAAAAAAGTCACAATTTTGTTTTGGAAATTTATAAACTTTCCAAAAGTTTTCCCACAGAAGAAAAATTTGGTTTAATTCAACAAATGAGGCGTGCAGCAGTTTCAATCCCAGCCAATATTGCAGAAGGATTTAAACGTAAAGGTATAAAAGATAAAATTCACTTTTACAATATTGCTCAAGGTTCCTTGCAAGAATTAAGATATTATCTTATTCTAGGCAAAGATTTAAAATATATTTCTGATTCAAACTTACTTTGGAGCTCAACCGATGAAATTGGAAAAATGCTTAATGGATTAATTAAATCAATCGGTAGAAGGTGATTGAATCTCTCCCTACGCCCTACCTACTACCTTCTACCTACTAACCGGGAGGTTAAAATGAAAAAAAAGATTCTTATCTGTGATGATGAATTAGGAATCCGGGAATCATTGAAGCTTATTCTGGAAAAAGATTATGATGTCTCAGAGGTAACTAATGGCCAGGA